>JAIQFW010000116.1 GCA_020073105.1 Terriglobia bacterium
AAGCGCCCCGGGGGAAGTGGGATTGGTTCGTGCGTCGTACGATCGTGCGGGATATAGCTGCATAGTGGCCAGGGGGAGGGGGGCAAGAATCTCTAAGAGAATTCGTCACCGAGCCCGGCTCTTGAAAAGTCCCCACAAACGTTCTATTTCTGAACTCCGCAAGAACGGGGCGTTCTCGGCGGCACAAAAGGGACGGCAAAGCCCGTAGCGACGAGGCAGGCTTTATCCCCGTCGCAACTCGCGTTCGCGCAGCCAGGTAAAGATTACGGGAGTCACAATCAATACGTGCAACAGCGACGACACCATGCCGCCAAGCACCGGTGTAGCTAGTGGTTTCATCACTTCCGCTCCGGTTCGGGCTGACCACATCAGCGGCAGCAAACCAGCTATGACCGTAGAAACGGTCATGACCTTGGGTCGCAACCGCAGCAAAGCGCCTTCCATCACGGCCTCATGCAATCCCTGCACCGTGAGCACACCCATCGCTGCTTTCTTGCGGGCCACAGCCTCTTCCAGGTAGATCACCATAACCACACCGGTCTGGACGGCGGTTCCGAACAGTGCAATAAAGCCGACCCACACTGCAACCGAGAAGTTGTAGGCCAGGAGTTTCAGCAGAAAGATGCCGCCCGTCAACGCGAAGGGTACCGCGAGCATCACGTGCAGCGCTTCTTTGAGCGAATCGTAGATCTTATAGAGGAGGATTGACATGATGGCGAAGACTGCGGGAATGACCAGCATTAGCCGGCGTCGGGCGCTAAGTTGGTTTTCGTATTGTCCGCTCCATTCGATGTAGTAACCAGGAGGCAGTTTCACCTGTCGCGCTACCGCACGCTCGGCTTCAGCCACGAATGAGCCCACATCTCGCCCTCTCACGTTCATCAGCACGGAGCCACGTAGTAGGCCGTTCTCGCTGCTGATCATCGATGGGCCCATGACGACCTGAATCCAGGCCAGCTGAGCGAGCGGAATCTGGGCCCCGTTCGGGGCCGTAACCAGCACATTGCGCAGCGCCTCGGGAGTCTCGCGGAAGTCGCGGGCGTAGCGCACACTGATGGGCAGGCGTTGGCGGCCGTCAATCGCGGTTGAAAGGTTCTTTCCCCCGATGGCTGTCTCGATCACCTCCTGCACATCGCCCACGCTGATTCCGTAGCGGGCAGCCGCTATGCGGTCTGTCTTGATTTCGAGATAGGGCGCGCCGGTAATGCGCTCGGCGTAAAGATCAACTGCACCGGGCACACGGTGCAACGCTTGCTCAACCTCACTGGACAGCCGCTCAATTGTGCTCAAGTCCGACCCGAATATCTTGATACCAACCTGCGTGCGAATGCCGGTCGAGAGCATGTCGATGCGGTTGCGAATGGGCTGAGTCCAAATGTTGGTGACACCAGGCATACGGAGCTTTGCATCGAGCCGCTGCAGAATGTCTTCTTTTGTGGTTCCGGAGGGCCATTGATCGCGTGGCTTGAGCGTGATGATCGTCTCGGTCATGTTGATCGGAGCAGGATCGGTGGAGGTGTCCGCGCGCCCGATCTTGCCGACGACGTTCTCTACCGCCGGGTCCTGGGCAATGATGCGATCTTGCTCACGGAGGATCTTTGTGGCTTTCGTCAGTGAGATGGCGGGATCTGTTATAGGCATGAACATTGCTGTCTCTTCATCCAATGGAGGCATGAACTCAGAACCAATCGTGGTAGCCAGCGCCATCGCGAACAGAAACAGTGCAGCTGCTCCCGCCATGGTCGTAAGGCGATGCCGGAGTGCCCAAGACAATACAGGTTTGTATAGGCGCTGCAGAAAATGCATGACGGGATTGGCCTCTTCCCGATGCAGCTTTCCACGAATCAGGAACGTGCACAGCACCGGCACCAGCGTGACTGCGATCAGGGTAGAGCCCACCATAGCGAAGGTCTTAGTGAACGCGAGTGGGTGGAATAGCTTCCCTTCCATGCCGGTAAGAGCGAACACTGGAACAAAAGCCAGGATGATGATGGTCATCGCATAGAAGATCGGACGTCCGACCAGACGGGTCGCTTCTAGAGTGATCTGGGTGATCTTCGAGCGATACTCGCCATGTTCCTCCGCGTATGCCTCCGCGTGCCGTATGACGTTCTCGGTTACGACGATGCCAGCATCGACCAGCACACCAATCGCGATCGCGATTCCTCCAAGCGACATGATGTTCGACGAAATCCCGAAGTAGTGCATGAAAAGGAACGCCGCCGACACCGCCAGTGGTAGAGGCAAGGTAACGATCAGAATGCTGCGGAAATGCCACAGGAAGATCACGTGGGCGAGCGTGACCAGGAGAATCTCCTCGATCAGCGCATGCTTCAGCGTGTCCACGGCATGGTGGATCAGGCTGCTGCGGTCATAGAAGGAGGTGATGTGGACGCCAGGAGGCAGGCCAGGCTCCAGATCCTTTATCTTGCGCTTGACGGCATCAATCACCTGCAGCGCGTTTTCGCCGGAGCGGATCACGACCACTCCGCCGACCGCTTCCTTCCCGTTCCGATCCAGGACTCCCCGCCGGAAGTCTGGCCCGAGGTGCACGGTGGCGACATTTCGCAGATAGACGGGTGTGCCGGCGCTGGCGGTGAGCACAATATTCTCAATGTCGGCAATCGAGCTGACCAGCCCAATACCTCGCACTGCCATCTCCGTGTCATTGACCTCCATGACTTTGGCGCCGACGTTGGTATTACTTCTCTGAATCGATTCAAAGACCATGCGCAGCGGGACGTTGTACGCGCGCAGCTTCACCGGGTCTACGTCCACCTGGTACTCGCGCAAAAATCCGCCGACGGTGCCCACTTCGGCAACTCCCGGCACCGAGTTCAACTGGTAGCGTATGAACCAGTGCTGCAGTGAGTGCAGCGTGCCCGGGTCATACGGACCCTCGATGGTGTACCAGTACACCTGACCAACGCCGGTGGCGTCCGGGCCGAGCACCGGTGTGACTCCTCCCGGCAGGATCCCGGAAGAGAGATTCAGCTTCTCCAGGACACGGGCGCGGGCAAAGTAAAGGTCCACATTGTCTTCGAAAATCAGGTTGATCATCGAAAACCCGAAGGCGGAGGAAGAGCGCACGGTCTTGATGCCCGCCAGGCCTTGCAGGTTGACGGTGAGCGGATAAGTGATCTGGTCTTCGACCTCCTGCGGACTGCGGCCCGCCCAATCGGTGAAGACGATGACCTGGTTTTCACTGAGGTCGGGGATGGCATCAATCGGCGTACGCAGAAGGGCCCAGTACCCCCATGCGGCCAGCACCAGGTACGCCAGCAGGACGAGACCGCGATTCTTGATTGAAAATCCGATCATTCGTTGGATCATCGCAGGCTCTCCTTATTTCGCGCTCAAGCTGGTGCGGTAACTGGTGAGCAACTGGCCACGCCGTCTCACTTCCACGGTGACGGCCCAGGTGCCCGAAGTGGGTATCTTGATGGTGCCGGCGTACTCTGTGCCTTTCAAACCCAGGGCGGCCGTCTCCCGCATCTCGCTCATGCGCATTGCGGGCATTGCCGGCATGAACAGGGTGACCTTGACCTGAGCGTCGGTCACCGGCTTGCCGGTGTTGTCCTGCACCGAAACGTAGGCGGTCGCTTCCGAGTCGCCCCGGGGCGTTGCCGGATCGCTGCGAAAGGATATTTTCCATTGCGCGGATTCGGGTGCGGACGGTTGCTGGTTGAATTCCTTGGACCCTCCGAACATCCCGCTCATGCCGCCAGTGATGCGGGTCTGGGAGTCGAGCAGGAAGTTGCCTTCGGTTACGATGCGCTCGCCGCCACGCAAGCCAGACAGTACTGGGAAATAGTCGCCTGCAGCTGCCCCCAACTGCACTTCGTGGGCTTCAAAGACTCCATCACCCTTGGCCACGTACACCAGTTTGTGCTCACCGGTATTGACGACCGCCGAACGTGTGACTGCGAGTACGCTCTCCCCTCCCCCCAGTGCAAAGCGCGCTTGCACGAACATTCCGGGCCGCAGCCGCATTCCGGGATTCGCTACCTGGATACGCGCTGCTGTGGTCCGGGTCTGCGCGTTGACCATAGGCTCAAGGAAGCCAACTCGCCCGTGCAATTTGTTCCCCGGTATGGACTCTGACGTGATTTCCACCGACTGGCCCACGCGCACCTGTGGCACATCAGTTTCGTAAACGTCAGCCTTCACCCACACGGTACTCAGGTCAGTCACGGTATAGAGCACATCGCCAGTGTTGACGTACTGGCCCTGCGTCACCTTGCGCTCGCTTACGATCCCGCCCGCCGGCGAGTAAATCATGAGATCAATCTGCGGCTTGTCAGAACTTGCGATGGTATCGATCTGCTGTGAGGTCAGTCCCCACAGTTCCAGGCGACGGCGGCTGGCGGTAATCAGTTCGTCGGCTGCGGAAAGGGCTTGCGACTCCGCGTTGCTACCCAGGCGCTTGCGGTTCTCCAGCGCCAGCTTGTACTCCTCGGCACTGGTGAGGACCTCCGGACTGTAGATTTCGGCAATTGGCTGGCCACGACGCACCGGTTGCCCGGTGAAATCCACATACAGCTTGTCTAGGCGTCCGCCGATGCGAGCGCTGATGTTGGCAAGTTGGGTTTCCGGCTCCTCCACCCGCGCCGCTGCCAGCAACTCCCGGTGGATGCTCCGGCGCTGGACCACTGTGGTCTGCAGTCCGATTGAGCGCTGCTCATCTTCCGTGAGTTGTAGACTCGACAGCGGCTCGGATTCCGCGGCTGCACTGTGCTCGTGGCCGCCGTGCTGAGCAGGCGGATCTTCAGATGTAGACCCAGAGGGGAAAGGCGCAAGTTCCTCTTTGGCTGCGGTGGCCTCGGGCCGAATCAGGCGCGACATGCCAAAGAACATGCTGGCCACAAGAAGCCCAAGAACGATTCCGGCGACGATCAGATATTTTTCACGGGTGGTCATTACCTCACCTCCTGGCGCACATCAACGGTTTTGTGTTCTATGGAATCTGAGGAACTGGTCTTCGACCCTCGGGGTAACGGTGCGCCGACGGCCCGCTCCAGATCGGCCATCCGTGTCTCAAGGTCTGAGACCGCGCGGATGTAGTCGAGTTCCACATCGAGCGTGGTGTTCTGGCTGTCGAGCAAGTTGAGGTAGTCGGTACGGTCGGCTTGGTAGGCCGCAACGGTAGCTGTGAGCACTGCCTCGGCTTGTGGACGCAGGGTGTCGCGATAGAGTCTGGCCAAACGCTGGGCCACACGGGCCCGCACCAGCGATTCCTGAATCTCTGCGAAAATTGCCGCCCGACGGCTTTCGTACTCCGCTTTGTCTGCGGCTACGACGGCGCTGCCCTCGGCAATCTCCGCATTGTGGCGTCCGCGATTTAACCAGGGCAGCGTTACCGAAAGCTCGGCCATGTAGGTGTTGCGATAGCGCGAGGCGTCCGGCATGAGCATGTAACCCCCGCTCAGCGTGTAATCCGGCTTAAGCGATTTCTCCGCCAGTTGCGTGCGGGTCTCGCTCTGCCGGATCGTCGCGGAAATGGCTGCCAGCTCCGGCCGAGCATCGAGCGCCATCTTTTCCAGATCGAGGAGCCCGGGCAGTTGCGAGGGCGGCAAGTAGTTGCCCACCACGTCGAGTGGAGCCCCTGGGTCCCGGCCCAGCAGAGTGTTCAGACGGGCGCGAGCAAGGTCACCGTCCTGCTGCAGCATGACCAGATGCTCGACCAGGCGAGTGAGGGCAATCTGCGCCTTCAGCATGTCCGACTGCGGGACTTTGCCGACCACGTATTTGATTCGCGCCGACTCCAGGCCTTGGCGCGCCAGGGCGGCTTGCTCATCGTGAAAGCGCAGTCCTTCTTGATTTTGCAGCAACTCGTAGAAGGCTCTGCGGACCTGAGCGAGCACGGCACGTTTCTTCGCCTCAACCTCCGCCTTTGCGACGTCGATGTCCGCATCCGCCACTCGCGCCCGCAGTTGACGCTTGCCCCAACCGGGAAGGATCTGGCTATACATGAACATGTGCTGGGTCTGGTTGAGGTCCCAGGGACGGCTGAGTGGAGTTCCCCAGCCCCGATACATGAACGAGGGGTCATCCAGTGACCCCGCACTGCCTCGGCGTGCCTCAACCACGGCGATTCGTCGCATAGCCGCCAGAATCTCCGGATTGTTGGTAAGAGCCGCCGATTCCAGTTCCGGCAGGGTCAGGGGAATAGTCGATGGATGACGATGTTCCTGCTGGGCCGGCAGCATTGCTTCGGTTCCCGCAAAAGAGTCGGGCTCCGTTGCGGCTCGTTCAGCGTTTTGTGCACCCGCAGCGAGCGCGCACCAAATTGTAACTACAAAGACACCTAGGACCTTCATTGCTCTTCTCCACGAAAGAATCAGTGGTCACGACAGAGGCGTCGGCAAGACTTCGCATGAAAGGCTTGTGCGTAGACTCACCAGTGCTCGGAGTTTAAGAAATGAAGGCTTTCTAGATTCTCAGAACAGAGGGAGATGAGGGAGAGGATTCATTCGGAGGTGATTCGAAAAAGGCCAGAGATGCCGGCCGAGTTGTCGGCACATCCGACAGAGAAACGTAAGCAACAACCCGGACCACGGCAAGGGCACGCTTCTGCGATTGACTGCCTTGCGTCTCGACTGTCGCGATTGCCGGACGGGAGGACACCTGGCAGCAGGTACGGCCGGCAGTGATCATCGAGCGCCCGCAATGCATCGCTATGTGATGGGAGCATTCCTGCTTGGCTGGTGCGGCGGCCAAACATGGCAGGAGGCAGGCCAGAACCGGTGTCACCGCCCAAAGCAGGACGGCACCGACCGCAACGGTCACACGAGTTCGGCTCACAACCGCCAGTCTAGGCTCCTTGGCAGCGACCTGCAAAGTATTCGGGGTCTGCAGTGAACTTCGCCACCTGGTTCACAGTACCGATTTGCGAGAACACCTTGCTGTGATTCTTGTCACAAATCGAAGTAGCCTTAGTCACCCCTGGACGCTACCAGCATCCTAAATCGAAGAAATGACTGGTAATAGGCGACTCTCTCAGCAGATCTGGCCAGAAGAGAAACACCACGCGGTGCTGACCGAAGCGGCCAACTCCCGGTTTGTCGGCAAGCCGGAAGTAATCATAGCGGGTCGCCCACTCTTCCCGTGTTCTATTGTATGCGCTACTTCTACGGAGGGGTGCCCCATCCTTTCGCGTTTGTTGCGAAAGGCTGGGAGGCAATGCTGTGGATCGCAACCCGAATTTTTCGGTAAGAAGGGATTGAAATTCTGGCGGAGAGGGAGGGATTCTATCCCCTCGTTTCCCCTAACCTTCGGTGAACCCTACACTTCCGGGATAATACCCGCGTCCATAGTGGGTTACAAGCACATTCGATCTTAGGCTACAGTTTCTATAGTTTGTCTAGTAGCCTACAGTTCCGGGGAAAACGGTATCAGTGGTATCAGGAGTAGATCGTTATATTTAACCTAGAAAAGTCGAGCATCGGAACGTAAGTCTCGGGATTGGAGCATCCTGAGCCGCCATGCGTTTGACAAAGATTGCCAGCCTTCTAACATGGGTAGTGGAGCCGATGCACGACGGACATCTTGTTGGTTCCAGCTGGACTCGCTGACCTCTTTCAGTGAAGATCGCGAGAGTAATTTCCCTCTTGGAACAGAACTACGCGTCGACAGTCAGTAATGCCTACTCTTCTCGCGCGCGGAGAACGCACAAAGAAGGGGCACTCGAACCCAGCCTTCTATTTGATCGCCACCCACCCGCTGCTGCTGGGGCAACCCCACAGAGCTTTACCTCCTCCCCCTGGATTGCACGAGGTAGATGTGCCTGAGCAACTGTACAGACTTCCCTTAAGGCAGGTGCCAGTCGGAACCCCATTCCCTGACGCCCAAGTGGGAGCGTTCGGACTTGTGGTGAAAAGGGCGTGGCCGTTGTTCTTGGCTCCCCCGAGAGCATACATGCCTACGGTGCCATCTTGGAGATGGGTTCCGGTTACTTCATCGTAGATTGAATATGTGCCTGAGACTGAGCTGTTGCTCACGCCTATTACAGTCACGTCCGAGACGTTATGCGTGTTTCTGATGCGAACGGTATAAATCGGAGGGCTAGTTACTCGCGGGTCCGTATCTCCGACGATGTTCACCAGCACGTTGCTGTGGGCATCGGCGCTGCCGCCAATGCGAATGCCGTCGGCAAAGCCGGCAATTCTCACATCCTCAATCGTGTTGTTGGACGAATCCAAAAGTATGGCGGCATTTGCATTGGCGGTTTCTCCGGTGCAAGTGAGTCCCCGGAACCCGCGCGTGCCGGTGGTACCGCTGATGCTGGCACAAACCGTGGACGAAGCAGCCGTGTAACTGCCCGTGTCAAAGTTAATGTTGGTATAGGGGCCGGAATTGGTGGCCGAAATCGATAGCCCTGTACCGAGGATTTGGTAAAGGCTTACGTGGTCCACATAACTGAAGTCTTGGGCGGTCGTGTTCAGGATGCCATTGACGCCACTTCGTCCGTGCCCATCCAGAACCAGATTTTCAACGGAAACCGCCGTGCAACAGGGAGAAGAGGCGTTGCCCAGTTGGAGCATGGCGCCGGAGAAGCCGGACGCCGCCTGGAGTATCGTCCCGGGCGGGTGGCCCGCCCTTTCCATGTTTTATTGTATGCGCTACTTCTACGGAGGGGTGCCCCATCCTTTCGCGTTTGTTGCGAAAGGGTGGGAGGCAATGCTGTGGATCGCAACGCGAATTTTTCGGCAAGAAGAGATTGAAATTCTGGCGGAGAGGGAGGGATTCTATTACCTTCGTTTCCCGTAACTCTCGGTGAATCCTACACTTTCGGGATAATACCCGCGTCCAGAGCGGGTTACAAGGCGGGCTGCCCCACGCTTCGCGATTTGAGGCTGTTACGAAACTCAAAATCGTGTTGTTTGGATCGCAAGATGTTGTAGTTCGTTTTAGACTTGACCACAACCTGTAACAAAAATGTCGAGTTTCGTAACAGCCTCGATTTTCGAAGCGTGGGCACCACCGGCGATGGTATCAAGAGACTTTTCTTACTCGAAGCTCAATCTTTTGCGCTTCGTTCACCACAACCGGGCCACGCTCGTCCAACGCGTAAGCGTGATGGCTGCTCCAAGGCCACTGCTCAGGCCCCAGCACCAGACCCCGCTTCACCGGATAGCCCTGTACCCAGAATTTGGTACAGGCTCACGTGATCCACGTAGCTGAAGTCTTGCGCGGTGGTGTTCAGGATGCCGTTGACGCCACTTCGCCCGAACCCGTCCAGAACCAGGTTTTCAACGGAAACAGCAGTACAACAAGGAGAAGAAGCGTTGCCCAGTTGGAGCATGGCGCCAGAGAAACCAGAAGCCGCCTGGAGTATCGTCCCGGCAGTGGGGCTGTCTCCTACTCCGACCAGATGGGTATTGCTGGGCATTGCCCACGTCTGGGATATGGCGATGGTGCCTGCGGGAAGGAGGATGGTGGAAGGCACGTTGGCGAAAGAGCCGCCGCTTTGGAGCCACGGAGTCCCAGTGCAGGTAAATGCGGAACTGCTGACCCCACGGGCGTCAATTACCGCGCCGCTAGCTGGGTAAGCAGGTGTTGTTGACGTAAATATATTGTAGATCGTCGCGCAGATATTAGTCCCATTAACCTGCGCCAAGATGCCGGCGTCAATAAACGCTGCTGTACCCGTGCAACAACTTGTACCAGTGTAAACAGCATTGTTGCCTATGTTTTGCGCTTGAACCGGACGTGACAAGATGCACGCACTAAGGACGCATATTGCCATCAAAGACGCGCAAATCCACGATGATTTAAATACTCGCATTTTTTCCTCCTGATTTTCCGTCAGCACTCACTCAAATGACACTAGTGCGCAATCTCAAATACCGTGCCGCAACCGCCATTACAGGATCCGGTTCCACCGTACGAGGTGGTTCCGTAGAGCGTATTGTTCTTTCCAAATTTAAGGGCCACTGCGTACACGCCATCCGGCGGACCCGTGAAGTTATATGCAGTTACAAACTTCCAGGCATCGCCTTTCTGTTTTGGCGGATCCATTCGATAGATAAGCCCATAGCGACTCGGACCCGACCCTGAGCTCCCATAGAACTTTCGGTCCGGTCCGACTATCAGAGCAGATGGACTGGCCCCATCGTCCCCACGAGTGAAGACGTGAATAAGGGTTTCTGTCCATGCTCCTTCGTTCTGTGGAGGTGGCGTCAAAGAGAAGACCGTACCAACCTCATCTTCGCCGCCGCCGAGGGTTGTACCGTAGAATGTGCCATTAATCAGGATTGGGTTTCCGTTGGGTCGTGCGCCGTCGTCATCAGGGTAGTTTAAGAAGCTGTAAAGCAACTGCTCGGTCCAAGGCCCGCCTTTCGGCGAACGCACTAGTTCAAACGCCGTCCCACAACCGTTGTTGCAGAGGGGAACGTTACTGCCCCCCACAGAAGTCGTCCCATAGATGTTCCCACTTTCATCAAAGACCAAGCCGCCGTTCGGCTCTCCGCCGTCACCGGCGTCAAGGCCCTGAAAGCTATACAGAACTTTCTCCGTCCACGCGGATCCCTTGTGCGTGGTCCTCGGTGGGCTTAGCTGAAAAATCGTTCCACAGTACGGGTAAAGAGAGTTGCAAGTGTCTCCCTTACCGCCGCCGAACCATGTGGCTCCGTACAGATTTCCCTGTTTGTCGAACACCAGGTCGCCGAAAGGAAATTGACCGTCCTGATTTCCCAAGAAGCTGTAAAGAACTTTCTCTTTCCAAACTCCCCCTGGCTGCGCCGGGCGAATCATTTCATAAACAGCTCCGCAGCCAGTCGGAGTCCCCAGCAGAATGCACGGACCTGTGCCTCCATAACCGGTCACACCGTACAGATTTCCTGCCGCATCTTGAATGAGGCCACCCGTAGGTGCACCACCGTCACCCTTACTGTGTCCTTGGAAGGTGTAAAGAGTGGTTTGCGTCCACGCTCCGCCTTGTTGTGGCGGCGGCGACAACTCATACACGGAACCACACTGAAAAGAAGTGACACATGGACTGGTATAGGTCGTCGCCCCATACAAGTTACCGGCCTTGTCGAAGGCTATGCTTCCGACGGGCACGTACCCGTCGCTGCCGCCCTGGAAACTGTAAAGAACGGTTTCGCTCGCCTGGGCGGAAGCGGTTGAAACCAGCCCTACAATGGCAGCGAACAGAACAATTGTGCAGAAAACTGGCCTCGCTGCAAGGCCAACGAGGTATTGAAAGGGCATCACTTTGCGAGTCATGGCGAGAAACAATCCTTTTCTGGAGTACCGCCGTGCCGGGGGAAGGCAGGAACCACGCGGGTTCGCGCGATCATACCTCCGTTCTAGGCCGATGTCCATACGAGAATTCTCTCCTTAAATCCAAGGGAACATGGCGGGTGGCCCGCCCTTTCCATGTTTTATTGTATGCGCTACTTCTACGGAGGGGTGCCCCATCCTTTCGCGTTTGTTGCGAAAGGGTGGGAGGCAATCTGTGGATCGCAACCCGAATTTTTCGGTAAGAAGGGATTGAAATTCTGGCGGAGAGGGAGGGATTCGAACCCCCGATACCCGTTAAGGTATGTCCGCTTTCGAGGCGGATCGTTTCAACCGCTCACGCACCTCTCCGCGACAAATCAGTAGCCCGCAGTCAGCAGTCGGTAGTCAGCAACCCCAAAATCTAACATCCCCAGTTCTTTGCTCCTCACGGCGCTGACGGAAAAATGCTTGCAACATCTCCGCACAACGTCCCGCCAGAACGCCGCCGCGGACCTCCATCTGATGATTCAGCTTGGGGTGGTTCAGCACCGCCATTACCGAATGAACTGCACCTGCTTTGGGGTCGTCCGCACCGTAAACCAGCCGCTTGAGGCGGGTATGCACCAGCGCACCAGCGCACATCGCGCACGGTTCAATTGTAGCAAACAGCTCGCACTCTCCCAGGCGATGGTTGCCGATGTTCGCTCCAGCCTCGCGCAAAGCGACGATCTCCGCGTGCGCGGTGGGATCGGAGTCGCTGAAGTTACGGTTCCAACCCCGGCCCACGATTTTGCCATCCAGCACGACCACCGCGCCGACCGGCACCTCTCCGGCTTCGAGGGCCCGTTGCGCAGCGCGCAGGGCCTCTTCCATCCAAAGTTCGTCGTCGGTCGTCGGTCGTCGGTCGTTGGCTGCCACACCGACATTGTACTGGCGGCAGTTGCACGGGTCGGTGGCAAACAGTCGCGGAAGCTGAAAAATGGTATCCTTAGCTGGTTATGGGCATGCCGAGTCTGCTTCGCAAAGTCCTGTTCGTGGACTTGATCAAAGGTCTGAGGGTTACCTTCCGTTACCAGGACCCCAAAGAGATCTATACCGAGCAGTATCCGCTGCAACGCCCGCAGGTGGCGGAGAGATATCGCGGCGCGCCGCGGCTGAACGTCAATCCCGACACCAACGAAACCATGTGTATCGCCTGCGACCTGTGCGCTCTGGCGTGTCCTGAACATTTGATCGTGGTTTCCAGTGAGCGCAACGAGAAGACCCGTCGCAAGGAACTCACAACCTTTACCTACGACCTGAGCCGCTGCATGTTCTGCGGTCTATGCGAAGACGCCTGTCCCACCGACGCGCTGGAGTTGACCCAGGACTTCGAACTTGCCTCCTACACGCGCGAAGGCGCCATCTGGAACCGCGAGTTGCTCGAGAAAGGCCCGCAACCGACGCAGTATCGGAAGTGAGCTCTTAGCAGTTGGCACTTAGCACTTAGCATTTGGTCCATGTAGTTCCGTGATATTCCCCAAACTCGCATGGCTAAATGCCAAGTGCTAATTGCTAAACGCTGGGCTGCTGCTGGGTCATGCAGTGCATGGCGCCGAATCCCCAGATCAGATCGCCTGAGTAAATTCCGATGACCTCGCGATCCGGAAAGAGATCGGCGAGGATGTCCAGCGCGACCCGGTCGTTGGGATCGTTGAACACGGGGACCAGCACCACGCCGTTGGCGATGTAGAAATTCCCATAGCTGGCCGGCAAGCGGCGTCCTTCAAAGACCACCGGCGCCGGCATGGGCAGTTCAATGATGGAGATGGGTTTTCCAGCCTGGTCCGTGGCTTCTCGCAGGCGGCGGATGTTTGCGCGCAACGGTTCGTAGTTGGCATCGTTAGGATTGGGCTCTACAGCCGTCACGACGGTGTCCGGCGCCACGAAGCGAGTGATGTCGTCGACGTGGCCGTGGGTGTCATCTCCGGTGATACCGGAGCCTAGCCAGATCACGTTCTTGATCCCCAGGTAATCTGCGAAGACCTTCGCATAATCTTGGCGTCGCATTGCGGGATTGCGCTGTTGGACTCGGCTGAGCAGGCACTCTTCGGTCGTGAGCAGAGTGCCCCGGCCGTTCACATCGATGGAACCGCCCTCCAGGACGACTCTCTGCTTGCCTAATGTCGGCCGAACCTCTTTCGCCCCTGCAGCCTTGGCCATCCGGCTGCCGATCTTGTCGTCGTACTGCCAGTCCGGGTATTTGGCCCAGGCATTGAAGCGCCACTTGATGCCCAAGAGCTGCCGAGCTTCGCTCGGCATGGAGGGCCGAGGGCGGCCGTCCCCAAGTGATCCGAGTACGAACGTACAGCCGGAGTCGCGAGTCCATACCCGGTTGGTCGGCCAGCGGTGAAAGCGGACATTCTCACTGAGCGCATTGGCGCGATCGAGCGTTCTCCGGGCGCGTTTCTCAGAAGCCGCGTGGTTGACGATCAACTCGACTCGCTCATGGCGTCCAAGGTGCCGGATGATCTCGGCGTAAACCCAGGGAATGGGCTCGAATTTTCCTGGCCAGTCGCCTTTGTAGTGGGGCCAGGCGAGCCATGTGGCGGCATGGGGTTCCCACTCGGCAGGCATGCGGCATGCAGGAGTGACGGCGGGCTCAGAAGTAGAGGATTTGCCTGGCATGGACCTCAGCGGCTAAAGCCGGTCTGTGAAGTGCAGTCTTTCTGCAGCGCTGAAGCGCTGCTCCACCTAACACCAGAAACCCAAGGTGCGAGTCTTTTCCACGGCACCGCCCTTAATCGATCATCCGGTTCGTGATCGCGGCGTAACTGTCGATGCGGCGATCGCGCAGGAACGGCCAGTTGCGGCGGATGTCTTCCAGCGCGTGCAGGTCCACTTCGCCCATCAGAATTTCCTCTTTGTCGTGGGAGGCTTCGGCGATCACCCGGCCAAAGGGATCGCACAGAAACGACCCACCCCAGAATTCCAGCCCCGCGCCGGGAGCCGCCTTGCCACGAATGTCGCCAGTTTCAAATCCGACCCGGTTCACCACGGCCACGTACACCCCATTGGCGATGGCGTGGGCCCGCTGAATGGTGCGCCACGCATCGTGCTGGGCCTCACCAAATTCTTTCTTCTCGGCGGGATGCCAGCCGATGGCGGTGGGGTAGAAGAGCACGTGTGCACCCTGCAACGCGGTCAGCCGGGCGCCTTCGGGATACCACTGGTCCCAGCACACCAGGGTCCCGACACGGCCAAAGCCGGTATCGAATGCCTTGAACCCGAGATCTCCCGGAGTGAAATAGAACTTCTCATAGTAAAGAGGATCGTCGGGGATGTGCATCTTGCGGTAGAGGCCGCGCAGGGTACCGTCGGTGTCGAAAATTGCAGCCGTGTTGTGATAAACGCCAGGTGCGCGCTTTTCGAACAGGGAAGCGATCAGCACGATGCGAAGCTGCTTGGCCACTTCCGCCATCCTGGCCGAAGTCGGCCCGGGAATGGACTCAGCGAGATCGAACAGAGAAGCATCTTCGCGCTGGCAAAAATACTGGGTCTGAAATAGCTCCGGCAGGCAGACGACTTGCGCGCCCTGATCGGCCGCCTTGCGCACGTGCTCGATGGCGCGTTGCAGATTTTGGCCAGGGTCCGACGTGGCTGACATCTGAATCAGTCCTACACGAAACTTTTCAGGGGGCAAAGCACAAACCTCCAGCGACGAGAAAATAGAATACCAGTTCCGAGTTTCCGGATGTCGGTTCTCAATCCCCAGCGGTAGCAGTAGGAAGCATGCCAATCACGATGGCGCGGGCATAGAACGCAAGCTGCACAACCCGGTCGAAGACCGGCTGACCCCTCTGGAGCCGCTTGACCTCGGCAAAGTGCGCTCGATCGACGCTCTGGTCCGGGCCATGGCCAAGACCGCTTTTACCGGACGACAGTTGGGCGAGGCCGCCGACGTGCTCGAAGCCATGGCCCGGGACGAAGAGTGCTTCGTGGTCATGACTCTGGCCGGTGCCATGACCGTGGCCAAGCAGGGGCTGATCATTACCGAGTTGATCGACCGTGGGATCGTGAATGCGATTGTTTCAACCGGTGCGTTGATGGCGCACGGGCTGGTCGAGGCCACCGGGCGCGCTCACTTCCGTTATAACCCCGACGT
Source organism: Terriglobia bacterium (assembly GCA_020073105.1). Lineage (GTDB taxonomy): Bacteria > Acidobacteriota > Terriglobia > Terriglobales > Acidobacteriaceae > JAIQFW01. The sequence goes on from JAIQFW010000116.1 coordinate 15,371, forward strand.
TCCGGATACCGAGCTGTACGAACAGGGCTACAACCGGGTGTACGACACTCTGGAGCCGGAGCAGAACCTGGACGACGTCGAAGAGGTCGTCTCGGAGGTGCTGGAGAGCTGGGACCACAACGAGGTGCTATGTTCCTACAAGCTCAACCACGCCATCGGAGCGCATCTTGCCAAGCATGCCAAGGAGCAGCGCGGCATCCTGAAATCTGCCTACGAGAAAGGCGTGCCGGTCTTTGTGCCCGCCTTCACCGATTCGGAGTTGGGCCTGGACCTCGCCCTGAACAATCGTATGCGCGAGTCCACCGGTCGGCACAAGCTCAGGTTTGACCCCTTCGAAGACTTGGAGCACTTTGCTGCAACCTTGCTTCGCCAGACGCGTCTGGGACATGCTTGGGGATTGGGTTTGGGTCTGGGTCTGGGATTGGGCCACCCTTGGGCCACGCTTGGGCCACCCAAGGGCCACCCAAGCGTCACGCAAGGGTCGCGCATGGGTAGATTTGCGCTTGGCCCTTTGTTTTCAACAGAAATACAAAAAAAGGGGGGTGGGGGATCAAATCGCCGTAATCGCCGCAAGCGCCGACATCGCCGTAATCGGAAGAGCTTTACCGGACCCCAGATCTTATCCGCGCTTCTGTCT
>JAIQFW010000117.1 GCA_020073105.1 Terriglobia bacterium
GGTACCGTCGGCAACGGTTACCTGGCCAGCATGCAGCGAATAGCCGATGCCCACGCCACCGCCGTTATGGATCGAGACCCACGAGGCGCCAGCCGCTGTATTCAACATAGCGTTGAGCAGGGGCCAGTCGGCGACGGCGTCGCTGCCATCCTTCATGCTTTCCGTCTCACGGAAGGGCGAAGCTACTGAACCGCAGTCCAGATGGTCGCGGCCAATCACGATGGGCGCCTTGATCTTGCCCTTCTTGACCAGATCGTTCATCGCCAAGCCGAACTGGGCACGCTCGCCGTATCCCAGCCAGCAAATGCGTGCAGGCAAGCCCTGGAACTTGATGCGCTTGCGGGCGAGATCAATCCAGCGCCGCAAAATCCGATTGTCGGGAAAGAGCTCCAGCACCAGATCGTCGGTGGCATAGATGTCGGACGGCTCGCCTGACAACGCCACCCAGCGGAACGGCCCGCGTCCTTCGCAGAACAGCGGCCGAATGTAGGCCGGCACGAATCCCGGGAAATCGTAGGCATTCTTGACTCCTCGCTGGAAGGCAAAAGTGCGGATGTTGTTGCCGTAGTCGAACGTGACTGCACCCATCTTCTGCAGACGCAGCATGCCCTCGACATGTTTCGCCATGGCGTCGAGCGAGCGCTGCTGATAGGTCTCAGGATCACGCTGGCGCAGCGATACTGCCTCGTCCAATGTTATCCCGTTCGGCACGTAGCCATTGAGCGGATCGTGGGCGGAGGTCTGATCGGTGAGGATGTCCGGCACGACGCCGCGCTCGGCAAGCTCAGGAATGATGTCGGCGCAATTCCCTACCAGGCCAACAGAGACATTCTCCTTCTTGCGAACCGCGTTCTTCAGGATGCGCAACGCCTCGTCGAGCGTGGTCACCATGAAGTCGCAATAGCCGGTCTTCAGGCGTTTCTTGATGCGCTCAGGATCAACGTCAATCCCCAGGAACGCTGCCCCGGTCATGGTTGCGGCCAGGGGCTGGGCGCCACCCATGCCGCCCATACCGCCGCTGACGATCAGTTTGCCCGCGAGGTCGCCGCCGAAATGTTTCTCACCCGCCGCCGCAAAGGTCTCGAAGGTGCCCTGCACAATGCCCTGCGAGCCGATATAAATCCAGGAACCGGCGGTCATCTGGCCGTACATCATCAGGCCGGCGCGTTCCAGTTCGTTGAACTTCTCCCAGTTGGACCAGTGTCCCACCAGGTTGGAGTTGGCGATGAGCACGCGCGGCGCATATTCGTGGGTCTTGAAGATGCCGACCGGCTTGCCCGATTGCACGAGCAGCGTCTCATCATTGGCGAGATTTTTGAGGGAAGCGACGATGGCGTGGTACGCCTCCCAACTGCGTGCGGCGCGACCGGTTCCGCCATAGACGACCAGATCTCGCGGACGCTCCCCGACCTCCTCATCCAGGTTGTTCATCAGCATGCGCATAGCGGCTTCCTGCTGCCAACCTTTACAAGAGATCGCGCTGCCGCGCGGGGCGCGAATCGGTGTGTAGGTGTCGGGGGTGATTTCGGTTTCGACCGGCATGAGGTAATGGTAGTGGTTTGGGATGAGGCGATCAAATGGGAAACATGGATCCACTATTGTTCCCCCCGAGCCCTCCAATACGGCGCATACAAATCCGTGCCAATGGTTTTCGCGAATGCGCGCTCACGATCGAAACCGTCCTGCACTGAAATTACAAAGCGGGACGCCATAAAGACCTGGCCGGTATTCTCGCTCTCGATCATCGCTTGCGTGAATCTTACGGGAGACAGGCAACAATCGAATCGTACAAGCTTGTCCCATGGCGGTTCTTTAGGGTAGCAATACATGACAATGTCGGGAGCCATGGGGAAGACAGAATAGGTACCTTCATTGAACATCCCAACCTTAAGCCACATCGCATTATCGCCCTTGCGAAATGCGACAGGATTATCCGATGTAATGAAAGGAGTTGCGGTCGTGTTGAGCCCGAACACCCAACTCGAATCCTTGATACGTTCCGCTAGGTCTTTTGAGATGCCGTCGCCCTTCCAGAGCATGTCCAAATGCAACAACCGTTTCTCTGCGTCAGATACCTTTTTTCTGTATACCTTCTGTTCTGCGAATGCACTCAGAATATCTCTAGCGTCCGCGGTTCGCAGAAATTGCAGTGCGATGTAAAACGCTACGATTTCACGGTTCGTATCGGGGATCTCGATTTTCTCAGGAGTCTTAATTTCACGCAGCCAGCCAAGCCATTGTTGGGTTATCATGGCAACTTCACCCTCCAGCTGTGAGAACTGTTTCTCCATAATGAGCGGATCATGGCCTAATGTCGCAAGTTCTTCATGCCAGTAGAAGTTGTTTTCCGCAGCAATGCTGTTTGGGCTTGTGTGGAACACACGATCTCTGTGGCGGTCCCACAGCCACAGTTGCCCCGAAGTGTCTGCAAAGCGGCGCAGGTAGAACTGCGGGACGTAGTGATGCAATTTCGGTGCAGTCATTTCTTGCAACTCGAGGGCTGGCCCACCCTGCGCATCTAATCTAACTCTTCGGGGTGCCCCGTCCAAGCTCTCCTGGGCGGGGATGTTCATCCGTCACAACCAATATCGGGCACCCCGAACTATGCTTCGCTGATGCCATTGAGTATGAACCGCTTGACATGTACGGTAATACCGTACATAATGAAAGAGTCATATTTAACTTGTTTCTCTCTTCAGCCGCCCTTCGATCAGTAGATCAAGAGCGCAACCGCAGGCAGGGGCCCCAAAAACCTCGGTAGTACGACTGAAGAAAGGAACACTCTATGTTTCTCCACTTTCGCCATAAGGGGCTAAGGCGTCTTCAGGAGGACGGAAGCGCCAGAGGCGTGCCGGCCGCCATGGCTGACAAACTGCGCAAGCTTTTGTTCGCACTTGAAACCGCCGAGACGCTGGAGCAGCTTGGACGCTTTCCCGGGTGGAAGGTGCATCCGCTCAAGGGCGACCGGAAAGGATCGTGGAGCCTGACTGTCACTGGAAACTGGCGGCTGGTTTTCCGCTACGACGGGCCGATGAACACCGCCAGCGATATTGATTTGGTCGACTACCATTAGGAGACCGATATGCCTATGAAGAACCCGCCCCATCCGGGCGAACTGATAAAGACCGAAGTCATCGAAGCTCTCGGCCTCACGGTGTCGAAGGCGGCAGAGATCTTGAAAGTACGCCGTGCCACCTTGTCCGATCTTCTGCACGGTAAGGCCGCTCTGACGCCGGAAATGGCCCTGCGCATCGAAAAGGCGTTCGGCCCGGAGATGGACCATCTTCTGCGGATGCAACTCGCCTATGACGTTTCGAAAACGCGGGCGCAGGCACGGGGCCTCTCGATCAAACGATATGCCCCGGCCTGAAACCACAGACGGTTTCAAGAGATCAGAGCATAAGGGCTGTGGATCGGGCGTTCTACCAGGTGTTGTACGCGGTGCCGTCGCTGCCGACACCCTGAGAGCCGCTGTGCACATCGACGATCCCCGGCTCGTCACTGGGCTGTTGATCGAGCGACAGGATCGTGTCCTGCTCCTGATCCGGAGTCCAGGTATCATTGTGGCCGGTCATGGGGTCGGTCGGAATCTGTTTCAAGTATCCTGCGGAAACCAGGTCGTCGAGCGACTGAGGGGCCTTCTGCTTGTCGAGCGTGTACTGCGAAATCACCGAACGCAGGGTGAAAAGGTTCTGGCGCAGCACGGACTCCCGGGCCCGCAGGATCGACTGGTTGTATGCCGGCAGGGCCACCGAGATCAGGATCAGAATCACGCTGATGACAATCATCAGCTCGATCAAGGTGAAGCCACCGCTCCGGTTTTTGCTCCGTTTTGCCATTTACCAATCCCTGTACTTGCTGCCATCCAGTGCGATGCCTTGGGACTTGGTGAACACGTCGAACACACTCTGCTCGCCCCAGGAGTCGGAGGTCGGGTCATCCTGCATGGAGTGCAGACCCCACTCGGTGCTGTTCGTCATGGGATCGACCGGAATGCGGCGCAGGAACTTCAGTTTCTTTCCCTGGACATCTACTCCTTTGACTAGGGTCTCCAAATCGGGTGGATAGCCTTCCGATCCAACCTTGGTCTGAAAAGCATTGCGATCGGCTGCATCCTTGTAACGATCGATGGCGTCCCGCATCTCCCACAGGTCTCGCCGCAACTCGCGCTCCTTCTCCCGCTTGATGGTGACGCGGGCCAAAGGAATGGCCAGGCTGGTCAGGATGATCAGGATGGTCGTCGCCACGATCAACTCGATCAGGGTGAAGCCACGGTCGGGTTGTCTTCTTAGGGAAACTTTCATAATGCCGCACGAGAACTCACGTTTCGCTTGGAGGTCGCTTGCCCGATTTGCACTCCACTGCTCTGTTTTCCGCGATCCGTCCGGGAGCAGTGGCGCTATTGAATCGTAACCGTCGCGGTCGCCCCACCCACCAGCGTAGGTTGCATGTTCGGGTCGCGAGTACCTCCCTTTGAAATGGTCAGAGTGGACTGGCCAGCCGCCTTCGACATGAAGGTCACAGTCACCACGGTGCCCTGCCCAGAAACACCACTCACGCCCGGAGGCCGGGTTGCCGTAATCTGCAACGTCCCCGTGGTGTCATCGTCGCGATGCACCAAGGCCACGGCTTGCCCGTCCCGGGAGAGCAGATCCCCATTCGACACGTTCACTACCTGCAGCAGTTGAGGGTTGTAGCTGACTTGCAAAGGGACCGAGTACGCGTTCTGCGCGCCCGTGAGCACAACGTTAACGGCGAAGGTGGCACCCTTTGGCTGCGTAATGGCGGGCGGGTCAAAACCAAAGCTGGCGGCGCCTTCAGGCGTTGCTTGCGCGGGCGACGGGCCTGTGGGGGCCGGGGATGCGTTTTGTGCCGGGGGCTGAGCTGCAGAAGATGGCGCGGGCGCTGCCGGATTTCCACTCTCGTTCCCCGCCGGGGTTGTGGCGCGGCTGACCCGGCGCAATTGAATCGCGCTGGCGGTACCGATGTCGAGGGCCTGCTGATTGAGCTCCGTAAGCTCGGGCCGTCGTACCACGTGCGGAATCAACGCGAAAACTGTCTCCGTCTCGCGATGCTCGGTGGTGGTCTGACTGAACAGGTACTTAAAGAGCGGAATCTGTGACAATCCTGGGAACCCGCTCAGCGCGCGGGTCTGCTGGTCTTCCATCATTCCGCCCAGCAGGTTGACCTCCCCTTCCTTCAGCCGAACTTCGTGTTCGATCTTTCGCTGTCCGATGACGGGCTGGGTAATACCACCAATGTTGGAAGTCGAATCCACTTCAGAAACTTCCATGGTGATCTTCAGCGTTACTTCGCCCTGCCCCTGCACCTTGGGTGTGATGTCGACGTTCACGCCGACGTCCAGATACTGAAATTGCGTGTTGACCAAGGGGTTGATGCCGACGCCACCAATGCCGGGCTGGAACGATCCGGTTGCGACCGGGACCCGCTGTCCGATCTTGAGCGAGGCTTTTTGTCCGTCCACAGCGCGAATTTGCGGCTTCTGAATGAGTTTGGTGCTGCTGTCACTGAAGAGCGCGGTGGCGGTGGCTTGCGATATGGTCACCGTAAAGTCGGTGGCGTTCAAGTTGCCGAGAGTGTTCAGGTTGATCGTGTTGGGCGTACCGGCGGTACCTTGAGTCACCGTGCCGGTACCCGTATTGTTCGCGGTGGTGGTGTTGAGATTGTTCTGGAGCACTACCGAGCCGCTGGTTGGCGGACTGATACCCAGGGTGCGTGACTTGCTGCGGTTGATCTGCATGATCGCGACATCCACGATGACTTCCGGCTTGGGCCGGTCAAGATCATTCACCAGTTTCTGCGCCAGTGCGATCTGATCGGGTGTACCGCGCACCACAATGGCGGACTGGGTGGGCAGGGGTTGAATCCGCTGGATCTCCAGTATCTGGCGAAGGGTGTTGACTACGTCCTGCAGTTCGGTGGGCTGGGAAAGGTTGGCCAGATAAAACGTCTTAATAACGCTTTGTTCCAGATCTTTGCGCTTTGCAGGATTGTCCGCAGCGACAAAAATTGTATTGGGTGTGACTGGGCGCCAGAAGGTTTTCGACTCCACTGCGATGATCTGCAGCGCTTCTTCCAACGACACATTGTTGAGCTCGATCTTCACTCGCCGCGAGGTGTAGTCTGGGTCAAACAGTACGTTGATTCCAGCCAACTTGCCGACGGTCTCGTAAATGACTTTGGTGTCCTCAGTCATCTTGAGGTTGATCGGGACATTGGATATAGCAGCGAGTTCAACCGGCCCACCCGCTGTCGCGATGCGCCTCTCCAGGAAGCTGGACGGCGGAGCAGCGGCCCTGGAAGGAGCTGCCTTGGCTGCATCAATCATCTGCTGGGTGCGCTGCAGTTCCTGCTTGGCGATGGCGCTGGAGGCATCGATCTCCACCGCCTTCTTAAATTCCGCCACGGCTTCTTCCAGTTGGCCCGCTTCCCGCAGCAACTGTCCGCGGTGGACATGAGAGGCCCCCGCCAGAAAACGCAACCGCTCAAAGGAGACCCTGTAGGTCAGCTCCGTCGGTTTGAGGTCATAGGCCTGTTTGTAGAAGTCGTAGGCTTGCTCGTAGTTCTGCCGAGCTTCCGCATCCTTGCCCTTTTTATATAACGACTTAGCGCTGTCGGCCGCGGCCGCCCAACAGCAGAAGGCCACCACAAGGGAGAAGATAGCCGCCGCACGAATCAGACATTTCATTCCCGGTTCCTCGCAGACAGTCTTCCCCTCTGGGTCGGCCGTGACCGTTGATCAGGGCTAATTTCCTGCGTAGAAGACGTAAGCCTGGCGATTATAGCATTGCCTCGAAGCGCACCGAAGTGACTGTGTTGGTTGCAGTTAACTCGCAAGTATTAGTCCTTATAGGGTTCGGCTTCAGATGGCTGTTTTCGGGCTGCAGGTCCAGTACGCGTCTATCAATCCGCGATTGGGCCTGCGGATTCGGCCGGCCGGCTGAAGCCCCGGCCGCATGCCCTTGCGATAAGCTAGTAGTGCGATGCCACGCCAGCCAGTTCAGCAAACCCGGCCCAATGCGGAGAAGAATCCACGCCGCGACCCTACCGCCGCCGGGCTGCGCGATGCTTCCGTAAACAGGATCGCTTCCCATAACTACTTCTTGCTGGAAAAATTTGAGGCCGGAGTAGCACTGACCGGGACTGAAGTAAAGTCGGTCCGAGCGGGAAGGGCCAACCTGAAGGATTCCTACGGGCTGATCAAAGACGGCGAGCTCTGGCTGCTGAACTGCCACATCGGTCCTTACGAGCACGGCAATATCTTCAACCATGCTCCCCTGCGCACGCGCAAACTGCTGCTGCACAAGGAGGAAATTCGCAAGTTGGTGGGCAAGACGCAGCAGCGTGGGCTGACTCTGATTCCCACCCGAATGTACTTCAAGAACGGCAGAGTGAAAGTCGAACTGGCCCTGGCCAAGGGCAAGCAACTCTGGGACAAGCGGGAAACCGAGCGGCGGAAGACGGCGGACAAAGAGGCGCGAGAGGCGGTTAACCGAAGCCGCAAGGGCAGATAGGCATACCCGATGAGGATAGTGAATCTGAAGGGCGGTATGCCGCTGGTGCATCAGGCCCTGATCCAGATGGAGCGCGAACTGGCGGTGGCGCGGGCGAAAGGCAACGGCCTGGTCAAGTTGATCCACGGGTACGGCTCAACCGGAACTGGAGGCGAAATCCGGATCGCGGTGCAAAAACGGCTGATCGAGATGCGCGATCAGGGACAGATTCGCGGCTACATCTTCGGTGAGAACTGGGCCAAATCCGACGAGCAGACCTGGAAGATCCTGGGCTCGCATCCAGAGCTAAAGCAAGACCACGACCTGGGGAGAGGAAATCGCGGGATCACGGTCGTGGTGCTCTAGAGACATCGCCGTCCTTTTGCTGGCCTTGCGCTTTTTCCCTTCCGCCGACGATACTGGAATCATACAACTATGAAGACCGTTCTTTCTCTCGCTCCTCCTGCTGAAATCGAAACCGAATGCTTGGCCGTGGTGGCTCTCGATCACGGTTCGAAAGACAAGCCCGATGTCATGGCTGCAACCGGCGATGCCACGGTGAAAGAAGCGGCCGCCGACGTCATCACCAGCGGTGAAGTCACCGGGAAGACGTTTGAGGCCAGCCTGCTGCATCGCCCGGCCAAACTGAAGGCGAAACGTCTGCTGCTGATGGGCGGTGGCAAGGCGAAGGACTTCTCTTCCTCTGACCTGCGCAAGCTGGCGGGGGCCGCGGTGCGATTCCTCAAGCCGAAAGGGATTCGCAGTTTCGCTTTTCTCGTTCCGAACGCAGGGATCAAAGGCGAGGAGTCTGTGAAGGCAATTGTAGAAGGCAGCTTTGTCGGCAATTTCGATCCCGACACCTACAAGAGCGATCGCAAGGACCAAAAGATCGACTCCGTCACCGTGGTGGCTCGCGGCGACCAGAAGCAACTGCAGCAGGCGATGGACGAGGCCAGAGTTATCGGAGAATCGCAGAACTTCACCCGGGAACTGGTGAATGAACCGAGCAACCGCATGACCCCGACAACTTTGGCGGACCACGCCCGGAAGATGGCACAAGAGGTTGGGCTGAAGTGCGAAGTGTACGGCGCCGACAAGATCAAGGAACTAAAGATGGGCGCGTTCTGGGGCGTGGCACAGGGCTCGGACGAGCCTCCCGCTCTGATTGTGTTGCGCTACGAACCCGCCGACGCGCCAGCGACACCCGTGCTCGGACTGGTGGGCAAAGGGATTACGTTCGACACCGGCGGAATCTCTATCAAGCCGGCCGATGGCATGGAATAAATGAAATACGACATGGCGGGCGGAGCGGCCATGATCGGGGCGATGCGCGGGATCGCTTTACTAAAGCCCAAGGTGAAGGTCACCGCCATCATCTGCGCCACCGAGAACATGCCTTCCGGCAAGGCACAGAAACCGGGCGACATTCAGATCGCCATGTCAGGAAAGTCGATTGAGATCATCAACACCGATGCTGAAGGACGCCTGGTGCTGGCCGACGGGCTGTGCTATGCACGCCAACTCGGATGCACCCACCTAGTGGATGCCGCAACTTTGACCGGCGCGGTGGTAGTTGCTCTCGGCTACGTAAACGCCGGCATTTTTGCCAGCGACGACAAGATGTATGAGCGCTTCAGCCACGCCAACGAGAAAGCGGGCGAGAAATTCTGGCGGATGCCCCTCGACGAAGAGTACAAGGAAAGCATTAAGTCGAGTATCGCCGACATCATCAATTCCGGCGGACGTTGGGGTGGTGCCGTCACCGCGGCCATGTTTCTGAAAGAGTTTGCCGAAGAGACGCCCTGGATCCACCTCGACATCGCTGGCACTGCCTGGATGGAAGAGCAGAAACCGTGGATCGCGAAAGGGCCTTCAGGGATTGCGGTTCGAAGCCTGGTCGAGTTTGCACGGAGCTTTACGAGCTAGAAATCAGGCCACGGATTTCTCTCAGATCAGAATCCCCGCCAATCTGAAATCCGTGGCCTTTCGATCTCCGCCAACGCCTTACTTGTTATCCGCCGCTTCAACCGCTTGCCGCAGCTGTTGCACCAGAGGCGCCTGGTCGTTCTTCAACCCGTCTCGCCCCATCGCGCGCCACAGGTAGATCGCTCCCGGGACATGGGCGTCATAAACCGCAACCACGTCCTCCGAAGGCCGGGATTGCACCAGCAGAATCATGTCGGCCTCTTGCGGATGATTGACGATCATGTAGCGGCCCCATTGCCGGAGGGCAGCCTGCACATTGCCGATTGCGGCACGATCATCCGGTGACACGCTGGCGTTGAACTGATCGCCGTCATAGCTTGCAACATACACATAGCGGGCGTTGATCAGGGTCTTGGGAAACGGCTGGACCCTCGTTTCGTCGTATGTTGGACGTGCCAGCGCAGCCGCAGCCGCAAATAACAGCAATCCAATAACAGCAACAGTTTTCTTCACAGATTGTGTCTCCTGCTTCTCTCTTCTAAGCGATTAGATGGGAGGTCTGCAGCAATGGTTGCTGCCCACGACGAGCTACATGACTGGGGGCACAGTAATTCCCATCACCGCCAGGCAGCGCAAAAGCTCGCGGCGAACCACGGCCACGGTTGCTAGCAGGAACTGTTTCCGCTTTTCGTCGGCCTCGGCCAGGATCGGATGGCGATGGTAAAACGTGTTAAATAGCTGCGCGAGTTGGAAGACGTGCTTGGCGAGATAGGCCGGCTCGGTGGTGGCGATGCACTGGTCAATGATGTATGAAGTCTTGGCGGAGGCCAGCCAGAGTTCCCAGAACTCGTTGGCCTCTGCGCCACTGAGAGATTTCGTGAGATTGTCAGGAGAGACGTAGCGAGCTATGTCTCTACAGAAGTCGTCGGGATCCAGTCCGCCCTTGCGGAAAATGTTGGTGGCCCGCACCACCGCATACTGCGCGTAAGGCCCGGTTTCGCCTTCAAAGCTCAGTGCATCCTTGAAGTCGAACGCAATGACCGAAGACTTCGTGAACCGCAGCATGAAGTAGCGCAGGGCGCCGGTGGCAATCTGCGTGGCGATCGTGGTGCGCTCGGCATCGCTCAGTTCAGGATGGCGGGAGTCCACTTCTTCCTTGGCGGATGCAATCAGCGTATCGATCAGGTCGTCAGCCTTGACACCAAAGCCTTTGCGGCCAGAGACCTCGATGAATGAACGGGCTTTATCTTCGTCGGAGAGTTCATAGCCCAGTTCAGCCGCGCAACGTGGAGTCAGGGCGACCATCTCGTAGGAGAAGTGGGTGTAGTGGTCGGCCTGCTGGGCATAACCAAGCCCCCGTAGCGCTTCGATCACCGTGTTTTGTGCCTCCGCCTGGCGAGTATCGATGACGTTATAAATTTCCGCGACGTCGCCGAAATGAGGATGCTCCATCGCACCGACCGTGGTGGAGATCCAGCAATCGTGGCCATTCGGGTAGCGATAGAACTTGCGGTAGCCGAAGTCCTTTCCTAGAAGGCCGAACTTCCACAGGTGATAGGCAATGTCTTTGCCAACGTAGCCGACCGTACCGTTGGAGCGAACGATAACTTTCTGATCTTCCTCAGTGACCTCTGTGCCCTCTGTGGTTTCAGGTTTTGACGTTCCCGCCCGCCGCATCACCCAGCAGCCTTTGTTCTTGCCTTCGTTCTCGAAGAAGAGCACGCCGCCATCTTTCAACTTAGTGAAGGCTGCATCCCAGAAGTGCAGATGGAGAATCTCGCTCTCTCGGGGCAGGAAGTCGTATTCGATGTCGAGCCGGTCCATGGTTTCGAGGTGGCGGCGAAGCACGGCAGTCGAGATCAGATCGGCGATAACAGCGGTTTCGTTTGCTCCCTCTTCAATGGCATGCAAAACCTGATGGCGGACCTTGGAGTTCTCCTTGTCCTGCTCGTACCATTGCGACACGCGCGCGTACAAATCCCAGCAGTAGTAATCGAAGCGGGGCTGGCGGGTGAGTTCCTCGATCTGGGAGCGGGATTTCTTCTCCAGGTGCAGGAAGCCCACGATAACGTCGGCCACTTGCACACCGGTGTTGTCAATGTAGTTCTGAATGTCGACTTCCCGGCCCGCGTATCGCAGCAGGCGGACGAAGGTGTCACCCAGGATGGCGTTGCGCAGGTGGCCGACGTGGGCGGCCTTGTTAGGATTGATGCTGGAGTGCTCGACCAGGACTTTGCCCGATGCCACTTCGGCGCGCGGTTTCTCGTCCGCGGCAAGTGCTGCAGCCAGCCTTCCTCGTTCTACCCGCGCGTTGATGTAGCCTGCGCCGGCCAGCTCCAGCTTTTCGAAACCCTCGACCGGGCCGATGCCGCTGACGATTTCTTCGGCAATCTTGCGAGGCGGCTTGCGCAACTTCTTGGCTAGGTCGAAAGCCAGCGGCAGAGCGTACTCGCCCAGTTCCACCCGGGGGGGCTGTTCGATCACAATTTTGGGCAGCTCGAGCTGGTAGGTGCGCCGCAAGAAGTCGCGCACGTGCTGGGCCAACCGCCGTTCCAGATGTCGATACAAGGGTCCCTCTAACTTGTTGAGGAAAAGAGTGATTCTAGCAGAGAGGGCGCGGAGACTGCGGTTTGACGGAGGTGACGGCGTTTCATATGATGAAAAAGCAATAACTACAAGGTGCACGAAGGGTTCGTGCCCACGAAATCCTTCGTGTTACTTCGTGCCCTTCGTGGTGGATGGTTTCCGATAAATGCGCATAGCCTACCTCGACTGTTTTTCCGGAATCAGCGGCGACATGTTTTTGGGAGCGCTGCTGGACGCAGGTGTGCCTGCGCAACTTCTGGAAGATACGGTCAAGGCACTGGATATCGGTGCCCGCCTTGAGATCTCGCATGTAAAGCGAAATGGGATGGGGGCAACCAAAGTGGACGTCTATGCGCACGGCGAAAAAGATTTGCCGCGCGAGGAATACTGGGAACGGCGAAAGCAGCGCAAACCGCTACCCCGTCATGCAGAGCACCATGGCCATGGACCTGCGGGCGCTCATGCAAATCAAACGGTCGAATTGCTGGAGCATAACTACGCTATGGGCGATGCGACTTCGCGCGCAGGGGCGCCCGCACCACATGAACACAAACATGGCCGCAGGCTGAAAGAGATTCGCGAGACCATTGGCCGGGCTGCGATCAACGAGGCTGCGAAAACCACCGCCATTGCCATTTTTGAGGCACTGGGCGTGGCAGAGGCAAAGATCCACTCCACCGACATCGAGAACATTCATTTCCATGAGGTCGGCGCGGTCGATGCCATGGTGGACATCGTCTGTGCGGCGGTGGGAGCACAGGCTCTAGGAGTCGACGAGATTGTGTGCTCTCCGTTGAATGTGGGTGGAGGAACCGTGCAGTGCGAGCACGGAACTTTGCCGGTGCCTGCACCTGCGACGTTGGAGCTATTGAAAGATGCTCCGGTCTATTCGTCGGGCATTCAAGCAGAATTGGTGACACCAACCGGCGCGGCCATCGTGAAGACGCTGGCAAAGCGCTTCACCACCTTCCCCGCAATGAAGATCGAGAAGAGCGGGTACGGCGCCGGCACGCGGGATTTTCCCGGCCATGCGAATGTGTTGCGCATAACCGTCGGCGAAGTGCAGCCGGAATGGGCGGCCAAGGTGTCGCAGGAGACGATCTCAGTCCTTGAGGCTAATCTGGATGACCTGAATCCGCAGGTTTTCGGCTATGTCATGGATCGTCTGCTGGAAGAGGGCGCGCTGGACGTCTTCGGCATGCCGGTGCAGATGAAGAAGAACCGGCCGGGAATGGTACTGACCGTCTTGTGCAAGCCGGAGGATGCTTCCCGGCTGACGGAGCTGATCTTCAAGGAAACGACGACCCTAGGTGTGCGGCAGCGCGAGGAAAAGCGTCAAGTACTGGCCCGAAAATGGGTAACGGTTGCCACGCGCTGGGGTGATGTACGGTTGAAGCTTGCCAGCATGAATGGCACGGTGACCAACTACGCTCCCGAATACGAGGATTGCCGGCGCATCGCTGCTGAGCACCACGTCCCGCTGAAAAGCGTGATGCAGGAAGCCGTGCAGAAGTACTTGCTCGGTGACACTACAAAACATTGACCACAGGGGACACAGAGGAACACAGGGTAAGACCTAAGAAACAGAAATGAGCCAGAAGTTCTACATTACAACGCCGATCTATTACGTCAACGCGCGTCCTCACATCGGCCACGCCTATACCACAATTGCGTGCGACGCCATCGCACGCAGGCAACGCATGCTCGGAGTTGAGACCTACTTTCTAACCGGTACTGACGAGCATGGCCAGAAGATCGAGCGTGCAGCCCAAGCCGCGGGCAAGACACCGCAGCAGCTTACCGACGATGTATCCGCCAAGTTTCGCGCTCTGTGGGACCGGATGCGCATCAGCTACGACGACTACATCCGCACCACGTCCGATCGTCACAAGCGTGGTGTGCAGGCGCTATGGCGGAAGATTCGCGACAACGGATACATCTATAAGAGCCACTACACCGGCCAGTACTGCGTGTTTGACGAACTGTACGTGGATGCTGCCGGACCGGGTGCGCCCTGCCCCGAGTGTGGACGTCCGACGGAGACCGTGCAGGAAGAAAACTACTTCTTCAAGCTCTCGGCCTTCCAGGACCAGTTGGTTCGTCTCTATACCGAGCAGCCGGACTTCATACGTCCCGAAACCCGCCGCAATGAGGTGCTCTCGTTCGTGCGCTCAGGATTGCGTGACCTCTCCATCAGCCGAAGTACGTTCTCCTGGGGTATCCCGGTGCCCGACGATCCCAAGCATGTGATCTATGTGTGGCTGGACGCGCTGTCCAATTACATCACTGCGCTCGGATACGGATCGGACGATACCAGGCTGTACGACAAGTTCTGGCCAGCCGATGTGCACATGATCGGCAAAGAGATCGTGCGCTTCCATTGTGTGTATTGGCCTGCCTTCCTGCTGGCCGCGGGACTGCCCCTGCCGAAGGGGATCTTTGCCCATGGCTGGCTGCTGTTTGAAGAAAACAAGATGTCGAAGTCGCGGGGCAACATCGTCCGCGCGGAAACCATTCTCGACGTGCTCGGTCAAGATGCGCTGCGTTATTTCCTGATGCGCGAAATTGTTTTTGGGCAGGACGGCTCCTTTTCATTCGACGCGTTGGTGCAACGCTACAACGCTGATCTGGCCAATGGATTGGGCAATCTTGCCAGCCGTACGCTGACCATGATCACGCGGTATTTTCGGGGAGAGGTTCCCTATCCCTCGCCGACGGCGTCCCGCACTGCTGCGGATGATGTGATCGCCGAAGCCGCGCGCAAGATGATCGGGGAGTGCAGCGCCCTGCTCGACCAGTATCAGTTTGCCCGCGCGCTCGAGGTCGCCTGGAGTCTGGTGGCGGCTGCCGACAAGTACATCGTGGAGAACGAGCCCTGGGTGCTGGGCGAAAAACCGGATGAAGAAAGCCGGGCCCGGTTAGCGACGGTACTTTATACCAGTGCCGAGGTTCTAAGGATTGTGACC
>JAIQFW010000118.1 GCA_020073105.1 Terriglobia bacterium
TAATCGTTCCAGCGCTGCCAGTCCTCAGCCTGGAGAATGGCCCTCGCGGCGGGTGCGGGACTGCTATGCGAGGTAACATTCAGTGTCACCTGATCCTCGGCCAAAGCCACGATGGGAAGATCCGGAATCTTTGCTTCTTTTGCCGACACTCCTTGCAACGAAGCAGAAAAGGCAAACTTCCGATCGTCGTAGTCGGGTGTGACCTCTCCGCGCGCCTCCGGGGCACCAGCAAACGAGAACTGCGTGTTCCACCAGGCAAACTTGCGGTAACAAAGACGGGCGCGCAGGGCGATCTTGTCGCCCGCATTTTCCGGGATATGGACGCGATAGTGCACGGTGTCCGCCGCACCGGGCGGGATCAGATGGACATAAACCACGGCGCGCGTGGCCCAGGCATTGCGTTTGTTGACCGGGTTGCCGTGGGCGTCCACCTGCAGCGAGCGATAGAAGTGGGCGCCCCTCTCGACTGGACCCTTGCCGTTGTCCTCGACCATCCCGCTCCAGAAGATCGTCTGCTCCTTGTCATCCGTACCTTTCAGTTCGAGCCAAGTGTCGTAGGCATCGACAGTCCCGCCAGGAAAGAAGTGTCCGACTTTCTTGGTACGCACCACGACATCCACCCGAACCGTGTCACCTCGCCGGACCACGGGTTGGACGCGGTTTAGCGGAGCAGTGACAGACACGGCTTCTGCCACTGCGCCCGGGGTGACCTTGGCTTCCGCCTCTTCCCCCACCGCAAAGCTCGTCGACAGCTGGGTCTGGCTGATCGTCCCGGGCTTCAACTCAGCAGCCGCGGGAAAAAGCGCGAAAATATCCACGCTAACGATGTCGTTCTTCAGAAAGTCTTCGGTGATCTTGAGCTGTTCGGCGTCTTCATTCGCCGTGGGCAGCGCCGTATTGGCGGCGGGAAAACGGTGTGAGTGCACCAATCCGTTCACGTTGCCGAAATCACGGGAAGCCGTCTGCGGCATGTGGCAATCGGCGCACTGGGCGGGCTTCGCCGGATAATAGAAAGATCGCGCACCCTGTCCCGAAACGCCACTTGCCTGCCAGTTGTCGTACTCGTTAAAGCCACGAATCCAGCGGTAATGATTTACTGGCACGTCCAGATGTACCTTGTGGCAGCTGGAGCAAAATTCGGCCGTCTGCTCGCGCATGAAGGGCTTCAGGAAAACCCGCCGGTGCGGTTCGGGGTTCAGCTTTACCAGAAAGTCGTGCAAGGTACGTACCAATGGATTCTCGGACGCCGCAAATTCATGGAGCGCGGGATATTCGAGATAAAAATCTCCCTGGCCCATGGTGCTTTTCACATCCGCGATCGAATGACACATCATGCAGCCGAGGCCGGCCTGGGCCTCGGGACGATGCACGATCTGCTGGATGGGCGTGTCCATGAGCCCGCTGTAAAGCACGGCCGGATCGTGGCACCCGCCGCACCATTTGGACGGCCGGGTGCCAACCGTGTCCTGCATGTACTCAATGCTTTTGCGATACCACTGGTTATTGAAGGAGGAGAAGTGGTGCGCCGAACTGAACCACTGGTTGTAGATGTCCTGGTGGCAGCGCTTGCAGGATTCTGACTCCATGAAAAACTTGCTGGGAATTTTCTGTCCGCCATACACTTGCGCGGAACTGGGAAAGAATGGCCCGGCCGGCCCGTCACCCTCGCCATCCATGGTCGGGGGCGGCATGGAAGGGTTCTGAATGCTGCTGCGATTGTGCCAGCGTCCCTCTCGCACATAACGTGCACCCGCCGCCAGCGATCCCAGCAGCAGCAGGCAGATAGTGCAACGAACGAAGGATGCACCGCTACCGAACGGCCGCCAACCCGCTCCAACCCATTCGGAGAACAAGAATCCTGTTCCCGCCAGCGACAGGATGATGTGGACGTACAGGAGATTCCATTCACTCCGCGGAGTGCCGGTCTTGATCAAGACCAGTCCAACAATCGCTCCAGCGGCCAACAATAGCCAGCCAAGGCGCCTAACGATGCTTCCGCCGCGCAGCAAACGAAACAGAAGAATCGCCAGCAGAACCGCAGTGATGGCCCCGACCACCGCATGGAGCAGGACAATCCCCGCATAGAAAACGTTTGGCTGGGGAAAGGTGTAGAGATAGGCGGCTGAAATTAACAGGAAGGTCAGCAGCCTCGGGAGTGAGCGGCCCATCGCGAACTGCTTCGGTCGTGTTTCCCCCGACATAGAGACCACGGAACTCCTTGGAGTATTCGATAAAAGAATCGAAGTGGTGCGCAACAGTATAAACGGATTGTCCGGCCGACGGATGCCGGCAGGCGGTCGTGCGCAGCGGAAGATGACGAAAGAAATGAAAAAAGCCGGGATCTCGCGATCCCGGCTGCAGTTGGCTAGTTCGCCCGGATAAGCCTGTGTGGTGCTCCTACCTGTGCCGCAAATGTCAGTCCGTCTACGCGCTTCTTCTCGGCCGTACCGTCAAGTCCCGCACCTGGGTCAGAACGCTCGACATCTGCATCCCGTTCAGCTGGGTCACGAAGGGCAGCAGTTCCGCGATAAACGGGTCCTGCATCAACTCGCGAACCTCCTCCTGCCGGTTGCGTTCGCCACCGCTGAGCAGATCGGGCACCGTCGCCTCCAGCGCCCTCGCCAGCCGTTCCAGCGAGGAGAGAGTAGGCGTGGCCTTTTCGTTTTCAATCTTAGAAACGTAGGTCCGCGGTACTGACATGCGGGCGGCCAGTTGCCGCTGGCTGAGCCCGTTGCGCAGGCGCATGGAACGGATCGACGCCGCCAGGTTCAGATGCCCGTGGCCGTTGCCGTTCGTGGGCATCATTTGCGGTGGCGGAGGAGCCGCTACCATTTCCGGTTCGTCCTCATCTAACGACGCGTGGCAGCGCCGGCAAAGGTTGTTGAGGGTTCGGAATTGAACCAGAAGGCAATGATCGCAGCGGACGACTTCCCTAGAATCAACTGGGGCAAGTGTCGTAGCCATGTAGGTGTGGGAGGGGCCAGAGCGGGCTTCCCTTGGAACCGGAAACGAACCAAACTAGGTACTTGGTTCCCGACCTGAGGCGTAATCTGCGGGAGAACCACTGTGGATGTCAAGAAAAAACTGGTCGCGACGGCGGAAGAACACTGTGAAAAACCTAAATCAACAGGCGAAGGATAGGAGAAAGCTGGGATTTGTCAGGCACCCTCACGTTCGTGGAGTCTGTGGAACAGTGCCGTCGCGGCTGGCGCTGCGGAACCTTCGCCAAATCTGGGCGTTCAGCTCGTAGAATTCAAAGATACGGCTCGTTCGCTCAGCTGATCGGGGAAACTATGAAGGGTCGAGAAGAAGCTTGGTGTTTACTAACTGAGTTCACCGAATCAGAAAGCTTGCGCAAACATGCTCTGGCGGTAGAGGCCTGCATGCGCGCTTATGCGCGAAAGCTGGGTGGCGACGAGGAGCTTTGGGGCGTGGTCGGGCTGATTCACGACTTCGATTACGAGAAGTACCCCAGCCAGGAAGACCATCCTTACAAGGGCAATGCGATTCTTGCAGAGCGCGGCTGGTCGGACGAAATCCGCCGCGCCATCATGTCTCATGCCGAATATTCGGGCGTGACGCGGGAGAGCGCGATGGAGAAGGCTCTGTTCGCCTGCGACGAACTGGCGGGATTCATTACCGCTTGCGCCCTGGTCAAGCCGGGCAAGTCGTTGGCTGAAGTGGAGGCGAAGTCTGTACGAAAGAAGATGAAGGACAAAGCCTTCGCCCGTAGCGTGAACCGTGACGACATCGTAAACGGTGCGGCGGAACTGGGCGTGGAGTTGGAGGAGCACATCGCATTCTGCATCGAAGCGATGAAGGGGATCGCGGAGAAGCTGGGGTTGGATGGGAGCGCCGCAAAGATGACATAGTCTGCTGTCCTCAAAGCCTGTGCTAGCGGGCCCCACACGGTTCTAGCTCGTGCGGGTAGGTTACAGTCCAGTCTTTCCGTTTCTTGCCGTGAGGATCCACCGCTTCCAGCTTCCAATGCTTCGGCTTGACAACATTCTCGGGCATTTCGACCGTCAACAGATAAAAGTTACTGATCTCTGCATTAACAATCCGAGTCGCCTCTCCAATTTCGGCGATAGCAGCATCACTGTAGCGGTACTGTTCGCGGGCTAGACCGGGGAAGGGGTGGATGGCCCAATAACCAACTTGGTATCCTCCCGAATAGAATGCAACGTCCGAGAATTCCGAGATCCGCGCATCCTCCGTTGTCGCGTAGTGTGACTCGGTGAGCAAGAATGCAAAAAGTCGCACGCCGGCTTCCGCTAATGCGTGCCCAACAGCGCTGTGACCGGTATGGCTGGCATTGTCGGAGCCATCGGTCACAACATATATAGCGTCCCCTGGTTGTTGGGGTTCCAACTGCTTGATACCCTCAAGCACGGCCTGATAGAGGGCTGTTTGGCCCCTGAATTCCTTTGGCAACCGGTTCGAATTGCTGTCCAGCCACTGCAAGATTGATTGCTCTCCCGAAATGAGAGGGTTCTCAATTCCGTTGGAGAATGTCACAAGGGAGATCTCAGTGCCGGAAGGTGCTGAGGACACGAAACTTCGAACTGCCGCAGTCGCAATTTTCCACTTATTGGAATCGCTGCGGTAGGGACGTTCTGGACCACCCATGCTTCCGCTGACATCGAGAAGAATCACGACTCGCCTTGGCCTGTCCGTGTGGGACACCCCAAGGATCTTGAGCGGGTGGCCGGCATAGGTGGCTTTTAGATCGTTCGCCGACCAGCCTCGTACGGGTAGTCCATGGTCGTCAAACACGTTGATGATAAGGGTGTGACGGCGACAGTCCGCTGGTTCTTCCCCCTCTGAATAGGCAAAAAAAGAGATGACAGCCAGCAGCAGGAAACCGATTTTTTGCACCGATGACAAGCAGCCTGATCCAGAGTCACGTGTTTCAGATACATTTTCGAACTAACTAATTGGGGCTCGATACAGTGTGATCGTGTCTCCTGACTTGGACACGGTAGACTGCCGACCTTCGGCGTTCAGCCTCACGCGAGCGCCTCCGCCACCTTCCCGCTGGCGATCAACTCCGCTATCCGCGCGAAGTCCTGATACATCACCCGGTCCTTCTCCATGGTTGCACACACTGATCGAATGGCCGCGTGGGCCGCTTGCCCGCGTTTGGAGGGCTTAAGGGGCGCGAGGAAATCCAGAGCCTGGGCGGCCGCCATCGCTTCGATTGCTAAGACGTTGTTCGTGTTCATCACAATGCGCTTCAGCTTCAGCGCTGCGGTCATCCCCATGGAAACGTAATCTTCTTTGTTGCCCGAGGTAGTAATCGAATCCACCGACGCCGGATGGGCCAGGATCTTGTTTTCGCTGACCAGCGCCGCTGCCGTCACTTGCGGCATCATAAAGCCGGAATTCAGTCCTGCGCCCGGAGCAAGAAACGGAGGCAAGCCTTCGTTGAGAGCAGGATTCACCAAACGCTCCAGTCGGCGTTCAGATATTCCGGCCAGCGCGCTCAGCGCGATTCCGAGAAAGTCCAATGCAAACGCCACTGGCTCCCCGTGAAAATTTCCGCCAGAGATGACGTCGCCTTCACCTTCTGCGGAGATTCGCTCCGCCCGGACGGGCGAGACGCCCGTCCCTACACGTGCAGGAAATACCAGCGGATTGTCCACCGCGGAATTGACCTCAGTTTCCATAATTCCGCGGCAATGGGCCAGGGTATCGCGCACCGCGCCGTGCACCTGCGGGATGCAGCGCAACGAGTACGCATCCTGCACCCGTTCGCAATCGCGGTGGGATTCCCGAATCTTGCTGCCTTCGAGCATGCGCCGCAGATTTTCTGCCGTCTTCAATTGTCCAGGGTGAGGACGGGCGCGGTGAATGCGTTCATCGAACGCCACGTCGGTGCCGTGGAGCGCGTCGAGAGTCAGGGAACCAATAACATCCGCCGAATCCACCAGCGTCTCCGCCGCCAGCAGCGCCAGAATTCCGACCGCCAGCATTCCCTGCGTGCCATTGATCAGCGAGACGGCCTCTTTTGCCTCGAGCACCAGGGGCTTGACCTGCGCCAACCGCAGCGCTTCAGCCGTGGGGATTCGCACACCCTTGTCGTCTAGACATTCACCCTCGCCAATCAATGCTAGGGCGAGATGAGCCAACGGCGCCAGATCGCCGCTGGCGCCAACACTCCCCTGTGACGGTACGAATGGGGTGACGCCGCGATTCAGCATCTCACAAAGCGTATCGATCGTAGGCGCACGCACCCCGGAGTGTCCTTTGGAGAGGGAATTGGCCCTCAGCACCATCATGGCGCGGACCTCGGCGACGGGCAGCGGCTCGCCGACACCCACGGCGTGCGACCGCACCAGGTTGACCTGCATCTCACGAATCTGCTCGCCGGCAATGTGGACGTCACTCAACTTGCCGACGCCAGTCGTAATCGCATAAGAGACCGTGTGATTAGCGATCAATGCATCCACGACGGCGCGGGCCCGGTTTACAGCCTCACGCGCGTCAGGACCAAGCAGCACGGGCCGGCGCTCGACTGCAACCTCGCGCACCGCCTCCAAGGTCAAGTCGTTACCGTTGATGTGCAGAGCTTTCAAAGGACGTTTCCGGTGTCCGACAAAGAATCAAAACTTGTCATTCCGAGTGGACTTCAGTCCCGAGGGATCCGCTGTTTGAAGGCCAAAACAGATTCCTCACCGCTAAAGCGGGTTCGGAATGACAAAGCCAGCTACTTTCCCATCGCCGCCCGGAATGCCATTAAGTACTTTTCCGGGATTACCACCTTTTTCATCTGTGAATCGACCACGATGTGAGTAGTATCGCCCTCCGCCAGCAGTTCGCCATCACTGACGCGCAGCAACTCGTAACCAAACTGTATCAGGGATTCGCGAACGTACTCCAGATGAGTGCGCACAATGATTTCGTCATCATAAAGCGCCGGGGCCTTGTAGCGGCAGCGTGCATCAATCACGGCAATGCGGCAACCGTCATTTTCCTCCATGTCGCGGTAGGAAAAACCGAGCTGGCGCAACAATTCCACCCGGCCCACCTCGAACCATATGAAATGATTGGAGTGGTAAACGATGCCCATGCGGTCGGTTTCAGCATAGCGCACCCGCAACCGGCTCTCATTGACCACTAGATGGTCGGTGTTTCCTCGCGCGCTCACTTGCCACTCCACTGCGGTTTCCGTTTTTCCAGAAACGACGAAACCCCCTCGCGGAAGTCACGAGTAGCACGAATCGAAGCGTTTTCCTGGACGGCGGACCGTATCTGCGAATCCAGATCTGCGCGGGCATGTTCGCTGAGCAGGCGTTTGGTGTAAGCAAGTGACGCCGGACTGTTTTCCATGAGTTGGGCCGCTAATTCTCGGGCCCGGCCCAGCAATCGTCCCGGCGCCACGATTTCGTTGATCAACCCCATGCGATGTGCTTCGTCGGCACTGATGATTCTGCCGGTAAGCAACAGGTCCCGCGCGTGTTTTTCCCCGACCTGGCGGAGCAGGAAGGTCGAAACGATCGCGGGAACGAATCCGATGCGGACTTCGGTGTACCCGAACTTGGCGTCAGGCACAGCCAGCGTGAAGTCGCACAGGGTAGCCAGCCCGCAGCCGCCGGCGATGGCGGCTCCGTTGACCGCGGCAATCGTCGGTTTGGGGAAGTCGTAGAGGGTGCGAAACAGGCGAGCCATGGTTTCGGAATCTTGCAGGCTCTGCTCGGGCGAGCGTCCGGTCAGAGCTTTCAAGTTCTCCAGGTCCATGCCCGAGCAAAATGCCTTGCCGGCACCGGTGAGGACCAGCACGAGTGCGGACGACTTGACGACCTCATCCAATGCCGTGAGCAGATCGTCAATCAGTTCGTAGCTGATGGCGTTGCGCTTGTCCGGGCGATTCAGTGTGACCGTTGCCACGCCGGAGTCGATTGCGAGTTGGATCGTCCTATATGTCATTCAATCTTCAATCGCTGCGTGCGAATTCGTATACCTGGCCCCGATCTCGGCAGTTGCCCGCAGCAAGACGTCGAGCGGCTTGAGCTGGGGCAGGGCAGCACCACGCCCCGCCAAGGCCTCGATCACCCTCTCGGTGGGGATGTTGCCAACCAACGCGTCCTGTGCAAAGGGACATCCACCCAGGCCGCCGATCGCCGAGTCAAATCGGCGGCAACCCGCATCATAGGCGGCCACAACCTTTTCTGCCGCGTGGTCAGGACGACTGTGCAGGTGCAAGCCAATCTCCAGGTAGTCGTATTTGTCCATCACGGCGGAGACCAGTTCGGAAATCTGTTCCGGTCCGGCCAGGCCGACTGTGTCTGCCAGCGAGATGACGCGAATACCGTAGGATTCGAGAACATCTATTGCATCCACTACCTCGGTGATACTCCAGGGATCGCCATACGGGTTCCCGAATGCCATCGAAATATACACCACAGTCTCAAGCCCAGCTTCCTCACCTTTGTTCTTTATCTTCTCCAATTCATCGATGGCTTCTTCCAGGGTCTGGCGCTGATTGTTCCGCAGAAATGTCGGAGAAACCGAGTAGGGGAACCCCAACGTGCGGACGGCATTCGTGTTGACAGCGCGTTGCGCGCCCTTTTCGTTTACCACAATACTGATGATCTCGACGTCATCAGGTGGATCGAGCTCCTTCAAGACTTCCTCGGAATCGGCCATCTGCGGCACTGCATTCGGAGACACGAACGATGCCGCGTCAATGTGCTTGAATCCGGCGCTGATAAGGGCCCTCAGGTAGTCCACCTTGAGATGCGCCGGGACTTGTCCCTTCAGCCCTTGCCAGGCATCGCGGGGACACTCGATAAGCTTGACTGTGTCGGACATTTCTAAACTTCTTCGCCGCAGATCAACGCGGATAACGCAGATCTCTCAAGGAGCCTCAGGTGAAGAATCAAGATCCTTTACTCCATCAATCCGCCAGACCTCAAAGTCTCTTTTCGATCAGCGTTTATCAGCGTAAAATCTGCGGCTCAAAAGAAAATCAGGTCTGCAGCACTCCTACTTTGAACTCGGGCACATCAGGGTTCAAAGCCGTTGCTTCTAGAGCTTGGGCAATCGCATCTCGGGTTTCAATGGGGTCGATGATCTTGTCGATCCACAGCCGAGCCGCACCATAGCGAGGGTCAGTTTGCTCGTCGTAGGTACGCTTCACCGACTCGTATAGTTCTTTCTTCTCTTCCTCGCTCAGCTTCTTGCCGCCCCGCTCCAACTGCCGAATCTTGATTTCCACCAGGGTTCCGGCCGCCGAATCGCCGCTCATGACAGCATAGCGTGCGGTTGGCCAGGCAAACACAAAGCGCGGATCGTAGGCCTTGCCGCACATCGCATAATGGCCGGCGCCAAACGATCCGCCGATGATCATCGTGATCTTGGGTACCACGGAATTCGATACGGCGTTCACCATCTTCGCGCCGGCTTTGATGATGCCGCTCCACTCCGCGTCCCGGCCCACCATAAATCCGTTCACGTCGTGGAAGAAGACCAGTGGCACCAGGTTCTGGTTGCAATCCATGATGAAGCGCGCCGCCTTCTCTGCCGACTCCGTATAAATCACGCCACCAAACTCGATCCGCTTGTGGCCCTCGTGGTCGATCTGCTGAGCATGCAGCTTTTGGTTGGCGACGATGCCCACGGCAAAGCCACCAATGCGCGCGTAGCCGCAGAGGACGGTCTTTCCGTACTCCGGCTTGTACTCGTCGAAGTGGCTGCCGTCGACGATGCGGGCAAGGATCTCCTTCATGTCGTAGGGGCGCGCGGGAGAAGAATCGTAAATGCCGTAGATTTCTTCCGCGGCCAGGGCCGGGGCCTCCGGCTTCTTTCGGTCCCAGGGGGACTGGCGGCGATAGCCCCACTTTTCAATGATGGCACGAATACGTGCGATGCAAGCTTCGTCATTGGGCTCGCGAAAATCCACCGTGCCACTAATCGCGGAGTGCATCGCCGCGCCACCCAGTTCCTCAGCGGAGACTTTTTGTCCGATTGCGGCTTGCACCAGGGCCGGGCCGGCCAGAAACAGCCCACTACCGTCCGTCATCAGCACGTGGTCGCACATCACCGGGAGATATCCGCCACCCGCGACGCACATGCCCATGATGGCGGCGATCTGCGCGATGCCCATGGCCGACATGACCGCGTTGTTGCGGAAGACACGGCCGAAGTCGTCGGTGTCGGGAAAGACGTCTTCCTGCAAGGGGAGAAAGACCCCGGCCGAGTCGACCAGGTAAACGGTGGGAATGCGATTTTCGATCGCAATGTTCTGTGCACGGATGACCTTCTTCGAGGTCATGGGGAAAAAGGCCCCGGCCTTTACCGTGGCGTCATTGGCGATGATCATGACCAAACGGGTGTGAATCCGCCCCAGACCAACGACCACCCCTGCAGCTGGTGCGCCACCCCACTCTTCGTACATTCCGAAAGCTGCGTAGGACGCCAATTCGAAGAAGCTTCCTGCGTCGACCAGGAGGTTGATCCGCTCACGCGCCGTGAGGCGCCCCTTGGCATGCTGGCCCTCAATGGCCTTCGCTCCTCCCCCTTCGCGGATCTTTTCCTCTTCGTTGCGCACCTGAGAAACCATGTCGGCCAGGAAGCGCATGTTGGCTTCAAAGCGAGGCGAGGTAGGATCCACCCGCGTGGTGAGGACATTGGAGCCCTGGGCAGTGCTGGAATCGGTACGATCGGCCATGAAGGAAGAACCGGAAACTGTTTACGGTATAACAGCGAAGCGTAGGCGTGCAAACCAAATGCCTATTCAAAGAGAAACTGCCGGCCAGACAAGGCTAATCCGGCGCACTGCCTCTGCCAGTGGATCCTCCGCCACTCCGTTGACCAACCCAATCCGTGCCGCCTGCTGGGCGTGAAGCTTTTCGGCAGCCACAAATACTTGAAGTGCCCTCGCCCTTCCGATCAGCCGGGGTAAGCGCTGGGTCCCACCCCAACCGGTGATTAGCCCCAGAGCTGCACCGCGGTGTCCGAAAACCGCATGCGGCGAGGCGATGCGGTGATGACAAGCCAATGCCAGGTCAAGGCCGCCTCCCATACAGTAGCCCCAAATCGCGGCATAGACCGGAGCGGGGAAGCGCTCTAGCAGATTCATCAAGGTTTGCCCCATTTCGGAGAATCTGTAAGCGGATGGCCCAGTCAGGGCGGCAATTTCTCCGAGATCGGCTCCTGCCGAGAAGAATCTTTCATTCCCTGCAATAATCAGCGGCTCCGGGGCATGTCTCAAATCCTCCAGCGCGTCGATCAGAGCAAGTACACAAGAAGACGTCAGGCGATTGGTGTGATCTTCGGACTGCAAACGAAGTATGCGGACGCAGCCGACCGACTCGATTTGAAAGAACGGAGACATTGCACACATCTTCCATGGGGACCAATTCACCGCGCCGGTTGCTCACCAGGGATCGCGTCTTTCGACCCAGCGCTCTAGTCGGCAGCCATCTTCCTCCAACAGAAAGATCCCAACGCCAAAACACTCGCCCGCGATGCGGTGCGATTCGGGGTCGCGGGCGGCGCGGGTGATCCACTTGGGTCCGACATCGTACTGACTTCTGGTAAACCACTTCTGCGGAAGGACCTCCACTAATCCTGCCCGCAAATAGACGACGTACAGCGCGAATGCGGGAGCGTTGTCGTCCATCGCAGGATAGCTGGTGGGGATGATCAGTTCATCCACAGTCTGGAATTCCAAAGGAACCTCAATATTGTGCGTGGACTCCTTCAGCGGAGGGAGTTCGAACTCGCTGATGGGAGTGGTCGCCGCGTAAATGCGTTCGGAAGATTGCTTGAACCATCCGGCGATTTCGGCCGGGTCGAAGGCTTTGAGCTGCTCGAGATCAAAGCAAACCACACGAATACTGCGTCCTTCCGGACACCAGACTCCCAATCGCCCCGGCGCGACGTGAAAAGGGCGGCAGTAAGTATTGAGCGCCAGGCGCGGCTTGTCGGGTTCCTCTTCCAGTCCTAAAGAAACCACGTACCGCAGTGCCCCTTGTTCGCCGTGGTGGGTCCAGACGAAACGCTGGCCGCGGACGCTGTAACCCTCAGGGAACGTGCTCCAATACCACGGAGTGGGTCCGACCGTGCCAGAAACGAGATCGCGGAGGCGGGAGGTGCTGATTTCGGCCATTAGCCGGCTGTCGGAACCGTGCGTATTTTGATATTCGCCTTGATAAACTGCACGATCGCGTCCATCGCGGTTCCAGGCTGGAAGATTGCGGCGACCCCCATCTTCTTTAGCTTCTCCACATCCTGGTCGGGAATGATGCCACCGACCACCACGATCACATCATCCATCTTGTTTTGCTTGAGGAGGTCCATGACACGCGGAACGATCGCATTGTGCGCACCGGAGAGAATCGACAGGCCGATTACGTTAACGTCTTCCTGCACGGCGGCGTTGACAATCATCTCCGGCGTCTGGCGGAGTCCGGTGTAGATCACTTCCATGCCGGCGTCGCGCAGGGCGCGGGCAATGACTTTTGCGCCACGGTCGTGCCCGTCCAGACCGGGCTTGGCCACCAGCACACGGATTTTCTGCTCAGCCATGGCTTCATTTAACCACAGAGGACACGGGGGAGCACAGGGGCAAAGCACACGAGACCTTGTGATTCTCCTGCGCTGCTGGCTGCATAATCTTCATATCCAGACTCTTCCACAAGTACCAGCAGGCGATGCTACGGTAGGGTTCCCACGGCTTGGCGATCCTTTCCATCTGGGAGGGCTTTGGCATCTTGCGCTTGTTGTAGTACTTCTTGATGGCCATCTGTACCCCAAAATCGCCGGTGGGCAAGACGTTCGGTCGTTTCAAAGTGAACATCAGGAACATCTGCGCGGTCCATACTCCCACGCCCTTGACCTGGGTTAGATGCTTGATCACGTCCCCATCCGGGAGGTCGGGAAGCTTGCTGAAATCGAGTTCGCCCTTTACGGCGCGTTCGGCCATATCGCGCAGATAAGAAGATTTTTGCTTGGAGAGCCCGACCGATCGTAGTTGCTGGTTGCTCAGCGCCAAGATCCCTTCCGGCCTGACCGGTTCGCCCGCCAACGCAGCGAAGCGCTTGAAGATCGTTACCGCTGCCTTGCCATTTAACTGCTGATAGACAATCGCCTCAGCCAGGCTATGAAACTCGGGTGGGCCATATTCAATACGGCATGGGCCCACACGTTCGATGATGGCCGCCATCACGGGATCTGATTTTCTAAGATGGTTAATCGCTTTGCGCATAGGAATATTTGACGAAACTAAGACTGAAGAGGATAGTAGACTCCTTTTTGTTTGTGTGGGACAGCCGCCCACGGCTGCCCGGCCCGGGCGCAGGTTAAAGCCCGAGCCGGATGACTGCTTCCCTGGCCGAGACGATGGGGATGCCCTTCACTA
Source organism: Terriglobia bacterium (assembly GCA_020073105.1). Classification (GTDB taxonomy): domain Bacteria; phylum Acidobacteriota; class Terriglobia; order Terriglobales; family Acidobacteriaceae; genus JAIQFW01. Next base: position 13,367 of record JAIQFW010000118.1, read on the forward strand.
CCCGCAACGAGAGCAAGTCGGCTTTGTCGTTCGTGACCAGCAAGTTCGCCTTGCCATCCACTGCGGTTTCCAGAAAGACATCATCGTCCGGATCGGGGCTCAGCTTCATCCTCGACACGAGTTCGACCCGCTCCGTTTGATAGACAAGATACGCGGCGATGTCCGCAACGAATTCGTCCGTGATCCTCTTGAATCTACGGATCTGAGGATAGTCGAGCACCCGCAGGTACTCTTCCACGATTGGGTCGGAAACCAGGTGGATGACTCGCTTGTCTTGGATGGCCCTCAAAACCTGCGCCGGCGAACCTGCTCCGGAGATCAGCCCGCTTACGAAGACATTGGTGTCAATGACCAGGCGCGGGCGGGGCTCGTCATCAACCACGCCGGTTCTTTCTAACCGCCTTCACTGCTTTCGCGACCGCACGCTCCACTTCCGCCTCGGCGATACCACGGTTGGCCGCCTGGACTTCGCAGATTAACTTCCAGGGATCAATCTTCCTGAGCGCCCTTCTTACGACGAGCGCCTGCGCGAAAATCCCGCTGATGGAAGTCCTCTTTTCGAAGGCTTCCTTGGCGACTTCCTCGTGAACCCTGGAGGAGACTCGGACGTGAATCTGGCCATTGAATCGGGGCATAAGAAACGTGGCTCTGTATACCACTATACCATGGTATATGGAGGGGGTAACGCTAAGTCTGGTGTGCCGAAAAAATTCGATTCATGCCAGCTCCAAAAACGGGGAACTAAAAATGGCGTGCCGGAAGAGGTGGTACCTGCTGTGCAAGAAACCCGGTGTCATTCATGATCCGCTTGACAACGGAAACGAGTTGTTCTTGGGCTTCGGGGTGCACCGAAGTCCCCTCCTATTGGCGCACGAGGCCCGGGTATGGCTTGGAACTCACGTAATGCTCGCTTCCGTATACGTCCCATACACCTCCCGCAAGGCTTCGCAGATTTCGCCTACCGTTGCGTATGCGCGGACGGCATCCACAATGTAAGGCATGGTGTTAGCGGAAGAAACATTTCCGCTGGAGCCGGATTCGGGCGTTCGTGCGGCGGCTTTCCGCAGAGCATCTAGCCGGCGGCGGACCTCATCATTCGAGCGATGGCCACGCAGGGCCTTCAGCTTCGCGCTCTGATGACGTGCCACGCTCTCGTCGATGTACAGGATGTTGGGTGGCTCTTCTTCAATCACGAACTCGTTTGCTCCCACAGTGATCTTCTCCTTGGCTTCCGCCGCCCGCTGATACTGATATGCAGCCTCAGCGATCTCTCTCTGGGGATAGCCCCGCTCGATAGCTTTCACCATGCCACCCATGGCGTCGAGCTTGCCGAAGTAATCGAAGGCACCCTTCTCCATTTGGAGAGTGAGGGTCTCAAGAAAATAAGAGCCACCCAAGGGATCCACCGTCTGCGCTACGCCGGATTCGAAGCCGATGATCTGCTGCGTACGCAACGCGATTCGTGCCGCCTCTTCCGTGGGCAAGGCCAGAGCTTCATCGTAACCGTCGATGTGCAGCGACTGGGTGCCGCCCAGTACGGCGGCCAACGCCTGCAGGGCGGCGCGCGCGATGTTGTTCATGGGCTGCTGCGC
>JAIQFW010000298.1 GCA_020073105.1 Terriglobia bacterium
GCCGCCGCGCGGCTGGCGAAGGAAGTGGCGCAGCAGTTTTCCACGAAGGACAAGCCGCGGTTCGTGGCGGGATCGATCGGGCCAACGACGAAGCTTCCCTCCCTGGGGCACATCACGTTCGACAACATGGCAGCGGGCTACGCTGTGCAGGCCAGCGCGCTGATCGAAGGGGGCGTCGATGTTCTGCTGATCGAGACTAGCCAGGATCTACTGCAAGCCAAGGCCGCCCTGGCCGGTGTGTTCGACGCCATGCAGAGGGCAGGGAAGCGCCTGCCGGTCACCGTCCAGGTCACCCTTGAAGCCACGGGCACAATGCTGCTGGGCACGGAGATCGGCGCCGCGCTGACTGCGCTGGAACCCTTCGACGTGGACATTATCGGCCTTAACTGCGCGACTGGGCCGGTGGAGATGAATGATGCAGTAAGGTTCCTCGGGGCCAACTCCACCAAACATGTTTCCGTGCTGCCCAACGCCGGGCTTCCGCAGAACGAAGGCGGGCACGCGGTGTACAAGCTGAAGCCGTCGGAACTGGCCAGCTATCACAGGCATTTTGTCGCAGACTACGGGGTTCGGATCGTCGGTGGTTGCTGTGGAACGACCCCCGAGCACTTGAAGGCTGTGGTCGATGCAGTCTCGGGCATCGAGCCCGCGAAGCGCGAAATCAAGCCCACTGCTGCAGCTTCGAGCGCCTATACTTCGGTCCCGCTCGATCTTGACCCCAAGCCGCTGATCGTGGCGGAAGAAATGAACACCACCACTCGGGTCGAACACTTCCGCAACCTGGTCCGGGGCAAGAAGTACGACGACATCCTCGCGCTGGCGAAGAAGCTGGTGAACGATGGCTCCCACATGCTCGACCTCTGCTGCGCCATCGTCGGAGAAGATGAGAAGGGCTACATCACTTCGATCCTGGAAAAGGTTGCGACTCGCGTGCCGGCGCCGATTCTGGTGGATTCGACTGAAGCGGATGTTGTCGAAGAGGCGCTGAAGCGCATTCCCGGCAAAGCCATCATCAACTCCATCAACCTGGAAGACGGCGAAAAGCGGACTTCGAAAGTCCTGCCCATGGCGAAACGCTTTGGGGCAGCAGTGATTGCGTTGACCATCGACGAAGACGGCATGGTCCGATTTCCACCGGTCAGGAAGAGTACCGGACTGCTGGCATTGAAACTCTGCAGGCGATCAAGCGGATCAAACAGGAATTGCCCGACGTGAAGACGATTCTCGGCGTCAGCAACATCTCCTTCGGGCTCGACGCCTATCCGCGACGGGTACTGAACTCGGTTTTCATGCACGAGGCGGTCGACTACGGCCTCGACATGGCCATCGTGAACTACACCAAAATCTATCCTTTATATAAGATCCCTCATGAAGAAGTTGAACTTGCCCGCAAGCTGATCTACCGCGACAACTCCGGCGGTGATCCGCTGCAGAAGTACATGCAGCATTTCGCCGGTACCAAAGGCAAAGCCCAGGCCACGACCACCGCGCACGTGGAAACGCTGTCGGTTGATGACAAGCTGAAGTTTGCCATCATCAACGGCGAGAAATCCGTGGGCGAGGGCGCGCACAAGCGGACGCTTGAGCAACTTCTGGAAGAGGCGCTGGGGCAGTACACTGCTCTCGATCTGATCAACACGGTTCTGCTCGACGGCATGAAGACCGTTGGAGACCTCTTCGGTGCCCGCAAGATGCAGTTGCCGTCTGTGCTCGATTCCGCGGCAGTCATGAAGCAGGCAGTCGCGTACCTCGAACCCAAGATGGAGAAGAAAGCGGGATCGCAGAAGGGCACCATCGTGCTGGCCACGGTGAAAGGCGATGTTCACGACATCGGCAAGAATCTGGTGGATATCATTCTCACCAACAATGGCTTCCGGGTCGTGAATCTTGGCATCAAGCAGCCTGGAGATACGATCATCAAAGCCGCTCAGGACCACAAAGCAGATGCGATCGGGCTCAGTGGTCTACTGGTAAAGTCCACGTTGGAGATGAAGTATGTGATCCAGGACCTGCAGCGGCAGAGTTTGGAATTCCCGGTCATTTGTGGCGGAGCTGCGCTCACCCGCAAATACGTGGAAGACGATCTGCGGCGGGAGTACTCGAACGCAGTCTTCTACGCCGACGATGCTTTTTCGGGATTGCACATTATGGAAGACCTGTCCGCGCCCGACGGCAGGAAAGACGGCCGATTGCAGGAAGGACGGACTGTCAAAGAGTATTCGAAAGCGGCTGCCGTAGATGAAGAAACTGGGCCGGTGTTTGCGGAGCGCAGTCCGGTGGTCAGCGATGCGCCCAATATTCCTGTGCCTCCGTTCTGGGGCGTGCGCGTGCGGAAGGAGTTCGACCTGCGGGAACTCTTCCCGTACATCAATGACACTGCATTATTCAAGAACCAGTGGCAGTTGAAGACCGCCTCGCAGGAGGACTACTTGCGACTGGTGGAGCAGAAGTTCCGGCCGATCAAGCACCAGTTGCAAGAGGAAGTCATTGCCAGCGGTTGGTTTGAGCCCAAGGTGGTGTACGGCTACTTCCCGGCACAGAGCGAAGGGAATGACGTGATTGTGTATGAACCTCCCTCTTCCTTGTCATCCCGAGCGGAGCAAGATGGTTCGCTTGCGCACCGTCCTGCGCAGTCGAGGGATCTGCAGTCCTCCAATTCTCCCCGCGAACTGCTCCGCTTTACCTTCCCGCGGCAAAGAGAAGGCCGCAAGTTGAGCATCTCGGATTTCTTTGCCCCGAAGCGTTCGGGAAAGATGGATGTGATCGGGCTGTCTTTGGTCACAATTGGATCCAGGGCATCCGAGGAAACTCAGCGTTTGTTCGAAGGCGGCGAGTACACCAAGTATCTTTATCTGCACGGACTGAGCGTGGAGACGGCTGAAGCCGTGGCCGAATACATGCACAAGAGGATGCGCGAGGAACTCGGCATCGCCGGCGACGACTCGCCCCACATCCGGGACCTCTTCCACCAGAAGTACCAGGGATCACGCTACTCGTTTGGATACCCGGCCTGTCCTAACCTAGAAGACCAGACTAAACTGTTTGCGTTGCTGAAGCCGGAAGCGAATGTCGGTGTGCGCCTGACTAGCGGATTTCTGCTGGAGCCGGAGCAGAGCACCTCGGCGATCGTAGTGCATCATCCGGGTGCGAAGTATTTTGTGGTGTAGAGAACACTGACAGGTCTAGCAACTGACATCCGTTGGTTCAGCCGGATTCGCCTAAGCCGATCTCCCGCCCGTAGTCGAATGTTCGTTCCAGGTCGAGCTCAGCGCCACTTAACGGGGAGTTGAGGAAGAACTCAACCAAACCTGAGGCCAGCCCTTTTCCGGGGATGTCGCTGGTAGCGTTTGCCGGTCCTGGATGGTGTTTTGTGGTTAATTCCATTCTGTACAAATGCTAGCGGAAAAGCCTGCGAATCGCCAGGCCAACTAGCGCCCCAGCCGCAGCACCATCAAATCCTCGTCGATGTAGGTCTCACCCACTTTGATCGCGCGAAGGTCTCGCCCATAAACGACGAAGCCCAGCGACTCATAGAGTTGACGGGCGCCCGTTTGGGTGGTACCGACGGCAAGGGTGATCAGTTCCAGCGCGGGCCGGGATTGCGCCCGGCGTATGATCTCGCTGAGCAAGATGCGGGCGATGCCCTTCCTGCGCCATTGTTCCGTGACGTAAACGCCCCAGACGTGGCCCCGATGCATGGTCTTCGGTCCGTCGTCCTGGAAGAATCCTGCCATGCCTACGGGGCGATCATCAACGAAAGCTGCCAGGACGAAACTTCGGTTGTCGGACTCCGATCCCAGCCGTTTGGCGATCGCTTCCAGCGTCATCGCGCGATGCTCTTGCGGAGAGGAGGAAAACGCTTGTGGTTCCTGCTCCAAGGCTTCGAGGCGGAGGCTGTAGAAGGCCTGGGCGTCGCCCTCGACCATCCGGCGAATTTCGATCTCTTGCGCAGGGGGCATACACTCTTCCAACGTGAACTAGTCTCGAATGCACCCGGGGATAGTGTGCCAGTGTAATCCTGCATGC
>JAIQFW010000119.1 GCA_020073105.1 Terriglobia bacterium
ACGCCATTCAACCCAAACACCTGGTGAATGATGGCGATCAGCAGGTCATACAGCCACTCCCAGGCGTACCAGGCTTTTCCGCTCATGCTGGATGAGAAAGGATCGGTGCGCGGGACGGCGTGGGTGTGCAGGATCTGCTGACCGTTGCGAATGTGCCAGCCGATGTCGGCGTCCCGCAACAAAAGCCGGCCCAGGGCTCCACAACTCAGCCCGAAGAGCAGCGTGATGAAAAAGACATCGAGCGCGGACGGCAGGAGGAAGTAGAACCAGTGATGGGTAGTCGTTGACCGCGGGCTGTCGGCCGGCATCCCGGCGATCATACTACTAACTTTGTCATTCCGAGCCGTCCGCAGCCGCGTTCACGCGGCGAGGGCGTGTCAAGGAACCTGCTTTTTTCTACGCGAATGGCCAGCTCATGAGGCGCCCTCCCACGATCTGTTCCCGTCGCTGCGGCACTCACGGGTGATACATCAGATAGCCAATCCCGACTCGCATGTGGTGCAACAGGCTGTCCGGGAGGCTCGCGGCAACGGTCAGTCCCAGCGCGGCATGAACGACGCCTAACGGCAGAATATTGCGGTAGCGGCGAAACATCTCGCAAAAGAACAGAGCTCCCAGAAAACTCAGGAGGGTCAGCAAGGGGCTGGGAATATGCGCGATTGCGAACAGAACGGCTGCCACCCAGACGGCTCGCCGTCCCCCGAGAACCGATTCCAGCCTTACAAAAAAGAAAGACTGCAAAATGAATTCCTGGACCAGCGCCCAAATGGAATATTGCCATGCCCGGTGCAACGGAACGGACTGGGCTGCTCCGAAGATTCGAGTAACCGGCCCAGTAGCGGCGATGACACCGACCAACAGAGCCCCGGCAGCCAACATTACCCAAGCTCCCGACAAAGGCTGGGACAGCCCAAGCTGGCCTGCGGAATAACCGCTCCGCACAGTAAGGGCCACGATGCTGATTATTGCGCACAGGAAGACAACCGCATCGCCTCGGCCCGGGGACGTCCAGACCGCCGCAATTACGAGGGCAAAGACCAACCCTACCGGCCACAACTCCGCGTAGAGGCTTTCAACAAGCGTGCCCCTGCGCAGACCTCGCGTCGCGAAATATGTACCGTCGGTTGCCATGCGTGAAGGAAAACTCTTCGACTCCAACCCCACGGCGGGAATCTAAATAGCAGTTAAGATGCTACTCTTTTTGTCGCAAGATACCAGGGGTCTAACTTCTCGGTAGTGGGTCAGGTTGAGAGTCCCTGAAGGCTCAACCACAGGGGTGCACAGAGGAAGGCCTTGAAATCTACCCTCTGTGGAGCTCAGTGTCCCCTGTGGTTGGTCGCTTTCGGCTGCTAGTCTGAAACTGGTCCACTACCGATTTCTCCGGGTCGAATGGGATGGAGAGCAAACACATACCGCGCATTGTAATTGTGGGCGCAGGCTTCGGGGGCCTCCAGGCGGCCCGCCGAGTAGCCAAATCGCCGGTCCAAGTTACCTTAATTGACCGCAGGAACCACCACACCTTCCAGCCGCTTCTTTATCAGGTGGCCACGGCGGGGCTCTCCCCCGGCGAAATCGCTGCCCCGATTCGCTGGATCGTTCGGGGCCAGCGGAACATAGAGGTACTCCTGGGAGAGGTGCAGAACTTTGACCTCGAGAAGCGCATCGCCAAGCTGCAAGACTTGGAAGTCCCTTACGATTTCCTGATCATTGCCGCCGGCGCCAGCCATGCCTACTTCGGACACGATGAGTGGGAACCCTTCGCTCCCGGTCTGAAGACGATCGAAGACGCTCTGGAGATTCGCCGCCGCGTTTTGCTGGCGTTCGAGTTGGCCGAGCGCCAGGTAGCCAGCGGAGAAGGACCGGCGACGCTGAACTTCATCATCGTGGGCGGGGGTCCGACCGGCGTGGAACTGGCAGGGACGCTGGCGGAAATCTCGCGCCGTGTGCTGGCCGACGAGTTTCAATCGATCGACCCGAAGAGCACGCGCATCATCCTGCTCGAAGGCGGCCCGCGCATTCTGCCTGCCTATCCTGAAGACCTCTCCCGAAGTGCCGAGGAGCAACTGCAACAGCTCGGAGTCGAAGTCCACACGTCGGCGATGGTCACCGCGGTGGAAGCGGCTGCAGTGCGCATAGGACAGACGCGGTTGCCAGCAGCGGTCATTCTGTGGGCGGCGGGAGTCGCGGCCTCGCCCCTGGGAAAGAAGCTGGGGGCGCCGACCGACCGGGTTGGACGCGTGCTCATCAACCCTGACTTGAGCATTCCCGGCCATCCTGAGGTCTTTGTGATAGGGGACTTGGCCTCTCTCAAGGACGAGCACGGCAAGATGGTGCCGGGAGTGGCACCGGCCGCTATGCAGCAGGGGGTAGCCGCCGCCCGCAACATCGAGAACGATCTGGAAGGTAGACCTCGCCGGAACTTTCATTACTTCAACAAAGGGAACTTGGCCACGATCGGACGGGCGGCTGCGGTGGCCGAGTTTGGCAAGATTCACATCTCAGGCTTCGTCGCCTGGTTGTCATGGTTGTTCATTCATATCTTTTTTCTCATCGGATTCCGCAACCGCATCATTGTGCTGATCCAGTGGGCCTGGTCCTACCTTACGTATGAACGTGGGGCAAGGTTGATCACCGGCGATCAGCGGCTGCCGAGCTGGGAAGAGTTGCACGCCATGGCGGACGGGCGTCCCCGCCCGCCCGCGACGGGGTCGCGGCAGTGAGCTGCGGCTTGGAGGCAGCGCTAGCGCCGCTCCACCCAAATACGATGCCCCCGTGACAGTGTGCGAATCCGGACGATCCCACCCGAGACCGGACGGTGATGTTGCCCGCTGCCACTTGTCAAACCTCTGAAACGCCTATATTTTCAACCTTCTGCGGAAATGTCGCCTCAGCATCCCAGAAGCTCCCTTCGCAGAGGTACACGCGTTAAGATGGGTGAATCCCATGGAGACTCTCGCTCAGGACTTCAAGTACAACCTGCGGGTGCTACTCAAGAACCCGGGATTCGCCACTGTCGCGGTGCTGGTTCTTGCTCTCGGCATCGGCGCCAACACGGCAATCTTCACCGTGGTCAACGCCGTGCTGCTGCGCCCTCTGCCCTACCCGGACGCCAACCGGCTGGTACGAATCTGGCACGTGCCGCCACCGCAGAGTTTCCCCGGGATGACCCGCTTCGCAGTTTCCGCGGCCAATTATGTGGACTGGGAGGCCCAGAACCACGTATTCGACCGTATGACGATCTACTCCTATCGTCCCCTCAATCTGACGGGCACCACTCAACCCGAAGCAATCGACGTCACCTCGGTTTCTTCGCAGTTCTTCGCCGTGCTGGGAGTGCAGCCGATGTTGGGACGTGCCTTCATTCCAGAGGAAGATCAGCCGGGTCGTAACCGAGTTGTCATTCTGAGCCATCGTTTCTGGCAGAGCCATCTCGGGGGAAATCCCGGCATCGTCGGCCAGAACATCACTCTAGACAATGAGAGCTATCTGGTGGCGGGAATCATGCCGGCTAACTTCCGCATTCCTGGATACGCGCAGATGTGGACACCCATGGCATGGACGGACAAAGAACGCTCTGTCCGTGGCGAACATCACTACACCGTGGTCGCCCACCTTAGGCCCGGCGTGAGTGTAAAGCAGGCGCAAGCCGAAATGACGACCATCTCCAGCCGCCTGGAGCAACAATATCCCGAGGACGACAAAGGCTGGGGTGCGGTGGTCCTGCCCCTGCACGAAGACATCGTCAGAGATGTTCGTGCCGCCCTGCTGGTACTGCTGGGCGCGGTGGCGTTTGTGCTGCTGATCGCCTGCGCGAACGTCACCAACCTGGTACTGGCAAGGACGTTCGGGCGGCGCAAGGAGATCGCCATTCGTGCGGCCCTAGGCGCGAGCCGGGCCCGGGTCCTGAGCCAGGTGCTCTCCGAGACTGTACTGTTGGCGATCACCGGTGGTTTGGTCGGCCTGGTGGTAGCACACTTCGGAGTTCGCTTGATTCTTGCGTTTCTCGCGAATCAAATCCCTCAATCCGCTGAGGTGGGACTCAACTCCTGGGTACTGGGCTTCGCACTGGCAGTTTCACTGCTCTCGGGAGTCCTCGCCGGGCTGCTCCCTGCGCTCCGCTTGTTTGGGATTGACTTGAACGAAACTCTAAAACAGGGTTCGGGCCGGACTGACGCAGACTCGCTCGGAAAGCGGACCCGCAGCGCCCTGGTGATCTCCGAAGTTGCGCTTTCTCTGGTTCTTCTGTTCGGCGCCGGACTGCTGGTCCGCAGTCTATTGCAGTTGCGCCAGGTGGATGGCGGCTTCGATCCACATCACGTTCTGACGATGTTGCTCTCCATTCCCGAGACCAAGTTTCCCACCCCTGGCCAGGAAGTCAGCTTCTTCGATCAGGTACTTGAGAAAGTGCGGAACTCGCCTGGCGTCGAGGCTGCGGCAGCGATCGACGATTTGCCCTTAGGCGGAGGTTCCCATCAGCCGATTGCAGTCGAGGGCCGCCCCAAGGTGCCGATGTCGGAACAGCCGGAAGTCGATGTCCGCCTGGCAACGCCGGGCTATATGCGCACCATGCGAATCCCGGTGTTGCGCGGACGCGAGTTCAACGATACCGACGTTGCAGAGCGGCCTGCGGTCGTGGTTATCAGCGAATCTATGGCCAGGAGTCTCTGGCCCAACGAGGACGCCATCGGCAAGCGTCTGACTCTGACATTCTTTCCGGACACGCCACGTGAAGTAGTGGGGATCGTGGGTGACGTGAAGATGGATGGCCTGGATCAATCCCGGCCGGAGGCAACCTTGTACTGGCCGTTGGCCCAGGTCTCGGCGCCAACGATGGCAAGCTGGCGTTCGTATGGTTTGAGCCTGGTGGTGCGGACGACCCCGGATCCGGCCAGCCTAGTCAGCGCGGTCACTGACGCCGTGCACGGGGTGGACAAAGACATCCCCGTTCTCAACATCCAGAGCATGGACGATCTGGTCTCCACTTCACTTTCTCCTCAGCGTCTCAATGTGCTTCTGCTGGGCGTCTTTGCCGGGTTGGCCCTGCTGCTAGCAGCGATCGGCATCTACAGCGTGCTCTCCTATAACGTCAGGCGGCGGGTGCGGGAGATCGGCATCCGCATGGCGCTGGGAGCGCAGATTCAGGATGTCCTGCGGATGGTCATCATCGAAGGCATGCGGCCAACGTTGATAGGCCTGGGCATTGGATTGGCTGGCGCGCTGCTTCTGGGGCGGTTTTTGTCGAGCCTCATTTTTGGCGTGAAAGCCACCGATCCGCTTACATTCGGGGCCGTTTCGGTGCTGCTGGCCGGCGTAGCCTTGATCGCCACCGTCATCCCTGCCTACCGCGCCACACGGGTGCAGCCTATGCGGGCGCTCCGGGACGAGTGAGTGTTCCTGTGACCAGCCTCGCCTCCCGGACGCCGACGCAAACGATATAATCTACTTGCCTTGACATCTTTGCGATTCATCGCAGGTTTGCTCTTTTGTTCCGCAGCCGCCGTTGCCCAGGGAACCGCCCCCATCGGTCAGACCGTGCTGGTAGTTCCCTTCGAGAACCAGTCGAAGGCACCGGGCTTGTCGTGGATTAGTGACTCCTTTCCGGAGCTGCTGCAGGAGCGTCTCGACTCCCCTTCGTTGTACGTGCTGTCGCGTGAGGACCGCCTTCGGGCCTACGACCGGCTGGGCATTCCGGTGGAGCTGCATCCGTCGCGGGCCACTATCTATCGCATCGCCGAGCAGCTGGATGTGGACTACGTGGTGCTGGGGCAGTACAACTTCGATGGGCGCCTGTTTACCGCAACGGCGCAATTGCTGGACATGCGCCGAGCGCGGCTCCTGCCAAGCGCGACTGAATCGGCGCCGCTGGTACAGCTGATTGATGTGGAGACCGCTCTGTCTTGGGACCTTCTGCACAGCTTCTCTCCTGATTTCGCCCGCAGCCGTGACACGTACCTCGCACAAGCTCCTACCATCCGGCTCGACGCCTTCGAGCATTACATCAAGGGAGTCTTGGCGCCGACAGCGGAAGCGCAGATCCAGCAACTCCGTGAGGCGGTACGCTTGAATCCTGTCTATTCTGAAGCGCTCCTGCGGCTGGGCAAGGCATACTACCGTGAGCGTCAATACGACCAGGCGCTCTCCTCCCTGTCCAGCCTTTCACCGGATGATCCACATGCCAGTGAAGCCAACTTTTATGTGGGACTCGCCGCCTATAACAAGGACGACTTCCAACGAGCGGAATCAGCCTTTGGCTTGGTGGCGGCACGCCTGCCTTTGACTGAGGTCTATAACAACCTGGGAGTAGTTGCGGACCACCATGACCGTAAGGCCGCGGTTGACTATTTTCAGAAGGCGATTGCCCTTGACCCAAACGACGCGGACTACCATTTCAACCTGGCCATCGCGCTCTATCGCTCCGGGGACGTTGGGGGAGCAACTCGACAACTGCAGGCGGCATTGTCGCTGAACCCAAACGACTCCGAAGCCAAAGGGTTCCTCAGCACCATCAGCAGTGGAAACAGCACTGGCGATCTACGGGGAGTCGTCCCCGCGAGTATGAAAGTTCCCGTGCAACGTCTGCGGACCAATTATGACGAGAGTTCGTTCCGGCAGTTGTCCCTGAAGCTCACGGCAGCGGCCGAGCAGCGTTTGGCTAAAGCCGACTCCCGCGCGCATGCGCAGTTTCACGCTGACCGCGGCCACCAGCTGCTCAATCAGGGCTTTGTGTCGGAGGCGGAACGGGAGTTTCGGGAGGCCATCACGCTGGATCCATCCAATGCCGATGCCCATTCCGGACTGGCGGGAGTTCTGGAGGCGGGTGGCAATGCCAATGCAGCCCGGTCTGAGGCCGAGCAGGCGCTACGTCTGCGCCAGTTTGCGGAACCACTTCTTGTGCTGACGCGCCTCAGTTTGCGAGAGAATAGAGTTGAGGCGGCCGCCGAAGACGTCGATCAGGCCCTGCGGCTGGAACCGAATAATGCGGCGGCGCAGGCACTTAAGCGTTCTGTTGCAGCCAAGCTCGCGCAGGAAGCGCAGCCGCTGCCCAATCGATGAAACTCCATCGCCCTCTATATCTGGCCATGGCAGGATTTCTCCTGCTCACGCTCTCTCACTTTGCCTCCGCCGAAGTTTTGAAGATCGTGGTCAACGACACTATCCAGCCGATCACCGGCGAGTACATCGGGCGTGCGATTGCCGAGGCGGAACACAATCACGACCAAGCTCTGTTGATCGAAATCAACACTCCTGGAGGCCTGCTCGAATCAACCCGCGAAATTATCGAGAAGATCGTGGCCTCGCACGTACCCGTGATTATCTATGTCACCCCTAGCGGCAGCCGCGCGGCGTCGGCGGGTTTCTTCATCCTGGAGTGTGCGGACGTGGCCGCCATGGCGCCCGGGACGAATACCGGGGCGGCACATCCGGTCACCATCGGCGGAGGCAAGCTGGACGACGTGATGAAGCAGAAGATGGAGAACGACTCCGCCGCCCTCATGCGATCGGTCGCGGCCAAGCGCGGCCGCAACGTAGACGTCGCCGAGAGTGCTGTGCGCCAGTCCAAGTCGTTCACCGAGCAGGAAGCGCTGTCCCAGAAACTCATCGACTTCGTGGCTCCCACGCAGGAAGACCTGTTCAAGCAGTTGCAGGGCAAACCGGTGAAGCGTTTCGACGGGCAGACGGTTACGCTCAATCTCGTCGCAGAACCTGTACGCAACTTTGACATGACCCTGAAGCAGCGCATCCTGGCGTACCTGATGGACCCGAATGTCGCCTTCATTCTGCTCGCGGTTGGTGCGCTGGCTCTGTATGCGGAGTTCAACCATCCGGGTGCAGTCGTGCCCGGCACGGTTGGCGTGATTTTTATCCTAGTTGCAATTTTTGCCTTGAACCTCTTGCCCACGCGATTCGCCGCGCTGGTGCTGATTCTGGCCTCCTTTGCCCTCTTCGCTCTGGAGGCGAAGTTCGCCACCCACGGAATTCTGGCCATCGGCGGCATCGCGACTTTGACGCTGGGAGGCCTGTTGCTGGTGGACGCACCGATTCCGGAGATGCGGGTTCACCTTCTGACGGCGCTGGCGGTCAGCATTCCGCTGGGGATCATCACCGTTTTTCTTATGAGCATCGCGCTGAAGGCGCGCGCCAATAAGATCGTCACCGGGATCCAGGGACTCGTCGGCGAGGTGGGTGTGGCACAAACCGCTCTTTCCCCACAAGGAAAAGTGTTCGTTCACGGCGAGATTTGGGATGCGGTGGCCTCGGCCAATGTTCCGCCGGGACAGAATGTGATCGTGCGGGCGGTCGATGGCCTGCAGCTTCGCGTGGATCCCAGGGCTGCGGACCCGTCACTGCGCTCGGGATGATAGGAAGCTTGGGGGCATGCGTTTCCCCTGTGCCCCGCTGTGTCCCTGTGGTTGATTTTGGGTTTTCCGGCATCTTGGCAAGCAACAGCCCATCTTCCCGAATCACCGCCCCTGCCGGCTGAAGTGCGTTACAATCCGCCACAGGGGCGTTCTGTTACGAGCAAGATTGGAGACTCACCATGGAAGGCTTCGGCTTGACTACCGTCGTCATCATCATCGTCGTTATCTACCTTTTGAGCTCGATCAAGATCCTGGCCGAATATGAGCGCGGTGTCATCTTTCGCCTGGGCCGCCTGCTGCCGGCTGCCAAAGGGCCCGGGCTCATCCTGGTTTTTGCTCCGGTCGACCGCATCGTGCGGATTTCACTGCGACAGGAAGCCCTGGAAGTTCCACCCCAGGACATCATCACGCGCGACAACGTCACACTGAAGGTGAACGCGGTCATCTTTCTGCGCGTGATTGAGCCGCGCAAAGCGGTGGTCGAGGTTTCCAATTACGTGTATCAGACTTCGCAGTTTGCGCAGACCACGCTGCGCTCGGTCCTCGGCGAACAGGAACTCGACGAACTGCTGGCTCATCGTGACAAGATCAACCTGCGCCTGCAAAGCATTCTTGACACCCACACCGCACCTTGGGGCGTAAAGGTCGTGAATGTCGAGGTCAAGCAGGTGGACATGCCGGAGTCCATGCTGCGGGCCATGGCCAAGCAGGCCGAAGCCGAGCGCGAAAAGCGTTCAAAGATCATTCATGCCGAGGGCGAGTTCTCAGCCGCGCAACGCCTGGTGGATGCCGCCAAACTGCTGGCCACTGAACCGGTCAGCGTGCAATTGCGCTATCTCCAGACTCTGACTGAGATCGGCGTGGAGAAGAACACCACCGTGGTCTTCCCTGTCCCGGTGGACATCTTCTCGACTATTCAGAAGCTAATGGCAAAACCTGCTGGGGACACTCCGGCCAAGGGCTGAGTGAGCCCCGACATTAACATCAATCACGAGGTGGCGATGGCAGCAGCTACATCTGAGGACACAGAAATCACACTAGGCACGGGCAAGCTGCTGGCCTTGTTTTTCGGGCTGGTGACACTGTGCGCAGTATTTTTTGCCTTGGGATTTTCGTTTGGCAAGAATTCGGTTTTGAAGCTCTCCACTTCCGAAGCTACGGTGCCTGCCCCCACAGCTCCGGCAACTTTCCGGCCTTCTGCGGTGAAAACCACCAGTGGCACGACTATGCCGGCAGATACGGCATCCTCGGCGGACAGCGGCAAGAATGCGCCTGACCAACCAGCATCATCGGCTGCTGGTCAGGGTCCCAGCTCTCCCGTGCCCTCAGCCAGTGCCGCAAATGCGCCGGCGGACCCTGCTGTTACCCCACCACTGAACAGTTATTACGTACAGGTGGCTGCAGTCAGCAAGCAAGAAGACGCGGATGCCCTGGTGGATGCGCTCAAGAAGAAGCAATACCCCGCGTTCTCGGCAAACACGGGGCCCGACAAGCTGTTTCACGTGCAAGTGGGTCCCTATGCGGATGTAAAAGATGCCGAACTGATGCGGGCCAAGCTGGTTGGCGATGGGTACAATCCGATACTGAAAAAGTAGCTAGTAGCTGGGAATCAAGGAACTGGCTGATCATTTTGACCCCAGCTATCAGCTACTCGCTACTATCTACTGAATCTCTGCTCTTTCCAAGGATCCCCGTACATGTGATATCCGTTCTGTTCCCAGAACCCGGGGGCGTCGTGGTCCAGCAATTCAAACGATCGCACCCACTTCACCGATTTCCAGGCATAGAGGTGAGGGACAATCAGCCGCAAGGGGTAGCCGTGATCAAGTGGCAGCGGCTGGCCGTCGTGATGAGTGGCAAGGAGTACCTCTTCTCGGTCCAGATCCACCAGCGGAACGTTGGCGGTGAAACCCTGCTCCGCGTGCACCAGCACGTGGCTGGCATTGGCTTGCGGACGTGCCCGCCGCAGCAATTCCTGTACTGAGACGCCATCCCACAGATTGTCGAAGCGGCTCCAGCGGGTCACGCAATGAAAATCGCTGGTCCGCTGAGTCTTGGGCAGGGCGTTAAATTCATCCCAGGTCAGACGCAGGGGAGTCTCGACCACGCCAGTGATTGCAAAGTCCCATGTGTGCGGGTCGAAGCGGGGGACCGAGCCGTAGTGCAGAACCGGCCACTTCAAGGTCAGGGACTGTCCGGGTGGCAACCGCCCTGCCTCTTTCATCTGGCGTTCGAGCTCTCTGCGGTCCTTGCCTTCAAAAAGCATGGGGGGCCTCACAGTGAAACTCAACCTCTAAAGCCCGATCAGTTGCGTCCTTCGGAGAATGCAACAAGTTGTGGATTTAGGTGTACGTAACCTCAGGCGCTAAAGCGCCCCACACAAGGAGAAGCTCACTGCAGCGCTGAAAGCGCTGCTCCAGCTAACCCTGAGGCCTGCATAACATATTGACACCCGCCAATGCGGTAGTCTATTTCTATCTTGCCG
This sequence comes from Terriglobia bacterium, assembly GCA_020073105.1. Taxonomy (GTDB): domain Bacteria; phylum Acidobacteriota; class Terriglobia; order Terriglobales; family Acidobacteriaceae; genus JAIQFW01. The sequence goes on from JAIQFW010000119.1 coordinate 10,846, forward strand.
TGACTGACCAGGAACAGGCACTGGATCGTATGTTGCACGCCATCGCTGACCCGACCCGGCGGCGCATTCTCCAAGCCCTCAAAGAGCGTGGAGGCTGCTCCCTAGACAAGGAGGTCGGGCTTTGCGCTTCCGACATCGAGATGCGGGTCCACCTTTCCCAGCCGACGATTTCTCATCACATGTCGATCTTGAAGAAGGCGGGGCTGGTCGAGGCACAGAAGCTGGGCCAGTGGAGGTGGTACCGGCGTAATGAAACTGCCCTGCGTGAATTCTCGCGCAAGCTGCGTCAGAGCCTCTAGCAGCCTTTTGGAGGCTTTGGCCGCAACCATCGTGGATTTGCTTCTCCCGCTGCACTCTGCGTAGACTTGCGCACTCTGCGGGTCAGGCTCGGATCCCGCAAGCGGAGCAGGTATGAACAATCGTCTCATTATACTCGGCACCTGCTGGCTACTGTTCGTGGCCTCGGCGTTCTCGCAATCGCAGCCCAGCACTTGGAACGCCCCGTCTGCTGAGCAGGTGAACGCCGTCTATCCCGAGGTCGAGGCCCTGTACTTCGACCTGCACCGCACTCCGGAGCTTTCTCTGCATGAGGACCAGACCTCGGCCAAGCTGGCCGAGCGCATGAAGGCGCTGGGATTCGAAGTGACGACGGCCGTCGGCGGCACCGGGGTCGTCGCCGTTCTCCGCAACGGGCCGGGACGAACGATCCTGCTGCGCACCGACATGGACGCGCTGCCGGTGGAGGAGAAGACAGGGCTGAAGTACGCCAGCCATGTAACTGCCAAGAATGATTCGGACGCGCTGGTTCCGGTGATGCACGCCTGCGGCCACGACATCCATATGGCGTCCTGGCTGGGTACGGCCAAGTTAATGGCTGCCAACCGGCAGAGCTGGCATGGGACGCTGATTTTCGTTGCTCAACCCGCGGAAGAAATCATCCGCGGCGCCTCCGCCATGCTTAGGGACGGTTTGTTCACCCGCTTTCCGAAACCTGACTTCGCGCTGGCCATCCACGACGAATCCATGCTCCCTGCCGGCCAGGTCGGTTACACGTCTGGTTACGCCCTCTCTGCTTCGGACGTTGTTAACATCACCATCTTCGGACGCGGTGGCCATGGCGCCCGGCCGCAAGACACGGTTGATCCGATCGTCATCGGCGCCCGCACTGTGCTGGCCTTGCAGACCATCGTTTCCCGCGAGATTGATCCCCACGATCCCGCCGTTATCACCGTCGGCGTATTTAAGGGTGGCACTCAATTCAACATCATTCCCGACGATGTCACCCTGGTCTTGTCGGTGCGTTCCTTTCGACCGGAGGTTCGCCAGCACCTGCTGACCTCTATCGAACGAATCACCAAGGGAGAAGCGCTGGCCGGAGGCGCACCGCAGGAGCCGGTGGTGAAAGTGACGCCCGGCGCCCACGCCACCTACAACGACCCCCAGCTGACCGATCGGGTTGTGGCTGCGCTGCGTCATACCCTGGGCACGTCCAACGTGGTGGAGATCCCGCCCAAGATGGTATCCGAGGATTTCTCCGAATTCTCGCTCGCGGGCGTGCCCTCCGCCATGTTTTTCGTAGGCGCGGTGGACCCAGCAAAGTTTGCCGCGGCTCAGCAGTCAGGCGTGGTGCTGCCCGGACCGCATTCGCCCCTGTGGGCACCCGATCGTGAGCCGACGTTGAAAACGGCAATCATGACGGAAACTTCAGCTTTGTTGGAGGAATTGGGGCGGTAAGGATCTTAGTTCGCTGCGGCAGCCTGCGCCTTCTGCAGTAGCCGACGCGCCTGCGCGATCAGGTCGGCAACTTCGAAGGGTTTTACCAGATACGGAACGTTGTTCGCATGCAGGAAGTCGCGAACCTCGGGCTCCGCGGCGCTGGAGAAGGTTACGAGGAAATGCTTCTCCAGGCCGGATGAGTTTTCCGCTATCCAGCGATAGAGGTCGGGTAGTCCGCCATTTCCTGATATCTTTCCATCGATGATAAGAGCGTCGAACGACTGATTGGGCAGTATCGACTTCAGTTCTTCGACGCTCATTCCGGTGACGATGTCGGCCCCGGCGCCGGCCAGAACATCACGCTCGAATTCCAGCACCGCGGCTTCGTTTTCCACCAACAAAATCCGCCCCGCGACTGCCGATTCCCGGCGGGGCGCTGCCGAAGCTGTTTCCGCCGGCATGCTTTCTCCCGCCGAAGGCAAGCGAACGGCGATGACCGCGCCCCCTTCCGGCCGGTTGTGCGCCAGGATTTCTCCGCCATGCTCCTGAACGATACCGTAGCAAATGCTGAGGCCAAGGCCGGTACCCTTGCCGACCGACTTGGTGGTGTAGAAGGGTTCGAAGATGCGCTTAGGCTCCTTGATACCCGGCCCGGAGTCGTGAAACTCGGCGTGCAGATGCCCGTCCTTCGCGTAGACCGCCACTTTCAAGGTGCCGCCCTTGCCCGTTTCCAGTATGGCGTCGACGGCATTGTTGATGATGTTGAGAAACACCTGTTCAAGCTGGTGGGGGTCGGCGGTAACTGCTGGAATCGTAGGATCGATCTCCCGCTGCAGTTTAATGTTGTTCACTTTCAGGTCGTAATCCCGCAGGCCCAGGGTTTCATCCAGCACTTTGCAGATGTCCACTTTCTGTTTTTGGGGCTTGCGCTGGCGGGCGAAGGAAAGCAGATTTTGCACCACGCGATGGGTGCGCTGCGCCTGCTTGAACAACTTGCTTACGAAGTCCGATGCCCGCTCGTTGAGTCCTTCACTCTCCAAAAGCTGCGCGTAGCCCAGAATTGCAGTCAGCGGATTGTTCAGCTCATGGGCCACGCCTGAGATCAACTGGCCCACCGCTGACATCTTCTCGCTCTGCAGGAGCTGTTCCTGAGTTTTGCGCAAGTCCTCGTAGGCACGGCAGGTCTCCTCATAGAGACGGACCTTTTCGATGGTGGTGGCCAGTTGCCGGCCAATCGCCACCAGGAGGTTTTCGTCATTGCTGCTGTATTCCCTGTGTTTGCGGCAACTGATGCCCATCAATCCCATGGGCTTGTCTTTACTCCACAGCAGCACCCAGATCCAAGAGCCCAGTCCATCCGCCCGGATGAAGTCAGCGGCCGGCGCAGGAAGATGGGGTAGATATTCCGGTGTGATGACCTCGGTACGGGAGCGCGTCACCAGCTCGCCGAAGCCTTCCGGAAGTTGGACCTCCGAGAATCGCGCCCGCTCGTCGCTGCGCTGGCCCCAGCCTGCCCGGCGTCGGAACATGATCTGGTCGGAGTCTGCCAGGTAAATGGAGCCGGTCTCGGCACCCAGCAAGGAAATGACTTGGCGCAACGTGAGGTTCAAAATCTCGTCCAAATCGAACGACTGGGTCGCAATGACCGCCATGGCATTCAGCGCATTCAATTCCCGGTTTCGCCGGCGAATTTCGTCTTCGGCCCGCTTCTTTTCAGTGACATCCAGCAGGAAACCCTGATACCGTTCGATCTTGCCGCTGGAATCCCGGGTCGCGAAGCTGCTCTCCAGCGCGGTCAGGAGCGCGCCGTCTTTGCGGCGCAAGGCCACCTCGAAGTTCCGGACGTAGTTGTGCAGCTCAATCTCCCGGCGAAACGCATCGCGCTGCTCGCCTGAGGCGTAGAGCTCGGTGTCCAGGTCCACGGCCATCAATTCTTCCCGGCTGGCATAGCTCAACATGCGCACGAAGGCATCGTTGCAATCCAGTAACTTGCCTTGAGGGGTAGCAACAAAGACCCCTTCTTGCGCCTGCTCAAAGAGCAGCCGGTATTTCTCTTCCGCCGCGCGCCGGTCGGTGGTATCGCGCACCACGTGGATGGTGCCCTCCGAAAGGAGGGTCGAGTTCGCGTACTGGACGAGGAACCGGACGCTCGAACCGGGGTTGTACCGGTAGAGAACCTGGCTCTCCAGACTCCCGCCGTCCCACTTCCATGCGGCC
>JAIQFW010000120.1 GCA_020073105.1 Terriglobia bacterium
CAGGAGCTGTCCGTCGGTCAGGATGCGCAGCAGCTTGGTTTGCGCGGCCGGTGACATTTCGCCCGCCTCATCCAAAAAAAGAGTACCTTCATGGGCGGCTTCGAACAGGCCTTGCCGGCTACGGTCGGCGCCGGTGAAGGCGCCCTTCTCGTGGCCAAAGAGCTCACTCTCCAGCAGCGTCTCAGTGAAAGCCGCACAGTTGACCGCGACGAACGGCTTGGAGGCCCGCAGGCTGTTACGGTGGATCGCCTTGGCGACTAGCTCCTTGCCGGTGCCCGTTTCCCCGGTAATCAGGACCGTAGCATTGGTGGGTGCCACCCGCGCGATGCGCTCGCGAACGTCCTGGATGGCTGCACTCTCACCGTAGATTTCAGAACTGCCCTCCAAGCGAACGACCGCATCTTTCAGCAAACTGTTTTCACGCAGCAGCCGGGTGCGTTCGCACGCCCGGCGCACTGTGGCGCGCACCACATCGGGCTGAAACGGCTTGGTGAGAAAATCGAACGCCCCGCTGCGCATGCTTTCGACCGCCAGCTCGATACTGGCAACCGCGGTCAGGAGGATGACCGAGAGGGTTGCGTCTGCCTGGTGGGCCGAACTCAAGACAGCCAGACCTTCACCGTCGGGCATCTTCTGGTCGGTGATCACCACATCAAAATCGTCCGTTACCAAGGCGCGCTGTGCCTCCCGCACACCCCCGGCCTCGAAGATCACGTGCTGGTCCTGGCGGAGATTGGTCGCCAGGATCCGGCGCATGCTGGGTTCGTCATCAACGACAAGAATTCTGCCCATTTATGCTTTTTGCTCCGGGACTTCTTTGGTTGAGACGGGCAAGGTCAAGGAGAAGCGGATCCTCTGTGGCTCGTTGCCTGACAAAACCAGGTCGCCCCCGTGGGCGCGCGCGATGTTTCGTGCAATGGCGAGGCCCAGTCCAGTGCCGTGTGGCTTGGTCGTGAAAAAGGGCTCGAAGATGAGCGGCACATCCTGTTCGGGAATGGGTTCCCCGGAATTTTCCACCTCGATGCACACGTGCTGGTTGAGGGGATGCGCATTCAGGAGGATCGCGCTGCCAGAAACCGCACCATCTGCCGCGTTCATGATCAGGTCGATGAGCGCTTGCTGCACCTGCCCGGGATCGACCTGCGCCACCAGATCCTCGGGGGCACTTGCCTGAATCTGAATTCCCCGTTCACTGACGTGGGCCCGGCAAGCATCGGCTACGTAGCTCAGAGTATCCGCGACCGACGTGGCCACCGGTTCAGGAACATGCGGCCGGGCGTAACTTAAAAACTCCGTGGTCATCTGGACCAGCCTCGAAGCCTCCTGAGACGCAATCTCGAACATCTCTTCCCTTTCCGGTCCAGACAACTGCTTCGCGGTAGCGATGGAGCTGCTGATCATGGAGACCGGGTTACGGATTTCGTGCGCGATCGCGCTCGACAAGCGGCCCACGGCTGACAATCGTTCTTCCTGCAGCAATCGCCCGCGGGTCCGCTCCAGCTCAAGCAAGTTGTTTGCCAGACGCTGTTCTCTTTCGCGCAATCCGCGGACCAGGAGCCAAACCACCACTCCAGCCATCACAAACATCAGCGACGTAGTTCCCGCTTCGAAGTATTCCCCGATCTCGACCGGCGGATGGATCTGGTAGTGGCGCCACACCCAGAAGAAAAGCGAGAGATCGGCAACCGCTACGACTCCCAAGACAGGGAGCAGCTCGAAGCGAAGGGCAGCTTCCAAAATCGGGACCAGCATCAGCACAAAATACGGGCTATCTTCGTGGTTCGTGAGGGCCAAGAGCAGAACTGCAACACCCAGGTTGACCATGATCGAGCCCCAGGTCAGTGCGGCCAGTGACCTGGGCCGGAGCGGTGCAGAGAGCCTCTGCACCCAGACCAATTCCAGAACTCCCAGAACAAAGACAGACAGGGCCGCGAACACTAGCGGCCGCGAAGGGCTGCCCCAAAACGAAGCAAACAAGTGGTGCAGGAAGACAAGAGTGAACAGCAGCAGCAGGTTAAATGCGACAAAAATCGATTCCTGACGCTTGAACGAGGCCAGATCGGATGCGAGTAAGGATAGAGCCGGGTACAGTTTTTTGAACACGTTTTTGTCTCGGAACCGCAGGAAGAGGGAGGGCGCACACAAACCCAGTATTAAATCTACGGACATTGCGGCGCGCCGTGAGTGATTCAGATCACCCATGCTTGTGACTAAATCGAAAGGGAGCGAGCGCGACAGAGCCTCCCGCCGGACGGGCAATCACTGCGAATGGCCTCTCCGGCGCCGCCTTTGGTACCGTCGTAATCACTTCGCAGTGTGACAAGAACCAGAATTCTGGTTGGCGGAAGAATTGCTCAATTAAGATGGCGACAGTCACCGCAAGCATCACGAGAACCATCCGGCGGAGCCACAATTCCGGTAAGGCTTGCATCTGACTTCCCATGCTGGAGCTAAGACGCACAGGTCAGGCGATCCGGTTGGCCATTGTTGCCAGCCTCGCGATGGGGTGTGTTATCTCGCCGTCGGCACAGATCTCCCCCGGCCCGCTTTCGCGCGCCCACCAGTCATTAAGCGGCGCCACCAACTGCACGACGTGCCACAGGCTGGGAGGGGGCGAGGCCACCTTCAAGTGTCTGGATTGTCACAACGAAATCGCCACCCGGATCGCGGCACACAAGGGGTTACATTCGCAATACCACATTAACCCCGGCTCCAGTCAGGACTGCGCCCGCTGCCACTCCGAACACAATGGGGAAGACTTTCCCCTCATCAAATGGGACCCCAGGAACTTCGACCACAAGCAAACCGGCTACGTGCTGGAGGGTAAGCATGCCGCACTGGCGTGCAACCGCTGTCACACGCCCGACAAGGTCTCAGCAGCCGAACGGACTTCGATCAAGGTCAGAGACCTGAACAGGACTTTCCTCGGGGTCTCTCAGGCTTGTGTCACTTGCCACCAGGATGAACACAAAGGCCGGCTGGGAGCAACCTGTCTCCAGTGCCACAATTTCGAAAACTGGAAAGTCGTCAGCGTCGGACAATTTGATCACTCGAAAACCCGCTACCCGCTGACAGGGCTGCACGCGCAGGTAGCTTGCCAGAAGTGTCACACGCCGGGGCCGGACAACAAGCCGAGATACACCGGAATTCCCTTTGCCCAATGTGCCGATTGCCACAACGATCCGCACCGTGGGAGTTTCGTCCAGAGCTGCCAGTCCTGTCACAACACCAGTGGCTGGAAGAAGATTTCCGTCGAGGCGGTCAACCAGCGCTTCGACCATTCCAAAACCAAGTTCCCTCTCCTGGGAAAACACTTAGCAGTGGACTGCTTGCAGTGCCACGCGAGCGGAGATTTCAAGAAGCCGCTCGCCTTTCAGAAGTGCATGGATTGCCATAAGCCGGACCCGCACGGCGGCCAGTTCACCAAGCGGCCTGAGGGTGGCGAGTGCGCCTCCTGTCACACGCTGGATGGATGGAAGCCCTCGAAGTTCACGGTGAAGGACCACGCTTCGACTGCCTATCCGCTACAGGGCAGACACTCGAAGCTGGAATGTGCGCAGTGCCACATTCCCAAGGGCAAGGACACCCTATTCAAAGTCAAGTTCCAGCGCTGCACCGACTGCCACAGCGATCAGCACGCGGGTCAGTTTGCGGGATCTCCCTATCTCAATGCTTGCGACCGCTGTCACAATCTTGAGGGATACAAGCCCTCCACGTTCACCCTGACCCAGCACAAGGCAACACGCTTCCAGTTGACCAATGGGCACATCGCCGTGCCCTGTGGAGACTGCCACAAGGAATCCGCTGAATTTAAGCCGAAGCCGGCGGTCATTTACCACTGGTCAAACCTCAATTGCACCAGTTGCCACACCGATCCGCACAAAGGCCAGTTCAAAGACCGCATGCTGCAACTGCGGGCCGATGGAAAAGCCGCGGGATGTGAAGCTTGCCATTCGACGAAATCGTGGAAGGAATTGTCTGGCTTCGATCACTCGCAAACTTCTTTTCCCCTCGTAGGTACTCACCGGGCCACAGCGTGTATTGATTGCCATAAGCCTCCAAACCTGGAAACCAAGCTCATGAACGTCGATTTCAAGGCAGCCCCGACCAAGTGCGAAGACTGCCATGAAGACGTTCACGGCAGACAGTTCGCCAAGGGGCAGGTCACGCCATGCGCGAACTGCCACAACAGCGCGAAATGGAAGCCGTCCCTGTTTGACCACGACAAGGCGACCGCCTTTCCGTTGCAGGGGGTACATCGGAACGTGAAATGCGAGGCGTGCCACAAGAACATTCGCAGCGTGGATAGCAAGCCGGTGCTGTTCTACAAGCCGACGCCCAAAGAATGCTCCGCCTGCCATGGGCCGTCAGTCCCCAATGCCCAGTCTCCAAAGTGACGGATTTTTGTACACTCGTAAAGTTTTTTGAACAAACCACTTAGCGTAAGAATTGCGGCGGGCACGAAGAACTTACACCTGGATGGGAGCTTGCGCGCCAGGCAGTGAGAATTGGGCCATAGTACGAATTGGCGCAATGAACACGCACTTCCGATACTTTTCTCCGAGTGAACAACCAACTACTCTGACTGGGCGTCGAATTGCATAACTCATCCTCAATCGATTTACTCGTCTTTTTCGATTTTCGAAACTTTGCAAGTCAGGGGAAACCCACTCGGTCGGGTCATGGCGGAGGGTTCGGTCAATTTAGTAACGTTGCTACTCGTGCTTCTTTCCGGCGTCCCCGGAAGTGCGCAGACCCCCGCCAACACCCGCAGCCCGCACGGGAACTTGAATCTCCCCTGCCAGAACTGCCACACCTTCAGCGGCTGGAAACCCATCCGCAACATCCCTGAATTCGACCACAACCAAACTCGTTACCCGCTACGTGGCATGCACCAGAAGGTCACCTGTACGGAGTGTCACACCAAACCGGTGTTTACGAACGTGGGGACAAAATGCGCCGACTGCCACGCCGATATTCATAAGCGTCAGTTTGGCGCCAACTGTGAGCAGTGCCACACCGTCAAGGGCTGGCAAGTTTCCATCCAGCAAATCCAACAGCACCAGAATCGTTTTCCACTGATTGGGGCTCACGCCGCGTTGGATTGTGACTCCTGCCACAAGAGTGCCGCGGCCGGACAGTTTCAGGGGTTATCGACCCAATGCTATTCCTGCCACGCGCGGGACTTTCAGCGGACAACCGGGCCAAGCCACGCTTCTGCCGGCTTCCCGACCGGTTGCGATCAATGCCACAACCTTGACAACTGGTTTGGCGTGAAGTTCGATCACTTGAAATACACAGGTTTCGCCTTGACCGGAATGCACGCCACGCTCGACTGCATGGCCTGCCACATTGGAGGAAAGTTCAAAGGTACTACCGCCGACTGCGTCGGGTGCCACTTAAATGACTTCCGGAAAACCACCAATCCCAACCATGTGGCCAGTAACTTCCCCCAGACCTGCCAAACCTGCCACAGCACGAGCGCGTGGCAGCCGGCCAGTTTCGATCACAATTCGGTGGGCTTCCCGCTTACCGGAGGCCATGCCGGGCTGCAATGCACGCAGTGCCACGTCAACGGAAACTACAACCTGACCAGCAACGCCTGCAGTACCTGTCACATGAAGGACTACAACAGCACCAACAATCCCAACCATGTGCAGGCCAAGTTCCCCACCAACTGCCAGTCCTGCCACAACACAACTTCCTGGGGCAATGCCACTTTTAATCACACTGGCACCGGCTTCGCCCTGACCGGAGCGCACGCCACGCTGCCATGTACACAGTGCCACGTCAACGGGAACTACAACCTGACCAGTGGCGCGTGCTCGACCTGCCACATGAAGGACTACAACGGGGCGACCGATCCCAACCACGTGCAGGCAGGCTTCCCGACCACCTGCGACTCATGCCATTCCACCGCGTCGTGGGCGGGCGCAAAATTTGACCACAATGGCACCGGCTTCGCTCTGACCGGAGCACATGCCACGCTGCAGTGTTCGCAGTGTCACATCAACGGCAACTACAAGCTCAATAGCGGGGCTTGTGTCACCTGCCATTTGAAGGATTTCAACAACACCAAGAATCCGAACCATGTGCAAGCCGGCTTCCCGCAAACTTGCGATATGTGTCACAACACGACAGCGTGGATTCCGTCGTCCTTCAACCACGACAACACCCCCTTTCCGCTGACCGGCGCCCATAAAACCGTGCCTTGTGCGAGTTGCCACGTAAACAACAACTACACCAACATTCCGACCGATTGCTATTCGTGTCACAAGACGGATTATCAGAACACGAACAACCCCAACCACATAGCGGCGGGGTTCCCGACAACTTGCCAAACCTGCCACACCACGACTTCGTGGGATGGAGCTAAGTTCGACCACACTTATTTCCCGATGAATCATGGTGGGGCCTCAGGCTGCAACAATTGCCACACCAACCCGTCGGACTACTCCGTGTTTTCGTGCACCATCTGCCACGCCAAGAGCAAGACCGACCAGCAGCATCAGGGCGTGCGCAACTATGTGTACAACAGTCCGAATTGTTATCAATGCCATCCCAAGGGGCAAGGTGGCTAAGACCAAGGCGGCAAGCGGAGCGCCAGCGAGTGACTCGTACAAATGAAGGCAGTACAGAAACAACTTGGAATCCTGACGTTACTGTTGTCTTGTGCGGCGGCACAGGACACGGCAAGCCAGCGTGTGACCATCCAGAACATCGCTGTCGTCCGCGACCGTGGTGACTTGCGCGTCGAAGTAACCCTAAGTTCACCGGTGAGACCATCGATTGAGCTAGCGCATCATCCTGACCGGCTTCTCGTCCAATTGCCCAACACAAAGGACCGGTCCAGGCAGGGGAAGATCGAGGTCAACAGCAACGGCGTACGCACCGTCCACACGGTGCTCGCGTTGGAAGATGGCACCAGCACCAACATCGTGGTTGAACTCGATCACGCCCGTCCCTATGTGTGGAGTTCTGACCGGAACCGGATTGTCTTGACCTTCAGCTCGGTGGCAAGCGCGCAGGAACGCAGCGCGAGAGACACGACCACAGCAGCCTCGTCCGCTGGCCTGAGCGAGGCCGGGCAACATCAAGCGACCCTCCAGTCGACGGGATCGAGCAAGAGCGCGCCTTCGATCATCCCCGCAGCCTCGCCTGCCGTGTCGAGTGGTGTGCACCCAATCCAACTCCCATCGACCAGTCCAAGTTCTGCAGCTGAAGTTTCTCGAACGGCGCAGGTCGCCCCTGTCCCCCAGAGCCCCCCCACTGCTCCCGGTCCACACGGCTCTGCGGGACAGCCCGCTTTACCTACGCCATCGCAGCCGCCAGCGCAGACGCTGCAGGCAGCCAGCGAGGCTTCCGCTAAAGCATCGCCAGCTGGCGCACCACCGCAAGCCCCAACCTCAGGTGGGATCAAGCCCGTGCTGACGGTACGCGCCGCAGATCCTGCCTTACGCACGGTATTTCGAGTGAAGTATGTGGCGGAGGGTGTCGCCTACCTGGACGGGGGACGCAGTTCGGGTCTCAAGGAAGGGGTGAAATTGGATGTTCAGGATACGGACTTGCCCGCCCACCAAGGAGCCTCCGTCGATCCTACGGATCCGCGCATCGTGGCGGAACTGGAGGTCACCGCAGTTGCTGAGACCTCCGCGGTAACCGATGTTCATTCTCCCATGCGCCCGCTCAAGGCGGGGGACCTTGCTTACCTTTCCTCTACGGATGCGGAGGCCCTTGTCCAGCAAACTGCGCTGAGTGCCACCCGAAAATATCCAGCCGTCGTGACCTTTACGGAAGGCGATCCACTGGATGAAGAAGTCATCGCAGAGGTGCCACGTCCGCCGATGCCGTCCGTGAACCGGTTTCGTGGCAGGATCGGATTCGACTACATGGGGACCATCAACCACGGCAGTTCTGCCATGACCAGCTCGGACATTGGCATGATTTTTCGCGGGGACATAACCCGCATCGGCGGTACGTACTGGAACCTGAGCGGCTACTGGCGGGGGCGTTTCACTTCGCAAACTCCCGCAAGTCAACAAACATTGCAGGATCTGATCAACCGCACTTATCACCTGAGCATGACCTACGACAGTCCGAATTCCGGCTGGGTGGCTGGCTTTGGCCGCCTGTATCTGCCATGGGCCGCAAGTCTCGACACAATTGATGGTGGATACTTCGGACGAAAGCTCGCAGGAGGGGCGACCCTGGGGATTTTCGGTGGCTCAACCCCCGACCCCACCTCGTGGGACTACAGCCCCGACCGGGTGATTGGGGGAAGCTTCATCAATTTCGAAGGCGGGGACTATACCAAGATCCACTACAGCAGCACCATGGGTGGCGGAATCAGCATGCTCAAGTGGCAACTCGACAAACCCTTCGGCTTCCTCGAGAACTCCCTTTCTTTTTCTCAGCGCGTCTCGATTTACGACGCGTTGCAGGTGGACAGCCCGAGCGGCAATCCCGAGGTTGTCGCGCCGGGGCCGGGCCTCAGCCGAAACTTTCTTACTCTCCGCGTGCAGCCACATCCGCGGGTGGAGCTCGATTTCAATCACACCTATTTCCGCGACATCCCGACGTTTGACCCGCAACTCATCGGCACCGGCTTGCTCGATAAGTACCTGTTCCAGGGCTTCAGTGCGGGAGGACGGGTTGAGGTCTGGAGAAAGATCTTTCTTTACACGCAGCTCGGCCGCAGCAGCCGTACTGGGGATGCGAAGAGTTCCCTCAACCAGATGTACGGCATCACCTTCGGGCGCTTGCCCTGGTTCGGCCTGCGTGCCGACTTCCACTACGCGCGCTTCGTTAGCTCGTTTGGTGATGGATCGTACAAGGCGTTCTCGATCTCTCGCAACTTCACCGATAACCTGCGGCTGGAAGTTTTGGCCGGAGAACAGGCCTTCAGCTCTGCCATGACCAGCAACTCGCGGTACCGCTTCATCACTTCGAACGTCGAGACCAATCTTGGGTCCCGCTATTTCATTCAGGGAGGCTACACCGCGAACCGTGGCCAGTTGAGCTATGACCAGTGGATGATCACGCTTGGCCTGCGCTTCGATTCGAAAGCAAGACATCGGGAATGATGCATATGACAAAACTCGGGAACCCGCTGCTTCGGAGAACTCTGGTCCTGCTTGTGGCCGCCGGCACTTGCCTGGGGCAAACTTTGAGCTCCACCGGCACCGTCAATCTGAATGATTTGCTGGCTCGCACCAGCACGCAGGTAACTGGATTCCTCGACCAGTTCTCCGACGTGAAATGCACCGAGGAAGTGCAGCAAGTCAAGCTCGGCAAGGAAGGCAAAGTCGAACTGAAGCAAGAGTCCACTTACGACTATCTGGTAATTCTGACCAACTCCGGCGGGGAACTGAGTCTGGACGAATCGCGGTTGGCCGTACGGGAAGCCAAGCACGACAAGAAGAACACGCCACTGTTGGTAAGCAACGGATTCGCCACGCTGTTCCTGGTTTTCCATCCTTACTATGCGGCGAGTTTCCAGTTCACCTTGGCCGGCGACGCCGTCAGCGAGGGACACCCCGTCATCAAGGTCGGATTCCAGCACATTCCTGGGACCCGGTCGCCTGCTGCCTTGGCCTTACGCGGCCGGGAGTACCCGTTGGAGCTCTCCGGAGTGGCCTGGATCAATCCGCAGACCGGAGTGATCACCCGAATTGAGGCCGGGATCGAGAGCAGCTTAGAGGATGTGGGTCTGAAGTCCCTGCATTCCGAGGTGGAGTTCGCTCCCGCTCCTTTTCGCGATATGAAGCAACCGTATTGGTTTCCGGCCGTGGCCACGGTCGAAGTGGAAACCCCGCGCCAGCACTGGCGCAACACTCATCGCTTCACCGATTACAAGCGCTTCTCGGTGAGCACGGAAGAGCAGGTGGCAAGCAAATGAGCGCCAACGCAACCGTCGCAACTGCTGTGCTGCACACCCGCAACCCAGATCGCGGACACCGCATTCGTCTGGTGGCAGGTTACGTGCTGGCGATTAGCTTGCTCCTCGCCCTAACCGTGTACGGCTTCAACTACTACACTCTCGGTCCGGCTGACCGGCCGTTCTCACCGAAACACACACTGCTGAAGCCCAGCGGCCCCATCGGATTGAAGCTCGGGTTTCTCGGTTTCGGAATGTTCCTCGCTATCTTCCTCTATCCCCTGCGCAAGCGATGGACCTGGCTCTCCCGACAGGGGAACGCCAGACACTGGCTGGATATTCACGTCCTCCTGGGACTCAGCGCGCCATTCGTGATTGCATTTCATTCGTCATTCAAGTTCCGGGGATTTGCTGGAATGGCGTTCTGGATCATGGTGGCCGTCTCCCTCAGCGGCGTGATCGGCCGCTATCTGTATGCTCAAATTCCGCGCAGCCTGAACGCAGCCGAACTTTCGCTCAAGGAGTTACAGGAGTCCCAGGGACGGCTGGCCCAGCAGCTTGCGGGCCAGGATCTGCTGCCACAATCGGACCTGCGCTCCCTGCTGCGCCTGCCCAGCCGGGAACGGGTCCTGGAACTTTCCATCGTGGTGGCGCTCGTCTACATGATGGTGCTGGACGTCGGCCGCGCATTTCGCATCGCCAAGCTACGGCGCCATGCCCTTCCGTTCGGTCAGAAATTTACCACCCTCGCCGGATTCCTGCCGACTCGCTATGCCGATCTGGAAAGGGCAATCTCGACCGCGCGCGAGGAGGCTGCCCTGGCCAAGCGGGTGGTCTTCCTCTCACGTTCGCAGCAGGTGTTCCACCTCTGGCACGTGGTGCACAAACCTTTCAGTTATTCGTTCGCCATGTTGGCGCTGATTCACATCGTGGTGGTCATGATGATGGGCTATTTTTGAGAGCGGTGTATGGAAACCCTGTTTGCCTTCATTATCGCCTGTGCCATTTCAATATTTTTTCTGCAGGGCTATTTAAAGAGCCTAGCCAAGCGGGAAGCTCAGGCACAGCAAGCGGCAGAGAAGGGGCAACTGTTCTCCGAGGGACCGAAAGCTCAGCACCCGCACATCGATCCGACCTATTGCATCGGCTGCGCCACGTGTACCACTGTCTGTCCTGAGGGTGACGTACTGGCTATGCTGGCAGGCAAAGCTGCGATCATCAACGGACACAAGTGCATCGGCCACAGCCTTTGTGCTGAGGCCTGTCCCGTCGGCGCCATCACCATGGTCATGGCCAGCCCGAGCATGGCGGCTGACATGCCCAGCCTGACCCCCGAACACGAGACCACCGTCCCGAACCTGTTCATCATCGGGGAGCTCGGCGGTTTGGCTTTGATCAAGAATGCGGTGAACCAGGGGCGCGAGTGCATCGACACCATTGCCCGCCGGTTCCCGACCCGGCAAGGCGTCCCTTCAGATCGTGACGTTCATGACGTCGTAATCATTGGAGCAGGCCCAGCCGGCATCAGCGCTTCCCTCCGCGCCATCGAGAACAAGCTCAGCTACATCACCCTGGAGCGGGACGAGGTTGGGGGAACCGTGGCCAAGTATCCGCGCCAGAAGCTGGTGATGACCAGTCCCGTGGAATTCCCCATGTACGGGAAGTTCAAGAAGACGGAGCTGTCCAAAGAAAATCTGCTGGCCTTCTGGGACATGGTCTTGAATCGGGCCGATTTCAATGTGCGCACCGGCGAGAAAGCAGAGAATATTAAGAAGGACGAAGATGGCATCTTGACCGTGGAAACCGTCCATAACCAATACCGTGGGCGGGCCGTTGTCTTGGCTTTAGGTCGAACTGGCACGCCCAGGAAGCTGGGAGTGAAAGGTGAAGAACTGCCCAAGGTCATGTACCGCCTGATCGAGGCCGATCACTACGTGAACAAGAGAATTCTCGTCGTGGGTGGTGGCGACAGCGCGGTCGAGGCGGCCATGGGGCTGGCCAACCAGGTTGGTAACCAAGTTACCCTTTCCTACCGGCAAGAACGCTTTGGTCGCATCAAGGAGCGGAACTCTCAGCGCATTGACCAGTGCATGCGCTCGGGCAAAGTCACGGTGCTGTTTAACTCTAGCCCGGTGGAATTCAAACCGGAATCGGTGGCCCTCGATGTAAAGGGTGAGGTGCGGGAAATTCCCAACGATTTCGTTTGGATCTTTGCGGGAGGCACTCCTCCCAACGACTTCCTCAAGAAAATCGGTGTTGGTTTCGGAATGCGAGATGTGATCCTAGAAGCCAGCAACGAAGCGAAGCAAGCTGCGCATGCGTGAATGTGCCCGGGTGCCGGGCAAAATGCGCCTTGAACCGCGGACTGTTATACCGTTGCCAACATTCTTGGGGTGGAACCGGACGCGACCGTCTAGCGACAGGTGCAGGACCTCAGCGAACCACCGCTCAAAAACAACATAATGACTCCGTGCCGGGCGTGCCGTCTGTTTCCCGCACTTACCACTGTGCCGTATCCTCTCCTGCACCGGCCAGCGGTTCGAGGCTCTCTCCCCGGAACCCGTCCTTTCAAGCACTTACCTCGCCGCACTGACCCCAGTTTGGATGACCTGCCTCACTCCTTCAGGTGATGCGAATCACAGAATTAGAGCAACTTCCGGACTAAACCTGAAGAGGAGATAGGCGTTTGTTGCCTCGGTCGCTATGTTGTCAATGAGCAGCGCCAGACGGTCACCCTGAGCAGCCAGCCTAATCAAGGAGGAATTTCCCCATGGCCCAAGATAGCCTTACGGTAACTGACAATCGTACCAACCAAACGTACACCGTCCCCATCACAAAAGGCGCGGTTCGAGCCATGGATTTTCGCCAGATCAAGACCGGCCCGGAAGACTTCGGGCTCATGACCTATGATCCGGCGTTCCTGAATACGGCATCCTGCCAGAGCAGCATCACGTTCATCGACGGCGACCGTGGCATCCTGCGCTATCGGGGCTACCCCATTGAAGTCCTGGCCGAGCATTGCACGTTCCTCGAGGTAGCTTACCTGGTGCTCTTTGGAGAACTCCCCACCGAGAAGGAACTAAAGAACTGGGTCACCGAGATCACGTATCACACCATGCTGCACGAAACCACCAAGAAGTTCATGGAGGGATTTCGGCACGATGCTCACCCCATGGCTATGCTGGTCAGCACGGTGGCGGCATTGTCCACCTTCTACCCGGAAGCCAGAGACATTCAGGACCCCAATAACCGCCTGCTCCAGATCAAGCGGCTGATCGGGAAGATGCCTTCGATCGCGGCGATGTCCTACCGGCACAGTCTGGGTTTCCCCTATGCCTACCCGGACAATGATCTGAGCTATCCCGAGAACTTTATGAATATGCTCTGGAGGATGGTCGAACCAAAGTACGTGGCGACTCCAGCGCTGGCCCGCGCTCTCGACATTTTGTTCATCCTGCATGCCGACCACGAGCAGAATTGCAGTGCGAACGCCATGCGCTCGGTGGGCAGTTCGCATGCCGATCCCTACCTGGCCACAGCCGCCGCCGCTGCCGCCCTGTCGGGACCACTGCACGGCGGGGCCAACGAAGAAGTTCTCAAAATGCTCGACGAAATTGGCTCGCAGGACAACGTCCCCGCCTATGTCAAGAAAGTCAAGGAAGGACATGGCAAGCTGATGGGCTTCGGGCATCGCATCTACAAGAATTACGACCCCCGTGCCAAGATCATCAAATGGACAGCGGAACGGGTATTCCAGGTAACCGGCCGCAATGCCAAGCTTGACATTGCACTCGAGTTGGAACGGATCGCTCTGGAAGACGATTACTTTATCAAGCGCAAGCTGTATCCCAACGTGGACTTCTACTCCGGGATCATCTACCAGGCGATGGGATTCAAGCCGGAGATGTTCACGGTGCTATTCGCGATCCCGCGTACCGTCGGATGGCTGGCCCAGTGGCAAGAGATGCTCACCGACCCGGAGCAGAAGATCGCGCGACCGCGGCAAGTCTACACCGGGCACGAGGTCCGCGAGTTCGTGCCGATGGAGAAACGCACGCCGATGGCTGTTTCGGCGAATTCGCGCTAACGGCTGGAGGGGCTCAAGGTCGGACAGGCGTCCAGGTCTGCGGGTACAGGCAGAAGGAGATGTTGGCAATGCAGGAAAGCGAGATTAAGTTCTGCCCACAATGCGGGAAGGACTCCGTCACCACAAGGGAAATCACGGCGAGTCATGTCGTAGAACTGTATTGCTCACATTGTGGAATCCTGGCTGTCGTGATTCCGCAGGAGCAGGAACTGGTCGGTACGTCCGTTACCCACGATCCCGACAGCGACTCTGAGCCCTGGTAACAGGCTCTAGACTGGCGGTTGCGTCAGGGGCTCCACATTGGCTGGCCGGCCCCTTCTCCCTTTAGTTTCCAGACATAGCGCGTTGTTATGTTGATGAGACGGCCCACTGGGCAGGGGTTTTGAGAAAGTTTTGAAACCTCATCCGCGGTTGGTTCATCTGAGCAGTGAGTCAGGTTTCGTGTTAGAATCTCGCGATTCGAAGTTGAAATTGCATTTGCCATGATATTCGCCTCTCGCCAGATCGGTTGTCGGTGCTGTTCTTGTTGTTGCACTGGTCCGTCTTCTGGCGCCGGGAGGTTGCTGACTTAGACATTTCTTAGTATCAGCCCTAATCCACCCATCGCCAGTAGAAAGCTGGCGGTGGGTTTTTGTTTTTATGGCAAACACACAGAAAGAAAGCAAAGCACAGCGGGTCGAGCGGCTGAAGCGGGAGAAGAACCCGTGGGAGGGGCTCGAAGAAATTCGGCGTTTCGCGCGCGAGCGCGCGAAGGCTTCGGCGCGATTCCTCCCGAGTGGCTGGGGACGTATTTCCGCTGGTGGGGCGTCTATACACAGGGCGACGGGGCCGGCGTTCTCGGTGGGCAGGGTGGCGAAGGTAAAGCGCTGCCTTACTTCATGGTCCGTATTCGGGTCACCAACGGAATTCTCAACTCGGCTCAGATGCGTACCATTGCGGACATAACTCAACGCTACGCACGCGGGACGGCCGACCTTACCGTACGCCAGAACATCCAGCTGCATTGGGTTTCGATTGAGGCGCTACCGGAAGTGCTCGAAGCTTTGGGACGGGTCGGTCTCAACACCATGGGCGCGTGCGGTGATGTAACGCGAAATATCACCGGCTGTCCGGTCGCGGGTGTCGATGCAGATGAAATCTGCGATGCCTCACCCCTGGCGCATGAGGCCACGCAAATGCTGGTCGGGAACACGGACTTCTACAACCTGCCGCGCAAATTCAAGATTTCGATTACCGGCTGCCGGGTATGGTGTGCCTACCCGGAGATCAACGATATCGGCATGACAGCCATGGCACGCACCTTCCGGGGACAGCGGGAAGTCGGTTTCTCCTTGCGAGTGGGTGGAGGGCTGTCCGCGGAGCCTCATCTTGCCGCCCGCTTGAATGCATTCGTGCGCTGGAACCAGGCGCTCCCTGTGATCAAGGGCATCGCTGAACTGTTTCGCGAATCGTCGCAGTTGCGGGAACACCGGGAGCGGGCGCGCCTCAAATTCCTGTTTCTGCGGCACGGCTGGACGGCGGATGACTTCCAAAACGAGTTGGAGAAGCGAATCGGATTTCGTCTCGACGCGGCGGAAACGGAGGCGGTTCCTGATGATGTTTACCGCGACCACGTGGGCATCCATGCGCAACGTCAGCCCGGCTATTGCTACGTAGGCGCGGCCGTGCTGCGGGGCCGGATCTCGGCAGAACAGATGGGCGCTGCAGCCGAACTGGCTGACCATTTCGCCGGCGGCGAGTTGAGAACCACGAACATGCAGAACCTGCTGATCGTGAATGTGCCTCAGTCGCAAGCGGCAGCGCTGGCCAAAGAATTGGATGCGATCGGCTTGCGTGTCGGAGGCTCCGTTTTCTGGCGTGGGGCCGTCGCCTGCAGCGGCACTGAATTCTGCAAACTTGCCATCACCGAGACCAAGAGTTTCTCTCGTTGGCTGGTGGAGGAACTGGAAGAGAGGCTGCCCGGGTTCGAGCAACACCTGAAACTGCACGTGACCGGCTGCCCCAACAGCTGCGGACAGCACTGGATTGCTGACATCGGGATCGAGGGCAAGAAGCTGAAGGTTGGCGACCGTATGCAGGACGCCTACTACTTTTGCCTGGGCGGTGCGGTCGGTCTGCATCAGTCGATTGCCCGCCCAGTCGGCTATCGCTGCCTGGCCAGCGAAGTACCGGACGCGATCGAGCGTCTCCTGCGCCGGTACATGCTTGAACGCTTTGCCAACGAAAATCTGCGCCAATTTTTTGCCCGCCACAGTGATGAGGAGTTGCGGACATTGCTGGCGGGAACAGTGATCGAGGCTGTGCCGCGCGACCTCTCCCCAGGACGGGTCCCGCACGGGCTCGAAGGCTAGGTTTGGTGACAAAAGGACAATGACGAGTTTGTTCCCCATGTTCGTGAAGCTGGACGGGCGGCCGGTGTTGGTGGTCGGCGCCGGGGCCGTCGGCGAACAGAAGATTCGTGGGTTGCTCACGACGGGTGCGCGAATTCGAGTGGTCGCGCTAGCGGCGACCTCTACAGTACGAGAGTGGGTGGGCGATCAGAAAATCACACTCGCCGAGCGCGCTTTCTCCAAGAGTGATCTGGACGACATTTTTCTGGTAGTGGTGGCAACCTCGTCGCCGAAGTTGAATCGGCGAATCTTCCGCGAAGCCCAGCGGCGCAAGATTCTGTGCAACGTGGTGGATGTCCCTGAGCAGTGCGACTTCTACTATCCCGCGGTAGTTCAGCGCGGCGATCTGCAAATTGCGGTCTCCACCTCCGGACAAAGCCCGTCCCTGGCCCAGCAACTTCGGCGCCGTCTGGAGAGCCAGTTCGGACCGGGATACGCGCGCTGGGTAGCAGAACTTGGAGAGACCCGGCGCAAAGTCCTGGCCAGCGATCTCGACGCCCAACAGAAACGTCAACTATTGCAGTCCCTGGCGAGCCGCGAAGCCTTCGAAGCCCTGATTGCAACCAACCCCAAAGTCAACGGAAGGAGCGCAACATGACAGGCAAAGTCTATCTGGTCGGGGCCGGCCCCGGTGATCCGGAGTTGCTCACGCTGAAAGCCGCGCGGGTCTTAAGGAACGCGGACGCGGTCCTGCACGACGAACTGGTTGCTGAGCCGACCCTCCAGCTGGTTCCGCGCCACGCGCAAGTCTATGACGTCGGGAAGCGTTGCGGAGAAAAGAAGGTCACCCAGGAAGAAATCAATTCCCTGATGATGGCGCTGGCCGGATCAGGCTTGCAGGTGGTGAGGCTCAAGGGAGGCGATCCCCTCATTTTTGGCCGTGCCGGAGAGGAAATTGCGGCGCTGCGTCAGGCCAGTATTCCATTTGAGATCGTCCCTGGAATTACCGCTGCTCTTGGAGCTGCGGCTGCCGCCGAGATTCCCTTGACCCATCGCCAGTCTTCCCACGCATTGGTGTTCGTCGCAGGTCATTCGGCAAGCGGGTTCGATGAGACGGACTGGCCCGCACTGGTGTCCTTGGGAGCGACGATCGTGGTCTATATGCCCGGGCCCCACTACGCGAAGATCGCGCAGAATCTCCGCGCGGCAGGCCTCGAAGGTGAAGTCGCTTGCGCAGTTATTTCGAAGGCCACCACTCCGCAGGAACAAGTCTACTCGACCACCCTGCAGCATCTGGCGGAAGCTCCTGTCCTCCCTACGCCCACGCTGCTGGTGATCGGAAGAGTCGTGGGCCAGTCCAGACACCAGTTCTTGCCGGCAGAGCTAGAAAACGCCGCGCCTTTTGCACGGCGATTGGAACCAGAGCTTTAGCGAGGGTTGCGCAACGAAACCAGCGACAAGGAGCACGCATGAAAGAGGAAGTGGAGAGAATTCATCATCTGGTCGAGCAATGGACGCCGGAAGACCTGTTGCGCTGGGCTTTCGTCACCTTCGGGAAGCACGTCGAGATCGCCTCCGGTTTCGGCGCGGAGGGCGTGGTGCTCATTGATATCGCGGCGCGAGTGCAACCGGACTTCCGCGTGTTCACCCTGGACACCGACTTTCTTTTTCCCGAGACCTATAGCCTCATGGAGCGCATTGAGCGGCGCTACGGAATCACGGTGGAGAGATTGAAATCGGAATTCACTCCCGCAGAGCAGGAGCGCCTGCATGGGCCAGCGCTCTGGAGCCGCGACCCGGATGCCTGCTGCAATTTCCGGAAGGTGGAACCGCTACGGAGCAAGCTCTCGAATCTCCGCGCCTGGGTCACCAGCATTCGGCGCGACCAAACGGCGGCGCGGGCAAGCGCCCAGACGGTCGAATGGGATGACAAGTTTCACCTGGTCAAGATCAACCCGCTAGCGGATTGGACCACCGGCAAGGTCTGGCGTTACATTCACGACCACGACGTTCCCTACAACCCTCTGCATGACCAGAACTACCCAAGCATCGGATGCACTCATTGCACCCGTAGCATACGGTCTGGAGAGGGTCCACGGGCCGGGCGCTGGTCGGGCTTCAACAAGACCGAGTGTGGTCTGCATCAAGCCCCTGGAAGCACTCTGGTTGCGAAGATCGAGATCGCACCGCCGATATCCGGAGCCAACACCCGCGCCGAAATGGAGCTTCAGGACGAAAGGGGGTGACTCCTTCCGCCTCCGGCGGGGCTGGATACCAGGCCAGCCCTGCTTCGGACCTCCCTGTCCCCTTCCTCGTCTGGTACTCTAGTGCATCCCGCTTCGCTGGCTTTGTGGGACGCTGGCGCCACCATCTGACATCACGTACCCTGACTGAGTTTGAGTTTCAGGAGATTGGACCAACTTGAAGATTGCCGTGAGTCGTTGTTTTCTGTCCGTCTTCCTCGCCGGTCTCATGGCTCCTGTTCAGCTCACCGGGCAGACATCACCTGTTTCCGAGCCCGCGGTTCAAACCAAGGACCAGGAAAAAACAATCGAAAATAGGGAGCAGTCGCAGCGCGCGCTCGGCATTCTGCCGCGATTCACCGTGACCAACCGGCAGGATGCGCCGCCCTTGACGGCTGGCGGAAAGTTTCGGTTGTTTGCCAGGGGCGCATTCGACCCCTTCACCTTTGGATTGGTGGGGATCCAAGCCGGCGTGAGTCAGGCTGAAAATCAGT
The DNA here is from genome assembly GCA_020073105.1 of Terriglobia bacterium. Lineage (GTDB taxonomy): Bacteria > Acidobacteriota > Terriglobia > Terriglobales > Acidobacteriaceae > JAIQFW01. Next base: position 19,032 of record JAIQFW010000120.1, read on the forward strand.
TTCCGGATTACGGGCAGGGCGCGGTGGGCTACGGCAAGCGCTATGGCGCGGCCTTCGGCGACCAACTGTCGAACAGCTTCTTCCGTTATTCCTTCTACGCTACCCTGCTCAAGGAAGACCCACGCTACTTCCGCATGGGCCGGGGCCCGGTCAAACACCGCTTCGTGTATGCACTCAAGCGGGAATTCATTTGCCACACTGACAAGGGAGGCAGGTCCTTCAGCTGGGCGAACGCCCTGGGGGCCTTGTCTTCTGGCGCCTTGTCGAATGCTTACTATCCGGAACAAGATCGCGGCGTGGGATTGACCATGGGCCGAGCCGGGTTGGCATTGCTCTTCGGCAGCGCCGGTGGGCTGGTCAATGAATTCTGGCCCGACATCAGCCGCAAGCCGCACCACTCGCACAACAACGGGCCCCCGCAGTAACAACCAGGGGGCACCGCACCGTTATTCGTGCTTCGGCGGCATCACCAGCCACTTGAGCAGCATGTTCACCACCGTCATTACGATTCCGCCCCAGAACGCGGCGGCGAAGCTGCGGATGTGGAAGCCGGGTACAAACATCGAAGCGAGTTCCAACATCGCCGCATTGATGACGAACCAGAACAGCCCCAAAGTAAGGATGGTCAGAGGAAAAGTAATGACCTTCAGAAACAGTCCCAGTGTGGCGTTGACCAGTCCGATCATGACCGCCGCGATCAGCGCCGCCAGCGCGCCATCCACGTAGAATCCGGGCACGACGCGGGAGGTAAGCCAGACGGCCAGAGCGCTGATGACCCAGTGCAGAAGCATGCGCATCGTGCAGTCCCCCTCGCCAGAATATAAGGCGCACCGCAGCTTATAGCAAACTCCCGCTCAGCCGACACCGCCAAAGGCCCATTCTTCCTCTGTGCTCTCTGCGTCCTCTGCGTTGAGGATTTGGATCATTCCCAGGTAGCGGCATCGATCAACTTCCCCGTCCGCAAGTAATGATTGATAGCAGTCTCCCAGCTCTGCATTTTGTGCCGGAACCAGTTCTCGTCGTAGCGCTCAACTTCTCGATTTCCTTCGGGCGACAGGCCGGTGTAGGTGTAGCTGATGCGTGCTGTAGTTTCCTGTGGCGGCTTGGCTTGCAGTCCAATTCTGATCTGGGCCGTAACCCTTCTGGGGTTCACCCAGGCAAACGCGATGCGAAACGTCGCGGGATCGTACTCGGTGACCACCCAGATGTTTTCAGTACCATCCTCGTTGGGTGTGGTGAACACGCAACCAGATTCCGCTACTCCTGATTGCGAGTAGATCAGCCGGTGCTGCCATCCCGGGACCCACTCGGCCTCGCGCACCGGGCACAGTAGCGGGAAGACCTGCTCTGGGGGAGCGGCATTAGTTTGGATGTATTCGTGAGCGACACGCTTACCCTGAAAGTCAGTCATTTTCTCCTCCAAAAAATAATGGCCCGCGCCATAGGCACGGGCCGGATTTGTGTGCAAAAGAAACAGGCCAGATCTAGTCGATCCGGCCTGAAGTAATTGTCTCACAATTCAGTGTTGTGTAGCGCGGACATTCCTGTCCGCGCCGTCTCAAACCGAAACGCGGGCAGGAATGCCCGCGCTACACCCTAAAACAAATTCCACAAGAACTGGTTGTACACGTCGTGGTGGTACTGTACCTCAGGCGCTTTCACGAACGTCCCCAGCAGGCGCGGGCAGCGGTCGGCGGAGGCCTGTTTCAGGTCTGCGTAACGACCCTTCACGTCGGCTCCCAGCAGTTTGGTGGTCCAGTCCGCTTTGCGGAAGTTCGCCATGGCATCATAGATATTGTCCGGCAGGTACCGCTGCGCCTGGCGAAGGTTCTTGATCTTCGCTGTTTCGCCTTCCAGACCGGTCTTGAAGATCGAGAGCATCACCATGTAAGGGTTGGCGTCCGGAGCGACCGAGCGCACTTCCACCCGCATGCTGCGCTCGTTGCCGATCGGGATACGGATCATCGAGCCACGGTCGACCGGCGAAGCCTTGAGTTGATTGGGCGCCTCGAAGTGCGGGTCGAGGCGGCGATAAGCATTTACGCTGGCATTCAGGATCAGGCAGATGTCATTGCCATGAGTGAGAATGCGGTCGAGGAACTCCCAGCCAAACTTGCTGAGCATCTCCTCGCCCTTCGGATCCCAGAACAGATTCTTGCCGTTCTTGCTGATGGAAACATTAGTGTGCATGCCACTGCCGTTTACGCCCACCACCGGTTTCGGCAGAAACGAAGCCGTGCAGCCCATCTTGTTGGCCACCTGGCGGCAGATGAGCTTGTACAGCTGAATATGGTCCGCCGCCGCCACTACTTCCGCGTAGTTGTAATTGATCTCGAACTGCGAGGGCGCGACCTCGGGATGGTCCTTCTCGTTCTGAAAACCCATGGCGCGCTGCACTTCGGCGGTGGTGTCAATGAAAGTGCGCAGCGGGTCTCCCGGCAGTGAATGATAGTACCCACCGGTGTTTACGTATTCGAACTTCACGGTTTCGTGATACCGGCGCTCTGCGTCCGGCCCTTGAAAGAGGAAGCCTTCGATTTCGTTGGCCGCGTTCAGCGTGTAGCCTTTTTTCTTGTACAGACCTTCAGCGAATCCTTTTAGCACGCCGCGAATGTCGGCCGCATAGGACTCGCCGTTTTTGTCGATCACATTTCCGAACACCAGCACTTTACCGGGACCAAAGATGTCCGCGCCTTCCAGGTCGCTGAATAGCACGGTCACGGCCTTGATGCGCTTCTCGCCACTCAGGTACTCAAGCCGTTCCTCCTGAATCTTGTGGAGGGGCACCCGCTTCATGCGCTGCTCTTTGACGTTCAGATTCAGTTCTTCCAGTTCGTCGTACGGGATGGCTAAAAAATTTCGTAGTTCGCTTGGCATGGATCTCCTTAACTTTTGCAGTAAGACTTGGGCAACACGATGAACTTTGGGGGACTCTCGGGAACTTGTAAGGGTATCGCGCCATGACACCGCCTGCCAATCAAAAAAGATGATGGGGGAGATATAAGGAATTTATGGGGGAAGGGATTGTGTGGAGGGCGGGCGTCTCGCCCGTCTTGGCATCAAAGTTCCACTGCGCCACCCTTCGCGGTTTTCGAAGGATGGGTGACCAGCGCACGGTGCTTTTAGGTGGCGCAGACCTTCAGGTCTGCGATTGAACCTGCTTATAACCGCGGCTTTAGCCGCTGAGGGACTTCTATAAATTCTATTGACCCCTGACCGACTCCGCCGTCCGTCCCGCCTCCCGGAGATGCCTTATGCTCAGGGCATCGTGTCTCTTTGCCAGGCGCACACCGGAGTCATCCACCACCAGATCGCAGTGGTAGCAGCCGGGGGAAGTCCATCCCAGCGCCCGGTACAAGAGCAACTGCCGCGCTGTAGACTTCAGCAGATCCACTCCGCGCACCACCTCGGTGATGCGCATTTCGGCGTCATCGACCACCACCGCCAGCTGATAGGCAGGCACATCATCGCGACGCCAGACCACGAAGTCTCCGAAATCCCGTCCGGCCACAAAACTCTGCGGACCAAGATGCAAATCGGTGAAACTCACGGCTTCGCCGTCCGGCACGCGAAAGCGCCAGTTCACGCCAGCTGGTGCGCTGAATCTGGCAGCGCCGGTGCGAGACCGACATCGTCCCGGATAGAGAGGTTCATCGTCGGTGTCGTTGGGCGCACTGGCCGCTTGGGCCAGGTCTTTGCGTGAGCAGGTACAGGGATAAATGAAACCCTGGTCTTTCAAACTGCGCCAAGCCGATAAGTAGAACTCCCGCCGCTCGCTCTGCGAGTACGGCCCGTGAGGACCGCCACAGTCTGGCCCCTCCTGCCAGCGAATTCCGAGCCACCGCAAATCTTCAAGCATGGCCTCCACAAATTCGGCCTTGCTTCGTTGCGGATCGAGGTCTTCATTGCGCAGAACCAGCGTGCCGCCGTGTCGGACCGCCCGCTGCGCCGCAATCCAGAAGGTGCGGGCGTGCCCCAGATGCAAGAGGCCCGTGGGGGAAGGTGCCAGCCGGCCGCGATATGTGTTTGGAGTCGCCATCCCATCCATTCATCAAAACCACGTTCTCGCCCGGTACTCCCGATAGCGGTCGCCGAACTTGGCTTCCAGGGCGGCGGCTTCCGCCTTGCTGCGACGCCACTGGGTGATTGCAACCAGCAAGATATAAACCCCGCCAAATTTGTACCAGCCCATCGCCGCACAAAGACCGAACATCCCCAGCGTGCTGAAAACGTAGATGGGATTTCTGAACCTGGAGTACAGTCCGGTCGTGACCAGCTCTCGTGCTTCAGCCCGGAACGAGAATGCCTCGCCCAGTTGCGCCCGGGCCGTGAACCACAGCGTGTAGCCCACGGTTGCCAGCGCCATTCCCGTGACGTACTGCCCTCCCGGGCGATGGTGCCACAGGCAGTAGACGTAAACGCCCAGGTAGAAGACCACGTCACCGTAAAGCAGCGCACGCCTCACGCGCCGATTATCTCAGAGGCGCAGTGTAGCGCGGACATTCTTGTCCGCGCAGCGGAAGAGTCGGGCGTATGCGCTTTGAAAGGGCACCGCTTCCCAGCCGTGCCCTGGTCGTTTAGATTTCGACAAACGGCGCGGCTGAGGGCCGCGCCCTTTCAAAGCTGAAGTGATCACCACAACCGCTTCAGTCGCCTCCTAGCCAATCCGCCGTCGGCTCCGCTATCATTCCCTTCGGGTGATACGTCCATCCAAGCCGATTCTCGTCCGCCTGTTGGTAGCCGTTGCCATCGTGTACTTCGGCTTCGTGGGCACGATGTGGTGGGCGATGCATCAGCCGCCGGAGACTTTCGGCCGCGTGATGGCCCGCATGCCGGTCCCGGCAGTTTTTCTCCTGGCACCGTTCGAGACCATGTGGACCCACGCCCGCGCCGGAGATCTGCGCATGGGAGACCCGGCTCCCGACTTCGCGCTGATGAAGCTCGACAAGTCGGAGCGTATTCAGTTGTCGTCTTTGACCGCGAAACAGCCAGTCGTACTGGTGTTTGGCAGTTACACTTGACCGCCCTTCCGGCGGGAGGTTCCCGCCCTCAACCAACTCTACGACCAGTACAACCAGCAGGTCGCATTCCTCGTGGTCTATATTCTCGAGGCGCACCC
>JAIQFW010000299.1 GCA_020073105.1 Terriglobia bacterium
AGCTGGCTGGCATCCAGGTGCTGCTTGGCCGTCTCCACCACGCTTAAGATGGTGCGGCGCTGGCGGGTCATGCGTAGACCGCGCGACATCAATTCCGCCTGCAGCCGTCCGGGAGCTTCGGTTTGGGGTAGAGGCATAGTTCCTTGTTGATATCCAGTTGCAATTCTATCGCAGAGCCCGATTCCAGGGCCAATCCGCTTGGAGTGTTAGTTCGCTTTCATCTTGTCCTTCACGCTGCGGGCAAGTCTTTCGATCTCCGCCGCCTTCTTGATGACGTCCACCGAGAGGGTGTTCTCGTTCGATTTGTCCACGTACTGCTTCAGTTCCGTAGCCAGCTTCAGCAACTGGTCAGCATCGCGCCGGAGCTGGGCCTGGCGCTCCAGATTGGCCTTCTTCGCCTGCTCCTTCTCCAGCAGGATACGTTGCTCGTCTTCGGGCGGCGGAGGCTGCGCTGGGAATTGGCGCGTCTGGACGAAACTGCCGCCTAATGTGGGCGCCGTCAGCAAAATCAAAACCGCAAGAGCAAGCATCGTCAGTTGGAATCGCACAATCGTCCCTCAAGGAAGCAAGAGTAAGAAAATTATACGGGCAGTGAGGAGTCTCCCGTCCCTCCCCGCTTGTTATAATCGCGCCGAGCATGATTGATCTCTCTTTGCCTTTAATGATCCCCGAAGCCGGCAACTTGCCCGAACTCCTGCGGGGATGGCGCGAAGACACCATGATCTTCCTGCGCCATGACGTCCCAAAAATTGTGCTGGTGACAGCGATCGCCTTCCTGTTAGTGCGTTTGCTGCGCCTGGTCACTCGCAAGGTGACCGACCTGCAGACCCGCAAGCTGCCGTCCGGGTTTCGTGCCCAACAGGTGCGAACCTTGGCCAGCGTGGTCAGCAGCGTGGGGGTTTTCATCATCATCTTTGGGGCTGCTTTGGAGGTCCTGCCCCTGTTCGGCCTCAATCTTGGCCCGCTCTTGGCGAGCGCGGGCGTCGCTGGTCTGGCGATCGGTTTCGGCGCGCAGACCCTGGTCCATGACTTCATCAACGGCTTCTTCATCCTGTCCGAGAACCAATACGACCTTGGGGACAACATTCGAATCGCTGGAGTAAAAGGCGTCGTTGAGGAAATGACACTACGGCGCACGGTCTTACGTGACGATGATGGCACGGTGCACACCGTCCCCAACAGCGCGATCCAAATCGTCTCCAACACAACACGGGATTGGGCGCAAGTCGCCATGCGCGTGGTGGTCGCCTACAGCGAGCCGAGCGACCGGATCCTGAAACTGCTGCAGCAAGTCGGCGAGGATATCCGCCAGGACCCGGCGTTCGCGGACGACATTGTTGGCGACATTCAGGTGCCGGGCATCGACCGCGTGGGCAACGGCGAAGTGGAGTACCTGATGCTGGTGAAGACCCGCCCACGCAGCCAATTCACGGTGGGCCGGGAACTGCGGCGGCGGATCAAGGAGTGTTTCGACCAGAATCAGGTTCAGACACCCGGTCCAGGCCGGGTGTTTGTGATGGATCAGGGCGGAACGAAGGCGTCGTAGAATCGCCCCTCAACGCTCTGTGGTAATGGTAAGTACGGCCATCGCATAGATGACCAGATACCCTACATCGGGCTGGCCGTGCAGGATGTGAACGACCGCGGCCACGCCGAAAGTGGCCAGCAACATCCGCCCTCCTACGACGACCACCGGCGGGATGAGAAACAGAATTGCCCCGAGCAGTTCAACCGCAGCGATGGCCACAACGAACACTCGAGGCATGTGGGAGTGCGCACTGGCCGAGGTAAAAACCAGCCGGGAGCATTCATAGATCAACACTAATCCCAGAGACCATTGCAGACCAGTTCGGGCCAGTTTGCTGGCATTCTGTGTCATGGCTTCGTCCTCTTCTTGAGATTAGCGGCGGGAGGCTTGTGCCGGGATGGAGACGAGGCGGCCTCCCTCAGGCGATGGCTGGCACTCGCATTCAAGTCGAGGCCATAGAACCTTCTGAGCTCGGCGATCCTGCGGAGCGAATCCGCGCTGAAGGGAGCCTTGCCGTCGAAGGCATGCAGCACGATCCCCTCGAGCAGATCACCCAGCGTCATGTCCTTGTATTCGGCAAAGGCCTTCAGGACTTTCAGCAGGCGCTTTTCCATGCGCACACCGGTCTGCACGCGCTCGACAACAAGTTTGGAAGGGTTCTCCATGAATGTACCATTGTACCATGGTACACATCTTCGCAAAATTAAGGCGAGGGCCGAAGCCCTCGCCTTTCACCTCCGATCCGAAGATCGGTTACAACGAACTCATGTTGGCCAGGAACTCGCCATTCGACTTCGTCTTGCTCAGCTTGTCGATCAGCAATTCCATGGCTTCGACCGGGGACAAGGGATTCAAGACCTTGCGCAGCACCCAGATGCGCTGCAGGTCTTCCCGGGGAATCAGCAACTCTTCTTTTCGCGTGCCGGAGCGCTGGATATCGATGGCCGGGAACACGCGCTTGTCCACCAGTTTGCGTTCCAGGATGATTTCCGAGTTGCCGGTACCTTTGAACTCTTCAAAGATCACATCGTCCATGCGCGACCCGGTGTCGATCAGGGCCGTAGCAATGATCGTCAAAGAACCGCCTTCCTCAATGTTTCGGGCCGACCCGAAGAACCGTTTCGGACGCTGCAACGCGTTGGAATCCACGCCGCCGGAGAGCACCTTGCCGCTGGGCGGGACGATGGTGTTGTAGGCGCGAGCTAGACGCGTGATGGAATCCAGCAGGATGACAACGTCGCGCTTGTGCTCGACCAGACGCTTGGCCTTTTCGATCACCATTTCGGCAACCTGCACGTGGCGGGCAGCCGGTTCATCGAAGGTCGAAGAGATCACTTCGCCCTTCACCGAGCGCTGCATGTCGGTAACCTCTTCCGGGCGCTCGTCGATCAGCAGCACCATGAGCACCACTTCAGGATGGTTGGTCGTGATCGAGTTGGCGACGTTCTGCAGCAGCAT
>JAIQFW010000300.1 GCA_020073105.1 Terriglobia bacterium
AAGGGTGCATTCTGGCGATTGGGCTGACCTACGTCGCAGTGAATTTTCTTACTGATTTCCTGTACTCGGTCGTGAATCCGAGGATACGGCAATAGTAGCGCCAGCATCCTGCCGGCTGTCGCGAGGGCATCCTGCCCTCGCCCCTATAGAAGTCCCGCGCCATTGACTCTTGATCTGTATATACAAAGCATGTATGTTGTATATACGTAAAACGAGGTAGGTCCCATGGCCGTAACCATGACTTCCATCCGGCTGGATACTCATCTGGCGGATGAGGCGAAGAAAGCGCTCGGGGTAAAGTCCCGCACCGAGGCTGTTCATGTGGCGCTGCGGGAGATCGTCGCCCTGAAGCGATTCAAGGCCTTGATGAAGAAGAACGCGGGCAAGCTTTCGTTCGCAGGCCACGGTGAGTGATCTCGTTATCTTCGATACATCCGTCCTTGTCGATGATCTTCGGACGGGGCGCCATCAGCAGAGAATCCAATCGATTACCGGTCTGATCAGAACATCCTCTGTAGTCTTGGCCGAATTGTGGCGTGGTGCTTCCAGGAGGGAGGAGCGGGAATTCCTGCGGGCGCTGAGCAAGAACCATCCGATTCTCGTGCCAACGGAAAAGAACTGGCTGGAATCTGGCCAGCTGTTGGCTCGGATTCGTGCCGATCGAGGATTCGTGGCGGACAAGCTGCGTGAGCTGCACTTCGATGTGCTGATCGCACTAACGGCGCGCGCCTGCGGCGCCTGCCTGATCACCTCCAACCGGGCAGACTTTGAGATAATCCACAGTTACCGCAAGTTTCAGCTCGAGGTCTGGTGATGCGGGACAAAACATCGCACGCGGAAGATTAGCGCGTTCACAACTCTCTCTGTGTCCGCTGTAGTCTGAGTTTTTGATCTTGGCTGCTACGACCATTTCGCTCCCTCGCGCCGCCCGGCACAATCCGTTAGCGGCCATCGGTGTAGTGTTGGTCGTCGTCTTTGTTCTCTTCGCCCTGTTTGCCCCTTGGATGGCACCGCAGGATCCCGCCTTCATCGACTTACCTTCGCGCCTGTCTCCGCCCTCTTCTGCTCACTGGTGCGGTACCGACGAGCTTGGCCGCGACATTCTTTCCCGCCTCATCTACGGCTCACGTATTTCGATGCTCGTCGGCAGTTCTGTAGTGGCCATGTCGCTTGCCCTGGGCTTGGTCGTGGGCTCGATCGCCGGTTATTACGGCGGACGCATTGATCGCTTTGTCAATATCGTGGTGATGAACGCATTCCTTTCATTCCCCGGAATTCTGCTGGCCATCGCCTTTGTCGCTTTCCGCGGGCCCGGCATCTTCAATCTGGTGCTGGCGCTCTCGCTGGGCGGATGGGTCGGTTACGCCCGGCTGGTGCGCGGCCAGGTACTGGCAGCCCGGGAGCGCGAATTCGTGGAGGCCGCCCGCGCCCTCGGTGCCAGCGATCTGCGTGTGATCGTTCGCCATATTCTTCCCAACATCATTCAACCGGTGATTGTGCAGGCGGCCATCGGCATGGCGGGTGCAATTCTGGCCGAGGCAACCATGAGCTTTCTCGGCCTCGGTGTGCCTCCGCCAACCGCGAGTTGGGGCACGATGCTCAACGACGGCCGCGCCCATCTGTTCGACGCGCCCCACTTGGTCATCTTTCCGGCGGGAGCCGTCATGTTGGCTGTGCTGTCGTTCAATTTCATTGGGGATGCGCTGCGTGACTATCTCGATCCCCGATCGAGGATTGAGGCCGGACTGTAGAGATCCCTCCCGGTGCTCGGGATTTCGGCTGCGGGCTCACGCCCCGCAAAACGCCTCAACTTCAGTGGTGATGCACTGCGCGATTATCTCGATCCCAGGTCGCGCATCGAAGCCGGGCTTTGAGTTCGAATGACAGCGCTGTCCCCAGAACCGAACAACAAAGCTCGCGCCCAGCTATTCCTTTCTGACAGAATGCGCTACTACGAACACATTCTCCACAAAGACGAAGCCACAACCTCGTGGGGCGACTGAATCAACGCCGGTCTTCGATGTCACTCGGGACCGGTGGGTAGCCCTCTACGATGAACAGTGCGAAATCTGCCAGGCGTGCGTGTCGTGGCTGACCCTGCTGGACCGTCACCGAAGAGTCTCGCCGCTCCCGATTGATCCGGCATCGCTGCCCACGCTCGACCCTAAGCTGGAACTTGATGATTGCCTGCGCCAGCTCCACGTAATCGCACCCGGCGGCGAGACTTATCGAGGATGGAGCGCGGTCACTGCGCTGGCCCGGCTGCTGCCAGCTACTGTTCTTCTCGGTTGGATCGGTCGCGTTCCTCCGTTTTATTGGCTGGGCGACGCGGCATATCGTTTCGTAGCTCGAAATCGCTACGCGGTGAGCAAGTGCCGGGGCGGCGCCTGCCACGTTGCGCGCCCCGATGCCGTGAGGAAGACATCCTTCTTTGGCACGTTCTGGAGCTGTTACCTGATCGGCTTATTGCTGCGGTTGCCGCTCATCATGGGCGCTGGGATTCGGGACCTCATGGTCCAGTCCGCTGTGTATATGCGAACCTGTCGTCGCCGCATCAATTTCCTCGACGGCAGGTTTTCGATCCTCTTCCTCGGTGGTTTTCCCTGCGACGTGGTTCCGATCCTGTTTGGAGAGTTGTTTACCGCGGTTGTGTACGATGGTGTCCTGATTGATCCGGGTTCGCCTCGCATGCGGCGTTCTTTGGCGCGGCATCTGCGTCGGCTTGCAGCCGGAAGCATCACAGCCGTAGTCGCTACTCACCATCATGAAGAACATGTAGGGAATTTGAACTGGGCTTCGCGTCAGACCTCGGCTCCGCTGTATGTCCCGGCCGGGACGGCCAATCTGTTGCAGAATCCGTGGAAATTGCCCTGGGTGCGAGCTGCCATCATTGGTCAGCCTGAGCCACTGCGGCAGC
>JAIQFW010000121.1 GCA_020073105.1 Terriglobia bacterium
GCCCATGCGCTCCCCCAGTTGCACCAGGGCATGCTGGATGTGGCGAGGCTTCTTGTCGTCGTGGAGGTATTCCGCTAGTTCCTTGTCGGGGAGACGGCGCCCGAACCAAGTATTCCACCAAAACAGAAACGGCATGAGCACGATCAGCCAGCCCGTCAGCAAAAACAACACCCGATTGCGGGTGGACATGCGGGGCTTCATGCCTTCGACAACTTCTCCCGCAGATGCTCCTGGCGTTTCCATGTGAGATTTCTCTGTGTCCTCTGTGGTGAAGGTTTTTACTCCACCACATCCGCATCCATCACCCGCTCCTGCTCCAGGTAATGCGAAACCGCGTACTGCGCCAGAAGTGGCGTCTGCAGACGAATTTCAGCGCCGATCCATTCGCCCTTGTTGTGCGGCATGTAGGCCGGATGATTACACAACTGGCCTCCGAAGCGCTGTCCGAACGCGGCACTCTCGATCTGATCGAAATGTTGGAGGCTCTGCCAGGCTTCGTCACCCACCGTGCCGGAAACATCGATCTTCAATCTGACAACCGACAAGTCAAACCCCTTCACCGCCGAGTACGCAGAGGACGCCGAGAAAATTCAAGCAAACAGCTGGTACAGCATGAAATAGATCACCACTCCGGTTACCGAAACATACAGCCACAAAGGAAATGTCCACCGGGCAATGGCACGGTGGCGATCGAAGCGTTCCCGCAACGCCCGGCTCAGCGTGATGATGATCATGGGCACGATCAGGGCTGCCAGGATGGTGTGCGAAATCAGAATGCTGAAATACACCGGCCGGGTCCACCCCTGCCCCTGAAAATGCACTGAACCGACATGCCAGTGATAGTACAAATACGAAATCAAGAAAAGGCTGGACGATACCAATGCCGTAATCATGACTGCCCGGTGCGCCGCCATGCGCCCTCGCTTGATGAATCCCCGGCCCACCAATAACAGAACCGCGCTGGTTCCGTTCAGGCTGGCGTTGATCACTGGAAACACTGCGTACTGTGGTGGAACTTGCATCAGACCGCGGGCCTCGTGGTGCGACGGTTGACCATGACGAAGCACAGGCCGAACATGCAGAGAGTAAACAACACAAGGGCAGTCAACGATATAGCGATGGAAGATACAGCAGACGTTGAAGGATAGAGCAACTCTCGCAACGCCTCGACACCGTAGGTCAACGGATTGATTCGCATCACCAAGCGCAGCCAACCCGAAGCTCCCGACAAGGGGAACAGCGCACCGGAAAGCAGCCACAGCGGAATCAAGAACAGGTTGATGATGGCGTGAAACGCCTGGCTGGAATCCATGGGCCAGGCGATGGCAAATCCCAACCCGGTTAAGGCGAACGAGACCAGAAAGACTACTAGCACCACCATCAGGAAATCGCCCAACCCCAGATGTACGCCAACAAACGGCGCGAAGATCAGGAAGATCAAGCCCTGAATGGCAGATAACGTCGTGCCGCCCAGCACCTTGCCCAGCACGATCGCTGAGCGGGGCACGGGGGCAACCATCACTGAGAGCAGGAAGCCCTCCTTGCGGTCCTCGATGACCGACATCATGGTAAAGATCGAGGTAAACAGCACGATCATGATCAGCGCGCCGGGGTAGAAGTAGTCCAGGTAGTGTTGCTGCCCGGCGGCTTCGCCCGAACGGAAGGAAGTGCCGAAACCAGAACCGATCACCAGCCAGAACAACAGCGGAGAAGCGATCACCCCGACGACACGCGAGCGCTGGCGATAGAAGCGGACGACCTCCCGCCACCACAGCGTGAAGGCGGGCAAGGCGATCCCGGTAGAGGGCGGGGTAGCAGGCAGTGTTGCTGTTCGTGTCGCCAACCTATCTCGATTTCTGCGCCGCGGGCGCCAGGCCTTTTTTGAATTTCTTACGCAATTCCAGGAACACGTTCAGAAAGAGAATCGCGGAAAGAGAGAACAATATGAGGCTCAGGAAAAGTCCGTCCACCGTCGTTACGGTTCCGTTCATCACGGTCCAGCCGATCCCTAGCAACGGAATGATCCCCAACAGCAGTGAAAGCATCAGCATCATGAAACTCTTCTCTCTCGGTCTGACTTTGCGCTCTTTGCGATTCCTTCGCGAACTTTGCGTTCAAAAGCTCTTACCGCGAAGAGCGCAAAGTTTACGCGAAGGACGCGAAGAACATCCTACTGCTCGGCTCCCTCACCACCCTCCGTCCAAAACCTATGCCCAGTGCGGTGGATGAAGACGTCTTCCAAAGTCGGTTTGCTGACGGAGATGGCATCAATCTCCCCCGGAAACGCCTCGACCACATCGGTAATGAAGCGGTGTCCGCTCTCCCTTTCGAGGCGGACCTTGCCCTGCATCTCTTGAGCATCGACGTGGAAGCGTTCGCTAATGCGGCGGGCAAGCGACGTCGCATCTTTCGCATCGAGCAAGATTACGTCTCCTCCGATTTCATGCTTCAAATCGTTGGGCGTGCCCAGGGCCACGACCTTGCCCTCGTTCAGAATTGCCAACCGGTCGCAGCGCTCCGCTTCTTCCATCAAGTGGGTGGTCACGATCACGGTCACGTGCTCCTCGTCCCGCAAGATCGCCAGATATTGCCAGAGATCCCGGCGCGCGCCGGGATCGAGCCCAGTTGTAGGCTCATCCAGCAAGAGCACCGAAGGATGGTGCAGCAGCCCCTTGGCCAATTCCAGCCGCCGCTGCATGCCTCCGGAGAAGGTTTCCGCCTTTTCGCTGGCGCGATCCGCCAGGCCCACGCGATTTAGCATCTCCAGAATGCGCGCCTTTAACGATGCACCATGCAGGCCGTAAAGATGTCCCTGGTGCATAAGGTTCTCGGCGGCAGTCAGCTTCACATCGATACTCTGCGCCTGGAAAACCACTCCAATGTGGCGGCGCACACGGTTGGGGTCGCGGGCTACGTCGGAGCCCATGATCGTGGCGTGGCCGCCCACTGGAACCATCAGCGTTGAGAGAATGCGGAAAAGAGTGGTCTTGCCGCTGCCATTGGGACCGAGCAGGCCGAACAACTCAGCTGGCCGCACGTCAAACGATACTCCGTCCAAGGCAGTGCGTTCCCCATAGCGGTGAATGACATCACGAACGGAGATAACTGCGGTCGCAACCCCGGCGGGGGCCACTTCGGAGCCGACAACGGGGTATGCAGGCGTTTTCGAAGCCACAGGCTATTTTACAAGGATAGTTGTTTTGCGTGGGGACCCGCCCCGGCTGCTGCAAGCGTGTCCGGCAAGCTACGCCGTCACTGGCCTTCGCTCACGCCCTGGCACACGCTCTTCAAACGAAACCGGAACATGCCGCCACACTTGAATAGCTAAGATAACAGCAGTCGCCAGCAGTAGCGCTCCCACGGCAACGTGGGCAACCGTCGAAATGACCATGGGTAGTTCTGGTTGGACTGCATCGCGGCCCCACGCCACGCGCGTCATGAACGCCAGGAAGCCGAGGCAGAGCTGCGTGATTAACAGCGCCAGCAGGAGAATCGCCGAGCGCCGCACGGCTTCAATCTTCGAATAGAGCGACAGAGCGCGAATTGCAGTCCAGGTCAGCACGATCGCCACCACGGGGGCGTTCAGCGCATGTGGCCACCAGCTCATTCCGCGATGGCGGAACATCGCACCCAAAATGAGTTGCACGTAGAGCACGAGAATCGAGAGCAACGAGAGTGTGATGAGACTGGGGCGATGCGTATCCATCTCGATCTGCGGAACTGTTTCCATTGATCTGCGCCCCGTAAAGACGGCGATGACAACGGCGATGCAAAAAAACGTTTGCCCCACGGCGGCGTGGGCCGAGGAGACCCAGGGCGGCTGCAACAACAGCACAGTGAGGCCCCCGAGAACCGCCTGTGCGACCACCGTGCCCAGGGCGGCCAGGCCCAGCCACCTCATCCAGCGCCGGCGGTCGGCCAGCCATGTCCAGACGGCGATGGAGATGGTCAGTACAATGATCGATCCGGCGATTGCGCGGTGACTCCACTCGAAGCGGATTCCTCCGTGCAAGGGCGGAATGCGGAACGACCCGAACGACGTGGGCCAGTCGGGGATGGAGAGGCCGGCATCGTTGCTGGTGACTAATGCTCCGGCAATGATGAGACAAAATGTCGCGCACGCCGTGAACACGGCGAAACAGTGGTGGGCGCGGTTGTAGGGTGCGGCGAGGCCCTTCAGGGTTAGCTCCTTGATTCGATGAGAGTCCGGGTCGACGGGGAAGGCGAGCGAGACGCCCGCCCTCCACAACCTAGAACCTACTGCAGCTTAAAGGCTGCGTCGACCGTCTTGCTGTCCTTGGCGGCCAGCGTGACTTTTTGCGTCTGTTCGCCCAGCTTTTCCTGAACGAAGGCCAGCGTGTAGTCACCCGGCGGCAGCCCCTTGATCTCGTACTTGCCATCCGGTCCGGTGACGGCGTAGAAGGGACTCTTCACCACGTTGATGTACATCTTCATCCACGGGTGCTGGTTGCACTTCACCGGCAGCATGACCTCTTCGCGGGCGAAGCTCTTCTCAATCGGCGCGGCCTGCGGCGGTTGAGATTCGTTCCACTCCCGATTGGCCGCTGGCGTAGGGTGAATGTTGTGTGTGGTTGGGTCGTCGTTCTTGATTTGGATGTTCTGCCCAGTCATCACTCCGAGTACGTGCGGATGATACTTGCAGCCCTGCTGATCGATAGTGACGGCGTCCTTGGGAACATCGAAAGTACGATCCCCGAGGCCTTCCTTTACGTACACAAAGACGTTGGCTAGATTCCCACCGTCCGCGATGATGGTCTCGGCCGTGTTGGCACCCTTGCAGGCTGGGTCCTGGCTCATATCGATCTTAGCCGCCTTGGGGGCCGCGCCGTCCAACTTGACCGTGCCGGTTACGCTGGCAACGGTGGCGGGATCAATCGGCGTGGCCGGCGCCGCCGCGGGCTGAGTTGCTGCCGGAGTAGCTGCGGATTGAGACTCTGCGCCTTCTTTCTTGCCACAGCCCACCAGCAGCCCCAGGGCCAGAGCAAGCAGACTGAGGATTGCAATCCATGTCTTGTTATTCATGATTTCGTCCTTTCGTGAAGGTATTGAAGTTTAGTGTGGGGACAGGCACCCTCGCCCGTCCAGGTCGACGCGCCAGCTCGACAGCTCGATAGCATGGAGCTTTACGGAACCCAACATTCTACCGCGAACCGCCGCCTCCTGCAGCCACAGCGGCCTGCTTCTGGATGCTTGGCGTCACGTTGGAGGCCCCAGTCCTTCCCCGGGATGCCGCCACCCGCCGTTGTTCTTCCGGCGTCAACCGGAAGATGTAATCCACCAGCAGCCGGGAATGGTCTTTGGTGTAACCCTGGAAAGAGGGCGGCGTCGGCCCGGCGAATACCCACTGATTGTTCTCGCGCCGGAACAGTCCGGACGGCATTGAGGTGCCTGGACTGATGGCCTGCGGGTCCAGGACCCAGCGTTCCGCCCAGTCCGGCTTCAACCGTTCTTTAGCCAGCAGGAAGTTGGGCGCGGTGGCGATCTTGTCATGCTGTGGATCGCCCGTGGCGTGGCACTTGAGGCAGGGTGCGGCGGTGCTCGAGAACAGGCTGCGCGCCATGTCCGTCTCTTTTGCGGTCAACACCGGAACTTGCTCCGGAATGTACGGTATGGGTTGCTGCGATAGCGCCTGGAAGAAACGCACCAGAGCGCGTAGTTCGTTATCCGAGAACGAAAACGTCGGCATGCGGACCTTCAGGTAGGGGCGCACACCGTTGCGGTTGGTATCAGCCTCGCTTAAAGCTGGGTTGGACAGGAAGCGCCGCAGCCACTCCGGATCGACACGCGCCCCCTCGGTGAGTAGCTTCGGAGGCAACTGTTCCGGGTTCTCGCGGTATTGCGGCAAACCCATGAGAATCGTTTTCTGCCCGGGAATGAACTGATGACATCCCATGCAGTTGTACTTCTTGACAATCCACCAGCCTCGCTGAATGTCGCCGCGCGAGTCCCCAGGCTTGTATTGGTAACTGTCGGGAAGGGAACTCTCTTCGCTTCCCAGCAGGAATGTGGTCAGAGCCTGAATCTGCTCCTTGTTCAGGTGCAGGTTGGGCATGCGCAGAGTTTCCGTCTCTGACTTGATCTTTCCCTTGTCGTAAACATTCGGCTCGGCCAATTTGTGTTCGAAGAAGCCCTTGTGGTCGTACCAGGGGCCCTTGGCCGGACCTTCGGGCAGACGCGCCAGATCTTCAGGATCGGTGATGGGTTCCTGCGTCCCACGTTCCGCCGGCACGGTGAACAGGGCAAAGTCGAGACGCTCGATCGGCTTGCTGCCTTCATACGTCAGTTCGGTGCCGATGCGGCCCTCGTCTTCCATTCCGGAGATTTCGTGGCAACCCGCGCAGCCGTAGTGGCGCACCCACTTCTTGCCTTCGTCCTTCAGCTTGGGATCGTCCATGAACGACGCATCCGCGTAGGCAGAGGGCTCCTGCCGCTTTTGCGTCATGAGAAACGAAGCGATGTCCTGCGCATCCTCAACGCTGAGCCGCAGGCTCGGCATCACCGTCATGTTCTGCACTTGCAGTTCGTGGCCGTCATTGGGACACTGGCTATGCTCCAGGTCGAACTGGTAGGGAAGTCCCTTCTTGGCATAATCTTCAGGTCCCAGGTCTCGCTTTTCGTACGGGCAGTAGGGACGCGTACGCTGGCGGGCGTTGTGAATCCAGCGGACCAGATAATCGTAGTTGGCCTTTTCGCCTTCGCGAGTCAGGTTTGCGGCAAAAACCCCGCCCATCATCTGATCGCCTTGCCCGATCGAGTGGCAGGCCAGACAACCACGGGTTTCAAACAGCTCCTTACCATGGGCCGCGTTGCCGGGTTTCTGCTTGGGGGGCGCATCGGTGAATGCCGATTGCCACAAGTAGGCCGAAATCGCCTGGATCTGGTGATCGGTCAGGCGGAAGTTGGGCATCTTCGTGGTGGGACGGAAGTCGGTGGGCTTCTTCAGCCAGACCGGAATCCAGTTCTTGTTCAGCTTGAGCCGGATGTCCTTCAGGTTCGGTCCAACCTTCTTCATGTCCTGCATCAAGCTGTGAGATTGAAAGTCCAGCTGCTGAATGCGGCCGTCCAGTTTGCTGTTCGAAACTTTGAGGGCGATTGCCTTGTCGTTCAGGCGGTTGGCGTCTTCATTGCTTTCGGCGGCATCCGCCTGCTTCATCAGGTCAGCCGCTTCCTTAATGTTGTCCTTCTTCTGCCCCTCGGACTGCTTAATCTGCTGGCTGACGGTGTTGAGATCCTCCGGTTCCTTGTCGTACCCCTCGTAGCGATGGCAGCCCATGCAGCCTTTTTGCCGGAACAGGTCCTTGGCTTCGCTGATGGTCCATCCCACGTCGCCGCTGACCAGCACCATATCGGCCGAGTGGCAGGTCTGGCAGCCGGCCTCTGCGTTCCGTTTGGGAAAGAGGGGCCACAGCCAGTGCTCGTAGTTGCCATGTGCCTTCTCGACGCTGGTGGTGGCGCGGCCATTGCCCTGGTGGCAGGGTGAGCAGCCAAACTTGTCGGGATCGTGGGTTTTCAGCAGCGCCGGCTCAGGGTGGCTGACGAAGGCATCGGCGTACTCGTCGGGCTTTTTCTCACCCTTGGCAGTCATGGAAGCCGCCGTCAGCTTGAGCGGTTCGCGAATTCCCATGTGACAGGATTCGCACCGGTCCACGATGTTGGCTTCGGCCACGTTAATCTGGACAATCTTGGGGTCCCATTCGGAAGTCTTTTTTTTCAGACCTTCGATCTGGGCAGGGGTAAGGTCCACCATATGTTCGTTGATGTAGGCGGACATCAGGGTGCTGGCGGCGGTCACCGGCTTCAACACCTCACCCAGTTCGGCGTTCAGCTTGGTGCGTTCGTCCTTCAGTTCGTTGTACTTTTCCTCGAGTTGCTGGAAGTTGTACTTCTCTTTGTGTCCATCGGGATACTCGACCGTCCACTGCTCCTTTTTGTAGTCGTCCAGATCTTTCTGTTTGCTCTTCTTTCCGGAAGCGCTGGTCTCGGTCTCGATCTCATAGTTGATCGCGTTGGCAAAGGCGCGTTTATCGGTAAACACATTCTGGACGGCAAGGATCTTTGCGCTGAGATCGGCGATGCCCTTTTGAAGTTCGTCGCGTCGCGACCTGGCAGCTTCTGACGCCTGATTGAATGCCTGTTCAAGTTGCCGGTACTCCGGAGTCTGGGTGACGTCCTTCTGAGATTTTTCGGACTTGGACTCGGCGGTCTTCAGGAAGGCTGTGTAGCGCTGCTTCCATTCGTTCTGGAAGGTCTTCCAGGGGCGCTGGCCGAAGGCTTCGTCCCACAGCGCCCAGAACAGAGACGCCATGAGAATCACCATGGCAACGACGTAGTGCAGCGCGTATGACTTGGTGACTACGGGATCCTGCTCGGGGATAGGTTGTTCAGCCAAAAGATTCTCCCTGCTAGTCGTTCATCATTCGCCGTTCGCCCCAGGCCCAACGACCAACGACGAACGGCCAACGGCGGTCTTTACACGTTGAACCACGGCGTAATCCACACGTACTTGATATGCAAGGCCAGGCGCAGCGCCATCTTGATTGGCAACGCTACCATGGTCAGTAAGAAGAACTGCATGATCGAGTACTGCAACAAGCTCATGCGCTTGTAGTCCTTCGGGTTGTAGCGCCGAAAGAACGCGTGCACCAGAAACCCGCCGGCCGCGAAGTAACCGCCGACCACAATGGCGCCAAAAATTCCCTTGGCGAGATTCGACGTGATACCAAAGAGGTCCGGCAAATCCCGGTTCACTTCATAGATCAATCGGTTGTGGTCCCAAGTTTGCCCGGGCCAGAACCACTGCCAGCCCGGTCCGCGAATGAATGTCCCGATAATGATCATCGCCACCCACAACACGATGAACCCGAACATGAAAGTGCCGATGGCAAACTTTCGCTGCTTCCAGGTGTAGTAGCCGCTGCCCAGAGGATTGGTGTCGATGTAGGGAATTACCATCAGCCCGATGATGATCAGCGTCGGCATGACCACGCCCGCGATCCAGGGATCGAAATAAACCAGCATTTCCTGCAGTCCCAGAAAATACCAGGGCGCCTTCGCAGGATTCATGGTCAGGTTGGGATTCGCTGGTTCTTCCAGAGGCGCATACAGGGTGATCGACCAGATCATCAGGACGATGGTGACGATGATCGCCGCCAGGAACTCGATCCGAAGCAGGAAGGGCCAAACGTGGACTTCCTTTTGCCAGCCGGGGCGGAAAGGCCAGGTCTTGCGATGGTGGGTCTTCGCCATGGCCGGATTGGTTTCTAGTTCGCCGATCAGTTCGTCGTTGGCCTTGGCCTGCTTCCACGCCAGGTAAATATAGAAAAACAGCAGCGGAATCATGCCCACAATCGGCACATTGTCAGGTGCCGACGCGATCTCCCAAAGTTGATGCCAATCCATAAAGTCTCCCACGGTCACTTGTGGACGAGACGTTGCAAGCAACGTCTCTACAGCTGCAATTGATGTTGTAGAGACGTAGCTTGGTACGTCTCAGGTTCTTACACGGCCCGTCGCGGCTTGTCGGCCTCTTCGGTCAACATCACCGGAGCCGGCCCGGAAATGCCACCGTCTTTCCGTACTCGCCAGAAATGAACAATCATCAGCACCGACGCCACAATCGGAATGCCGATGCAATGCCAGATATAAGAACGCAGCAGGGCGTTGGCATCGACGATCGAGCCGCCCAGCAATCCAAACCGCACGTCGTTGTACGGCGTCATGTGAAACGCTTTTCCAAAGGGACCTTCGTGACCCAACATCGGAGTGGCACGGGCCATGTTCGTGCCTACGGTGACGGCCCAAAAGCCCAACTGATCGTCGGGCAACAAGTATCCGGTGAAGGAAAGCAGCAGCGTGAACACCAGCAAGAGCACGCCGATGTTCCAGTTGAATTCGCGCGGCTTCTTGTACGAACCGGTCAGGAACACCCGGAACATGTGCAGCCACACCGCGATGACCATCAAGTGAGCGGCCCAGCGATGCATGTTACGGAGCAGCTTGCCGAAGGGCACATCGTGCTCCAGATACAGCACGTCGCGGAACGCCTGCACCTTGCTCGGGTGGTAGTAGAACATCAATAGCACGCCGGTGAAGGTCAGCACGATGAACAAATAAAAGGTGATCCCGCCCATGCCCCAGGTGTAACTGTAGCGCACCGCGTCGCGGTTGATCTTGGCAGGATGGAGATGAAGAAAGACATTCGACAGCACGCCCAGCGCGCGGTTGCGGGGCGTGTCATCGTGTTTGTGGCGAAAGATCGAGGTGTAGACCTGGGTCTTGGTGGGATCCTTCAGGCCTTCGATCTGCTCCTTCGCCTTGGCCGGCATGTCGGTCTTAAGCGACTGGACATCTTCCTTGACGCCGGCCTTTACCCGCTCGAGCAGGCCGACTCGGTTGCCGTTCTTGCCGTTGCTGTTCTCTTCCGCCATGATCCCTCTTTATGTAGCGCCGGCATCCTGCCGGCTGTCGCGAGGGCGTCCCCGCCCTCGCCGGAGCGGTAGCGCTACCTTTTAAGCCCTCAAATACGCTCCGTCATCGTTGAACTGGCTCGGCTGGCCCTTGGGCCACTGGTAGAGACGCGAGACATCCACCAGTATCTGACCGTCAGCCGCGACCTCCACGTGCGCGCGATCCATGGGCCGCGGCGCCGGGCCTTCGAAGTTCACGCCCTCGCTGTCATATCCGCTGCCGTGGCAAGGGCACTTGAACTTGTTCTCGCTGGGCTTCCAGTCGGGCGTGCAGCCCAGATGGGTGCAGCGTGCGTAAATCACAAAAATGCGGTCCGGTGTCCGGTCCACCCAGATGCGGAATTTTTGCTGCCACTTGGTGTCCACTCCCAGGCCGTATTCCTCGGGATAGCCGATCTTAAAGCTGGTGGCCGGTTCGAACAGTGTGCGCGGCAGAAAGAAACGGAAGAAAGCAAGGAACCATGCGGTCAGAAAAGCACCTACCGAGGCCCACACCATCCGACGGCGTGCCTGGTTCACTTCGTTGTCTTCAGGCCCGATGGCGGCTAATCCGCCGGCGGCGGCAGCCTTGGAGGTGCCCACCGCGGGAGTCCCGACATAGCGGGTAGAAGCACCGCTGCGGGCCACCGAGGCTGCGGAGGAAGCCAGCACGGCCGGAGCTGAAGGTCGAGGCGTCGCAGCGACTGCAGCTGCCGTAGCCGGAGCAGCCGCGGGAGCCGCTTCAGCCGGTTCGCCCAGCAGGGCCGTGATCTCGGCATCATTGAGAGGGGGCAGGCTCTTGCGCCCGCGCCGTGCTTGTTCCGCAGCGATGGCCGACTTGCTCCACTTCTTGCCTTGAGCGACCCAGCCGGCGACTTCCGCGCTGATATTTCCGTTGGAGCTAGCCGTAACTGTGGGAGCAGCCGCCGGAGGTGTTGCAACCGCCGCCGGCGCGGCGGGTGAGGCTGCGGCTGGCACTGCCGGGGCCGCGGATACGGCTCCCGAGCCACCTGCCTCCCACGACATCGGTTGACCGGCCTTCAGCGCTTCAATATCTGCATCGCTCAGCGGCGGCAACCCTTTACGCTGGCGATAGGCCTGCTCCATCGCGATGACGGAATTGTTCAGCTCCTTCCGCGGCCACGGCGGAAGATGCCCAAGAACGCCTTTGGCGGACTCGTCTGCCACGTCCTCACCCCTGCCCAGCGGCTAAAGCCGCGAATTCAAACTACCGCCACCAGCCATACCCCATAGACTTCAATCGGCTGCCACGAGCCGCCCGAACTCGCTGGGACTGGTTTCCATACCAACCGCCGTTCTTACCAGATCGGCCAGTGCCGCGATAAACGTTGGCGAGTTGTTCAGGCCGGCCGTCATCTCAAATCGTGTGATCCCAAGCTTCGCCGCCTCCGCACGGGCCTCATGATCGATCTCGCCCAGCGTTTCTACGTGATCGGAGACGAACGAAACGGGCACAACACATACTTCCCTTATTCTGTCGGCCGCAAGCTCACGCAGCGTCCGATGCAGCGACGGCTGCAGCCAGCGGCTGGCACCTACCTTGCTCTGGTAACAAAGCCGGTGGCGATTTGGCCAACCGCCGCGTTGCATGAGTAGTGCCACCGTCTCTTCAATCTGGCGCTGATACGGATCGCCTCTTTCGATCACCGAAAGCGGAACACTGTGGGCGCTAAAAACAACTTCTGGACGGTCTGGCTCGGGAAAACGGGCGAGGGCCTCATCGACCTTCTCCGCCAATGCCTCCAGGTACAGGTCGTGACGATAAAAAGGCTCGACACCATGGACCGGCAAACCGTCCCGGAATAGCCGCCGCCACTCGTTCAGACTGCTGCCGGTGGTCGTACTGGAGTATTGCGGATAAAGCGGCAGAAGCACGAGTTCGTCGCATTGAGCGGAGCGTAACTGCGTGATCGCCTCGCCGGTAAAGGGGTGCCAGTAGCGCATGGCGACAAAGCAATGGGCATCCAACCCCGAGCCCATCAGGCTCCGCTGCAAGGCCAGAGCTTGTTGTTCGGTGAAGCGCCGAATCGGCGAACCCCCTCCGATGGTGGCGTAGTGGTGCTGGACCTTGCGGGCACGCGTGCTGGAAATCAGCTTGGCGAGAGGCTTCCGCCCGATCCGGGCGAAAGGGAAGTCGATAATATCGGGATCACAAAACAGATTAAAGAGAAATGGCTCAATCGCTTCCAGCGTGTCGGGACCGCCTAGCTGGAACAGTATTACCCCTATGCGCCGAGTTGAGTTTGCCATCCCCCGGGATTCCTTGAAGAAGGAGGATGTTACTCAATCCTGCAAGGGTTCGTCAACGCGGAAACTCGTTCGGTAGTGCTCTTTCATGGCCGCGGACGGTGGACGACTACCTTGTCGCTGATTTCGATGCTCATCAGGTCTTCACCGACCTCCAACGGCCCCGAGTAGGTTTTCCGGGTATGAGGAATCACCTCTGGAACCTCGGGCGGCACGATGTGGGAATAAACTGCGAGCTTGGGCTTTACCCGGGTGAAGACAATCCCTGCCTGCTCGGGAGTCGTATGGTGCCCAATAATCTTCTTCGCCTGCTCCGACGTATCGCTCTTCACCATGTCTCCGTAGGGGGCGGGATCGATGACCTCGTGAATGAGAACATCCGTCCCTTGAGCGAACTTGATCAGGTTTTCCGATGGGCGAGTGTCGCCCGACAGCGTGACCGAGTGCCCGCCATAATCAATGCGGTAACCGAACGCGGGCTTGATTTCGGCGTGATCAACCAGAAATGCCGTCACTCTGACCCCCGCTCTGTTGTACACAATTCCTTCTTGGATGTCCTTGGCAACGACCTGAGCGCCCGCACCCGGCAGTTTTGTGTCCACGTCCCGACGAATGTGGATATCGAAGGCATATGCCTTCTGCAAATGCTCCATCATCGCCATCGTGCCTTCCGGACCCCATACCGGAAGCGGCGCAACGCGGCCCATGACCCATCCCGTCAGCCATAGGTCTGGGATGCCGACGGTATGGTCGGAGTGCAGATGCGTCAGGAACAAGCCGGTGACTTCCGTGAAAGGAATCTTGAGTTGATACAGGCGTTGTGTGGCGCCTCGTCCGCAATCGAATAGCAGCTTTTCCTTCCCGGCTTCGACCAGAATGCTCGGCCCGAAGCGGGACATCACCGGTCGCGGGTTGCCGGTGCCTAGAAGCGTGACTTTCAGGGCCTGCGCCTGCGACGTTACAGGCAGAGCGGCCAGGGTCAGCAGAACCTGCATCGACCTAGTCCATGAAGCCCAGCGGTGGTGTGGTGCGGGGCTCACGACCTCAGCTCGTTGTATGGGAAGATTCGACAGGGGCCCCACTGTGGCTGTCGGTTGTCATTGCCGCAATGATCGAGTCCGCAAACTCCGAGGTCCCCGCTTCGCCGCCGACGTCCCGCGTTAGCTTCTCCCGGGTGCGGTAGACCTTTTCCAGTGCGTTGCGGATCTTGAGTGCGGCGCCGAACTCCCCGAGGTGGCGAAGCATGAGGAGGGAACAGCGAATCACGGCCGTCGGGTTTGCGATATTCTTCCCTGCGATGTCCGGCGCCGAGCCGTGCACCGCCTCAAAAATCGCGCACTGCTCGCCAAAGTTTGCGCTGGGCACCATTCCCAGTCCGCCCACAAAGGCTGCGCATAGATCAGAAATAATGTCCCCGTACAGGTTCTCCATGAGCAGCATGTCGTACTGGTAGGGATTCATGACCAGTTGCATGCAGGTGTTGTCCACGATGTGCTCGGCGTAGGTGATTTCCGGGTAGTCCTTGG
>JAIQFW010000301.1 GCA_020073105.1 Terriglobia bacterium
ACCAACTCCACCTGGTCCAGCGAGTCTGCTCCTAAGTCATCGATAAAGGAGGCGCTAGGGGTGACGTCGCCCTCGTCCACTCCCAGTTGCTCAGCGACAAGCTTTCTGACTTTTTCCGCAACCTCTTTCTTGGTGGTAGCGGCCATAAGCCTCCCGCCTTCCCGAAGCCCAAATGGGAATGAGTAGTGTAATGGCCCACCCGAATCGGTGTAAAGGAAGGCCGAGGCTGACGCAGAGGCGTGACCCAAAATACCAACCCAGCATCCTAATTGTTGGCGCTTGCCGGGGTCAAACCCGCGAGGCGGCAGATTGCATAAGGGCGCTTGGTCTCGAGTATGATTGTGAGCTTTCACCGCAATTCCATGCGTGCTGTGATCCAACGCGTCAGTCGGGCTGAGGTCAGAGTGACCGGAGAACTTACTGGAAGCATTGGCCGGGGCCTGCTCGTCCTGCTCGGGGTGTCCCGAGATGATCGCGAAGCCGACGCCGATTATCTTGCGGAAAAGATCGCCGGGCTACGCATTTTCGAAGATGGAGAGGGGAAGATGAACCTTGCAGTCGGTGAGGTTGGCGGCGGCGTACTGGTGGTCTCACAGTTCACCCTGTACGGGGATGTCCGCCGGGGCAAGAGGCCGTCGTTCGATGCAGCTGCCCCGCCGGAGCAGGCGCGCAAGCTGTACGAATATTTCGTGGGGCGAATCCGCGCTGCCGGACTCTTGTGCGAAACTGGGCGGTTTCAGGAAATGATGCAGGTGGAACTGGTGAACGACGGGCCAGTCACGATTCTGCTGGATTCGACAAAGGCGTTCTAATCGAGCTAACGGAGCGACAAGCGGGACGCCCGTCCTCCATCAGCGAGGCATTCAGGCCGTCACCGGCTCCTGCTGGTGTTTTCCCGCCAGCAGTTGCCGCAGCACAAACCGAAGGATGCCGCCGTTGGCGTAGTACTGCGCTTCCTGCGGCGTGTCGATGCGAACGAGCGCGCTGAATTCGGTGGACTTCCCCTTAGCCTTGGCCCGGACTTTGACCTCGCGCCCCGGCGCAAAGTGCTCAACCACGTCGCGAACTCCGCCGATCTCGAAGACTTCTTCACCCGTGAGCCCGTGGGACTGCGCGTTCTCACCGTCCAGGAACTGCAGCGGCAGAATGCCCATCCCCACCAGGTTCGAACGATGGATGCGTTCGTAGCTTTCAGCGACGACGGCACGCACGCCCAGCAGGCGCGGTCCCTTCGCAGCCCAGTCTCGCGACGAACCCGAGCCGTATTCCTTGCCTGCGAGGATCACTAGCGCTACGCCTTCGGCAATATACTTCTCCGACGCTTCGAAGATGCTCATCTCAGCCCCGTCGGGCAGATGGCGGGTGAATCCACCCTCCAGGTTCGGGACCATTTTGTTACGCAAGCGAACGTTGGCGAACGTGCCGCGCACCATCACTTCGTGATTGCCGCGCCGGGAGCCATAAGAGTTGAAGTCGGCGGGCTTGACGCCATGCTCGATCAGGTATTTCCCCGCAGGGCTGTCCTTCTTGATCGATCCGGCCGGGGAGATGTGGTCGGTAGTCACGCTGTCGCCAAGCACCGCCAGCACGCGCGCATTCCTGATGTCTTCTACGCTGTCGGGCTTTACCTTCATGCCATCGAAATAGGGTGCCTGGCGGATGTAGGTGGAGTCCTTCTCCCAGACATAAGTCTCGCCCTTGGGAACGGCCAGGGCACGCCAACGATCGTCTCCGTGATACACCTCGCCGTAGCTGCGGAGGAACATGTCTGACGAAATGGATTTGCTGATGGCCTCTTCGACCTCTCTTCGCGAAGGCCAGATATCAGCCAGATACACCGGTTTGCCCAGCTTGTCGTTGCCAATGGGGTCCTTGCGCAGGTCGAGGTCGATGCGCCCGGCGAGGGCGAAAGCCACGACCAGCGGCGGCGACATCAAGTAGTTTGCCCGGACGTCGGGGTTGATGCGGCCTTCGAAGTTGCGATTGCCCGAAAGCACGGAAGCCACCACCAGATTGTTTTCGTCGATCGCTTTTGCGACCTCTTCCGGCAAGGGACCAGAGTTTCCGATACAGGTCGTGCAGCCGTAGCCCACAATATGGAATTTAAGCTTCTCCAGATACGCGGTAAGCCCAGCCCGTTCCAGATAGTCGCGAACCACTTTCGAGCCCGGTGCTAGTGATGTCTTGACCCAGGCAGGAACCTGCAGGCCACGTTCCACTGCCTTCTTCGCCAGCAAGCCGGCGGCGAGCATCACGGAAGGGTTCGAGGTATTCGTGCAGCTGGTGATGGCGGCAATGACCACGCTGCCGTGGTGCAGATGTCCGTTGCCCGCGGGCGCCGACGGCTTGGCAGGGCCCTTGCTGGCCTTCATGAGAGATGGCAGCGCCTGATCAAACGAATCTTTTGCCTGCGAGAGCAGCACCCGGTCCTGCGGGCGCTTGGGGCCGGCGAGACTCGACTCCACCGTGGCCAGGTCGAGGGCCAGCAGCTCGGAGTACTCAGCCTCGGGGGTCTTTTCGTCGTGGAAGAGGCCTTGTTCGCGGCAATAGGCCTCGACCAGCGCGATCAGCTCCTCGGAACGTCCGGTCAAGCGCAAGTAGGCGAGGGTTTCTTTGTCCACCGGGAAAATGCCACAGGTAGCGCCATATTCGGGCGACATGTTGGCGATGGTGGCGCGGTCGGCCAGAGGAAGTTCCTGCAGGCCCGGCCCAAAGTATTCGACAAACTTGCCCACCACTCCGTGCTTGCGCAACATCTCGGTAATGGTGAGGACGAGATCGGTAGCGGTGGCGCCTTCGCGCAGCTTGCCAGTCAGCTTCACACCCACGACTTGCGGAATCAGCATGGAGACCGGCTGGCCCAGCATCGCCGCCTCGGCTTCGATGCC
>JAIQFW010000122.1 GCA_020073105.1 Terriglobia bacterium
TCATGCCAGTCAAGTGGATATCGTGAGCCGGTGGCGGCTTCAACCGAGGTGATGCAGGTATTGAGGCGGTTGGTCATGAATCCTGCCAGAACCAGCACAGCACAGTAGTACGCCATCCGGGGGTGGACAGAACCCCGTTCTCTGATGAGCAGCCACACAGGCGCAAAGAACAAGGCAATTTCGAGCGCTAGCAGAATATTATCTAGATTGTTCTTCTGCACAAACAGAGGAATCCCTCTTTGCATGAAGTCCCCAAAGCGTAACGTTAAATAGAGAAGCAGCAGTGCCGCCAAGGCTCTGCTCATCCCAGCCACGAGGTCGCTCGACAGTCCCTTGCCGAAGGCGGCGTCCGAATGCCATGAGGCGAAAATCAGTGCGGCCAAAGCAGCGCAAGCCGCAGAAACAAAGAACAGGACTGGTAACTGCGGCGTGGACCACAGTGGTGAAATCCTAGGGGACGCTATCTGCAGCAGGTCAGCAAGAATGGACTGACACATCACAGAGATCGCTACGGCTAAGAGCAGCGCCAGCAGATTGAGGAAGCGCACTGGTCGCATTCGATAGCGCCAGCCCAGGCGCTCGCACAATTCAGGGGCAAACTCTAACACTAACAGCACTCCATAGAGAATGAGCACCCAAACGATTCCATGGAGCATAAAGCCCGGGTTCCAAATCGTCCGATACGATGCGAGGCGGCTAGCTAGGTTCTGATCAGAGATGAAACCGAGAACAGCAACCGCATAGCCCAGAAAGCCCATGACCAGGCTGGCTCGTAAAATTGGTTTGTACTTCTCTAGATTCAGAACATGGACAGTGGCTGCCACCGTGAACCCACCCGCAGCTAGCGCGAGCCCACAGAGCACGTTCAGCCCTACACATAGACTCCACGGGAACACAGTGCTGAGAGAGCTGGAATGAGCCAAGCTATGCACTGCACGCACATAAGCTGCATAGATGCCGCCTATCACCAGCAGGGCGCAGCACCAACCCCAAAACTTCCATCGTAGCCAGGGAAGCGTTCGTTTCATGGCGTCCTCCCTTCGGGACGGTTGTCGGCCGCCACTTGGCGCTGAAAGGCACATACGCCAAGCAGCAAGGCTGGCCTAAGCGGCTAAGTTCTTCCTGAGGACTGGCGCATCGGCTCTCCGGCGCACAATGTCCCGAACCATGTTGAGGAGAGCCGGTATGGCCGCACGGACCGCGAAATTCATTTCTCCTCCCAGCGTCGAGCAGTCAGCCGCTTCGACCGCCAGAAAAAACACTTCTTCCGCAACCGGGAGGCCCAAGAGTCGGGCCAACGCGAGAGTCTCGTACAGCCCGACATAATGCGGCGATCCTCCCGGAACTGCTCCCAGTTCGTGATCGTGAAATGCGTAAATCGTCCCCGGTGGTGCGGTATCCGTAACTACGGTATCGACCACCACCAGACGGTGGACGTTCAAGACATAATCCAGCAGATGGAAGCCCGCCTCCGGTGTACTGAGGACGTCCACGTCTGCCGGCGCGAATTGTCCGATGTGCTCTGCGATCACGCTGCCCAGAGAATCGTCGGTCAACAACTCGTTGCCGAGACACAGAACCCGCAGCGTGATCTGTCGCGTGTCGGTTGCCACCGACGGCCCCGGGTCTGTAATGCTAATCACGATGCACACTCCCATTGAAGTCGCGCCGCAGCGCAGCCAGCGTATTTCCGCTTTGATCGCGGACTCGAATCAATAACGGCATGCTTCCTGGCAAAGAGTGCGTAGCGCAACCGTGGCAGGGATCATAAGCGCGGAAGGCCATTTCCACTTTATTCAGTACGCCCTCCGGAATATTGGTGCCGGAAATCAATCCCTTGGCCGCTTTCTCTACGCTCATAGCGATGCGCGCAGCATTGCCCTGCGTAGCGACAATCAGGTTGGCCTTCTCAATCACCCCACGGTCATCGGTCCAGTAATGATGGATCAGAGAGCCGCGAGGCGCCTCCACGACCCCTACCCCCTCGGTGGGTTTCTGTGTAGGCAAAATGCGAACCGTAGGGTCGGTAATCTGCGGATCGTCCGCCAACTCCTTCATCCGCTCGGCTGCATAGATCAATTCCACGACCCGCGCCCAGTGGTTGGCGAGGGTGTGATGTACCGGCTTACCGCCGAGGACAGAGCAGAACTGGGCGTACGCCTGTTGTGCCAGGGGCGTGGCCATCCCGTCAGCCACGTTCAGCCGCGCCAATGGCGCGACGCTGTAAATTCCGCTGTCCGCACCCTCGGTGAAACCTTTCCAGCCTACTGGCTTCAGGTAGCAGAACTTAACGTAGCTCCAGGGCTCCACGTGCTCGGCAATGTTGTCCAGGTATTCCTGGGGCCGAAACTTCTTCCACTCGCCGCCTTCAGGAGTGACCACGCGAATCGAGCCATCGTAAAAGTTCACGTGGTTGCTGTCGTCGACCATGCCCATGTAGTACGTGCGGTGGGTATAGATGTCGGACAGGATCAAGCTCACGTAGTCTGAGTTTTTGAGTACCACGTCCTCGAACAACTGGAGGGTGAACTGGGCGAAATCCACCGCCTCGCCGGCGACTTCCCGGAATTGCTTCTGCGCCTCTGACGTGACACGCTTGGCCACGCCACCGGGCAAGCCGAGCACCGGATGAATCACCTTGCCGCCAGCAAGAGCGATTAACTCACGCAAACGGCGGCGCATGGCGATCACTTTCTTGCCTACATCCACGCCGACTTTCGCAATCACTCCCAGAACATTACGCTCTGCCGCTGGCGCTTCCGGTCCGACCACGAAATCAGGCCCACCAAGAAAGTAAAAGTGCAGGGCGTGGTCCTCGGTCATGAATGTGTTGTAGACAAGTTCACGGATCTTCTTCGCAGCAGGCGGCGGGTCCACGTGGTAGAGGTCGTCGAGGGCTTTGGTCGCGGCCATGTGATGCGCCGTGGGACATACGCCGCAGATGCGGGAGGTAATCTGCGGCATGTCTTCGGCGGGACGTCCCTGAACAAACTTCTCGAAACCGCGCAGTTCGGGAACCTGGAAGTAGGCGCGCTCAACTTTGCCGGCCTCGTCCAGAAACACGTCGATCTTGCCGTGACCTTCCAGGCGAGTGATGGGATCAATGGTGATGCGGCGGCGAACGTACTCTGTGTTGGCCTTGGCGGCGCCCTCCTGCCAGGCCTCTTGCAGCGTTCCTTGCTTCGGGTCGGGCATGAATCACCTCACCTTAGGGGGTTCTAGGTTCGAGTCAGGCAGCTTCCTTCGCCGCAGCAGCGACGAGGGCAGGCCATAGCGATAGAAACTTCCCGCTGGGTCGGGTATCGTGGCCAGCGCCTGGTCAATCTCTCCTTCTTCCTTGCTCTCCAGCAGCGAAGCCAGAGAAGAGAGAATCTTTCCCCCCTGGTCGCGAACCCGGCTGGTGGGACCGCAGCACCCGGTGCACGGCATATTGCCCTGGACGCAGGGGGCTTCGCAGCCGCCGCGCGTGGCCGGGCCCATGCAGAGCAGACCTTGTGTCAGAAGGCACTTCTCCTCGTCGATCAGTACCTCCTGAGGGCGCTTGAACTGGCTGATAGACAAGTTCACCGGCTTGCTGTCCTTGCGGGGGCACTCTTCGCAAAGGGCATAGTCGGGAGCAAGCACCGTTCCCTTTGGCGGTAGTTCCCCGCCGAGCAAAGTCTGCAGTGCTGTTCGGAGAATCCTCGCTGTGGGTGGGCAGCCGGGTATGTAGAAGTCCACATCCACGACTTGACCCAGTGTGCGCACGGTTTCATAGAAGCCTGGCAACTCCACCGAGTGACCATTGTCGTTGTGCCGCACGCTGGGTAGCACACCCTCCTCGTTCACTGTGCTGGGTGACTCGCAGTAGACGGCCTGCAGAATGCTTTCGCGGTCGAAGAGGTTGGCCAGGCCGGGAATCCCGCCGAGGTGGGAGCACGATCCGAAAGCAAGCAGAAGTTTGGACTTGCGACGCAGCAGATGTGCCATCTCTTCCTGTTCTGTGGTTCGGATCGCCCCGTTCACGAACGTAGCCAGGATGGCGTCGTCGGGCATGGCCTCAACGTCTTTGCGCTTGAAGTCCATCGCCACCGGCCAGAAGACGATGTCAACAGCGGCAACAACGTCCAAAACAGCTTCGGCGAGATCAACCACTGTCTCGTCGCATCCGCCGCAGGACGCACACCAGTAGAAGGCGACTTTCGGTTTCTCTGCCATCAGACTGCCACCTCCTCTTCGGCGAAGACCTCCTCATCGGGTTGCAGGCGAAGTGGCCCCAGAACACGCACATGTTCCACCATGTCGTTCATCACCCAGCGGAACCGCTCAGCCTCCGACGCGGAGATCCACTCGAGACGGATCCTGTCCTCCTCAATGCCCATTTGCCGCAACATGCGTTTCAGCAGCCGGTATCGGCGAAGAGCCTTGTAGTTGCCCTCCTGGTAATGACAATCGCCGGGATGGCAGCCGCCAATGAGGACGCCATCGGCACCGTGGGCAAAGGCATCGAGGACAAACTGCGGATCCACGCGGCCGGAACACATAACGCGCACCACGCGCACGTTGGGGGAATACTTCATGCGCGAAGTACCCGCCAGATCAGCCGCCAAGTAGGTGCACCAGTTGCAGAAGAAGGCCACGATTCTCGGTTCGAAAGTTTGCGGTTCCACCCTTGGCGGTACAGCGTGCGACGAGTTTGGCATTGCATCAGGCATAGGCCAGTAACCCCTCGACTTCCTCAAAAATCTCTTCGTCTTCGAACAGGTTCTGCTGGATCGAGCCAGACGGGCAGGAGGCGACACAGGTCCCACAGCCTTTGCACAGCACCTCGTTGATCTCGGCTTTCTTCTTCTCCTCCACAAACGAGATGGCTTGATAGGGGCAAAGTGGGATGCAGGTCTTGCAGCCGGAGCAGACTTCTTCCAGAACCTGGGCAGTGTAGGGCTCTTGCTCGATATAGCCGATGTCGATCAACGCGAGGGCCTCGGCGGCGGCGGCGCCTGCCTGCGCCACCGTGTCGGGAATGTCCTTGGGACCCTGGCAGCATCCCGCAAGGAAAATGCCGTCCGTAAACGTGCTCACCGGAGCCAGCTTGGGATGGCGTTCGAGAAAGAAGCCTTCGCCCGAGCAACTGAGGTGGAAGCGGCGGCGGACTTCCTGCGCGTCGGGCTGGGGCTCGAGCCCGGTGGAAAGCACGACCATATCCACGGGGATTTTCCGTACCGTGCCCATTAAGGTGTCTTCGGCACACATCAGCAAGTGACCGTCGCCTGCCGGATCGGGATAGATGTCAGCCACGCGGCCACGAATGAAGTGCGTGCCCTCTTCCGCCACCCGGTTGTAGAACTCCTCGAAGCCTTTCCCCGGGGTACGCATGTCGATGTAGAAGTTGAAGACCTCAGCGTCGGTCTTTTCCTTGATCAGATGAGCCAGCTTCAACGAGTACATGCAGCAGACGCGAGAACAATATCGATTGGTGTTCTCATCGCGGCTACCGACACAGTGAACGATGCCCACGGCCTTTGGCTTACGGTTGTCTCGCAGGATGATTTCGCCGCTGGTAGGTCCAGCGGCGTTGACTAGACGCTCGACTTCCAAACCGGTGTACACGTTTGGGTAGGTCCCGTAGCCGTAGTAGGGAATACGTGTGGCATTGAAAGTGAAGAAACCCGTGGCCAGGATGATCGTGCCGACGTCGATCGTTTCAGTTTTCTCCTGCTGCTGGAAGTCAATGGCTTTTCGGTCGGCGCACACTTCTACGCAGGTCTTCTTGCACTTGCCGGACTTGAACTCGATGCAACTCTCCCGATCGATCACCACCACCTGCGGAACCGCCTGCGGAAACGGAATGTAGATGGGCTTCCGCTTGCCCAGGTACATATTGAATTCGTCGGGCACTTTGGCCTGTTTGTAGACGCAAGCATCAATGCACTCCATGCAGCCCACGCAGGCATCTTCCAGGACGTAGCGCGGCTTGCGCTTGACCGTGATCTTGTAGTTGCCAACGTAGCCGTCCACCTGCGTGACTTCAGAGAGTGTCCACAGCGTGATGTTGGGGTGGGACTTCACGGCAGTCATCTTGGGCGTAAGGATGCAAGCGGCACAGTCGAGCGTGGGGAATGTCTTGTCGAACATCGCCATGTGCCCGCCGATGGTGGCGTCACGCTCAACCAAGTAGACGTGCTTGCCAGCATTGGCCAGCGTAAGCGCCGCATGAATGCCGGCAATACCTCCTCCCACGATCAGAACGTTGGGGTCGATCGAGACCCGCTTGCGTTCCAGGGGCCGGTGCAGGCGAACGCGGCGCACGGCCGCGCGGATGAGGTCCTTCCCCTTTTCCGTGGCTGCTTTCTTGTCGGTGTGTACCCAGGAGTCGTGCTCCCGCAAGTTGACCATGTGGAAGTAGTAGGGGTTGAGGCCGCCTTCGGAGGTAACGTTGCGGAAGGTCTTTTCGTGCAGACAGGGCGAACAGGCCGCCACCACCACGCGGGTTAGATTGAGTTCGTGGATATCGCGCTTGATCAGCTCCTGACCGGGCGTGGAGCACGCGTATTTGTAGTTGCGTGCCACGGTGACGCCCGGGAGAGTTGCGGCGTATTCCGTAAGGGCGTTCACATCCACCGTTCCGGCGATATTCGTGCCGCAATGGCAGACGTAAACCCCAATTCCTCCGCTTCCTGTGTCTTTTGGCTCCGGCATGGAGGCGCTCCTGCTTTAAGCGGTAACCGCTTCTTCCGCCAGTTCGGCGATATCCTTGACCATCAACTTGCTTTCCAATCCTGTGGTCTTCAAAGCATCCGTGAACATGACATAGTCCTTCGGACAGGCCACGACCAGGTATTGAACTCCATCCAGACTCGCTGCCTCGCGCACTCGGCTTTCACTCGGGCGCGAATGGGCTTCACCGGTCTCCTCCATCCAGACGCGGCCGCCACCTCCGCCGCAGCAGAAACTCTGCCGACGTGAACGGGGCATTTCTCTCAACTCCATTCCCAGGGCTTTCAGCACTGCCCGAGGCGGATCGTAGACTCCGTTGTAGCGGCCGAGGTAGCAGGGGTCATGGTAGGTGACTCGGTAGGGCAGTTTGCGCGCCACTTTTAACTGCCTGCACTCCAATAGAATCGCCAGCAATTCCGTGTAGTGCGACACGGGGTGCCGGCCGTGGTTCAGATCCGGGTATTCGTTCTTAAACGTGTTGTAAACGTGAGGGTCGGTGGTGAACAGATTGTTGAAACGCGCCTGCTGCAGCGTGGCGGTGTTCTTTTGCCGCAATAGCTCGAACAGACCTTCCTCGCCAACGCGCCGCACGTCGTTGCCCGAGTTGCGCTCGGCCTCGTAGAGGATGCCGTAATCCACACCAGCGCTGCGCAAGGTGCGCGCCAGCGACCGAGTGATGCCCTGCAGGGCGGGGTGATAGCAGGCGTACTCGCCC
Source organism: Terriglobia bacterium (assembly GCA_020073105.1). Taxonomy (GTDB): domain Bacteria; phylum Acidobacteriota; class Terriglobia; order Terriglobales; family Acidobacteriaceae; genus JAIQFW01. Next base: position 7,412 of record JAIQFW010000122.1, read on the forward strand.
AGGTACCACAACCATTGCACCGCTTCCCTGCGTGCATCCTTAGGCTTGAAATCCAAGCTTTGCGTCCATACCGCACGCTTGCGCTCCGACTGACCGAAGGAGTTGCCGTAGCGCCCCAGGTTAGTGAAGGCCTCTTGGAGGCGCGGCTGGACATCGCCTTCGGCGACCAGCTTGCGCCGCATCTCGATCACCAAGGGAATGTGCTCGTTGAACACCGGGCAGCGCTCCATGCAAGCGGCGCAAGTAGTACAGGCCCAGACATCCTCCGGCCGGACCACATCGCCGAGAAACTTCTTGCCGTTGCCCGCCGCCGGGCTTCCGCTCGACGCCAGCACTAGCTCCTTGACGCGATGGATGAACTGCTTCGGAGACAGCGGCTCACCACAAACAAAGCTAGGGCAGGCGCGGTCGCAACGGCCACATTCAGCGCAGGCCAGCCCACTGAAGAGTTGCCGCCAAGTGAACTCCTCCAGCTGCGAGGCACCTTCGGATGCTGACGGCATTTTGCCGGGTTCGAGAGAGGCAAAGAAGACGCTGAAGGGCGAGGCCAGTAAATGCAGGTGTTTGGAATATGGCAAGTAAGCAAGAAACCCGAGGACGGTGATCATGTGAACCCACCAAGTCCAGAGGTAAAGGGTGGGCGCCTGCCACCGGGTCACTCCCAGGGAGGCAAAGATCACAGCCAAGTAGCCGCCCAGGGGTCGCCAGGATTCTTCGCCCGTGGCTGCCAGAGCTCGGAACCCAGCACCGGCGAGAGCGGAAAGGAGCACGATGGCGATGAGGAGCAGAATGATCGCGGCGTCCCAGGATCGCTCCAGGCTGACCGGGGTGAATAAATACCGCCGCACCGCCGCCACCGCCAGCGCGATCACGCCCAGCACACCCAATGCCTGCACACAGAACGCCACCCAACCCACGTCGTCGGGATACGAAATGGCCAAGGCTGGAATCAGACCTCTGAGCAGATTCCAGAAAAACGTTGTTGCATAGGCGACAAAAGACCAGAAGATAACGAGGTGGGCGACGCCGATCATGGGTTCATCGAGCAGCCGCCGCTGGCCCAAAACGTTGGTGACGACGAGACCGATTCGCTTACCAATGTGATCCCAGCGATTCTCCGGCCGAGCCTGGGCCAGAACCCGGACATGGCGCAGCACACGACTCCCAAAGACAAAAAATGAGACGAACGTGAGCAGCCACAGGTGGAAGTATCCGGGCATGCCGAGGTAAGGGAGAGTTGCCGGATCAGGCAGCATGTTTTTTCACCTCTTTCCTGCTGTGCACTGCCTCGGTAAGTGTGGGCAGCACGTCCATCACGTCAGCGTTGATGCCGTAATGCGCCACATTGAAGATGGGTGCTTGCGGATCGCTGTTGACCGCAACGATGAGGTCGCTGTTCTTCATGCCTTCCACATGTTCCGGAGCGCCACTGATGCCGGCGGCCACATAGAGCTTGGGCTTCACTACGACGCCAGACTTACCGACTTGCCGGGAGAGCGGCAGCCACCCTTGATCAATTACTGGACGCGATCCGCACACCGCGCCACCCAGCGCTCCCGCCAAATCCTCCGCCAGGGCCACGTTGTCGCGGCTCTGGATGCCTCGACCCACCGACACCAGCACTTCTTGTTTGCTGATGTCAATGTCACCGGCTTCCACTTCGAGGTAGCGTTTCCAGCGAATGCTGGAGGTTTCCAGCAAATCGACGGTCAACTCTTCGACCGGAGGCATCGCATCAGCTCGTCCCTGGTCAGTCGGGCGAACCCCGGGCAGGATGCCCAAAATCGCCGGCGACTGCCCGGGATTGACGATGGCTTCCATCTTGCCGCCGTAAAGCAGGGAGCGGGTTTCCAGCTTGCCGCCTTCCGATCGCACATCCTTGCAGGCGTTGACGTAGCCGACCTCTAGTTCCGCAGCCAACAGAGCACCCAGCTCCCAATTCACGTTTGTAAGTGGAATCAGGACAACGTGGGGCCTTCTCGCTCGTATCGCGAATGTCAAGGCATGAGCAAAGGTTTCGGGCACAGGAGTAGCCAGTGCGGTATGGTCGAGGTAAAGAACGGAGTTCGCCTCGCCCAAACTTCTTGCCAGGTCCTTGATCTCGTGACCGAGGAGCACCGCTTGAAGATCAACTCCGAGAGCGGTGGCAACCTCCTTGCCCAGTGCCAGAACTTCGTAGGTGATGTCCGAGAGCTGGCCTCTCCACTGTTCAGCTAGTACCCAAACATTTCCCGCCATAGCTCCCCCTTTCTAGAGCAGGCCGCGCGCAGCCAGGATTTCGCAGAGCTGGTTGGCGATTTCTTCCGGAGAACCCTTTAGCATCTGCGCATGCTCGGTCACTTCGGGTTTGCTCATCTCCTCCACTGGCAACAAGCCGACGCCGCCGTCGGCTGCTGTCGCAGCGGGCACGGACTGTATGGCCTGCGACTTCATGGCTGCCCGCACCTTGGCCACTGGCACATAACGTGGAGGCTTTTCCGCCGCCTGAATTCCGAGCACCGCAGGCAACTTGACCTCGTATTCGCCGCGGACCCCGCCCGGGAACTCCCTCAGCACAGTTGCGACTCCGGCGGTAGTGTCCACGCTGATCTTGGTAACGATCGCTAGTTGAGGCAACCCCAGCAAGTGAGAGACCAAGGGAGCAGTGAGCCCATCGAGGTCATCAATCGCCTGCGCTCCGGTAAGGATGAGATCGGCAGGCAACAGGCCCGGGACGCTGGAAAGGGTCTGAGCCAAGCGGTACGCACCAGCACGCGTGCCGAGCGTTCCATCGCCATCGGTGATCTTCAATGCCTGGTCGGCACCCTTGGCTAACGCGGTAAACAGAGCATCATCTACTTCGGGAGCGTCCAACGCCACCACGGTGACAGTTCCCGAATACTTCTCCTTCAAAAGCAGAGCCTCTTCCAGCGCGTGGTTGTCGAACTCGTTGGCAATCATCCGCAGAAACTCGGTATCGAGCGCTTTGCCATCGGCGGCGAGTTCCAGTTCCTCCACCACGTCCGGCACCATTTTCAGCAACACGATGATTTTCATGGCCTATACCTCCATGGCCTCCGCGAGTAGTTCAACAATGTCGCGGACGATCATCTTCTTTTCGTATCCCAGCACCTTCAGGGCGTCTTCGAAGCGCGAGATTTCATAAGGGCAGGCAACCGCCAAAACATCAGCGCCAGTGGCCACAGCTTCCTTGACGCGCCGCTCGGAAAGCCGCTCGTATCCTTTCGCCTTGTAGTAGGTGTCGAGCCACATGCCCCCGCCACCCCCACCACAGCAGATGGTGTTCACACGGTTGTGAGTCATCTCCACCAGCTTGCCTCCGGGGATGGCCTGCAACAACATGCGCGGCTCCTCGTACACGCTGCTGTGGCGCCCCAGGCAACAGGAGTCGTGGTAGGTCACCTTGTAGCTGACTTTGCGTCTCAACCGGGGCTTCAGACGGTCGAGATATTGCGTCAGAAACGGAATGGTGTGCCTCAAATCGTAGTTGAATCTAAGAGCCGTGTAGCGATAACGGAAGGCATCATAAGCGTGGGGGCAGGAAGTAACGATGAGCTTGAACTGATACTTCCCCAGCACCAGCATGTTGTATTCCATGAGGGTGTTGTAAAGCCCGCGTTCCCACGACAGACGGCCACATTCACCGGCGCATTTCTCCTCGTTGCCCAGAATGGCAAAGTCGACTCCCAGCGCATGAAAAACCTTAGCGGTGGCGCGGGCACATTGTTGCCCGCGCGGATAGTAAGAGGAGTAACACTCGACGAACCAAAGCACATCCACCGGGCGAGGATCTTCGTGAAGAATGCGAACGGGCACGCCGGCGGTCTTTACCCAGGCGGCGCGTTTCCGCGGCGATTCGCCCATGGGGTTACCGTAGCGCAGCTTGTTCTCTAGCGCCCTCTGCAACTCTGCTGGCATCTCTGGGAGACGCAGCAGCACTTGCTCTTTCACCAATGGCAATAGCACCCCCGTGAGGTCAATTCCGCGAGGACACTTGGCCGTACAGGCGTAACAGGCAACGCAGTTGAGCAGGCTGTCACTGGTAAAGACCTTCTCCAACTCCCCGGCCCGCAACATGCCGATGATGCGCCGCGGTGGATACTGCATGAGTTCCCCATAGGGACACGTGCCGGCGCAAGTGCCACACTGAATGCAAGTCAACACGCGCCTGCCTTCGGGGAACTCGGCAAGGTTTTCCAAACTTATGTCGATGGGTGGTGGAAGACTAAATACACCATGGTTCGCAGTGCCCATTGGCACACCTCCTCAAGAGAGGGTCGACTCTTACCGGATACCAAACCTAATCCCTACCAGGGGTGCCCGGAGACCTCTCGCCGAGCACTCGACTCTTCCCCGCCGGACGGCCTTGTATGGCTCATGCGACGAGGGACGGAAACAGTGAGATCAACTCCGTCGTGCAAGTGAAGTTGAGGTTCAGGGCACTCAAAACCGAACGCTCACGACGGGCAAGACCCACTACCTGCTCGAAATATCTGTCACCTCCAGGCCCGTGAATTTGCGGCCCGCCACACCCTTTGCTAGGGATGGGTTGGGCGGCACGTCCTCTTGCAAAGAGGATACTTGCAGGGCGCGCCACTGCCGGATCTCCCCTCGTTTCAAAAGCGCAACGACCATGAAGCCTATTCGATGGGGTGGAGAACAGCGGAAAGATGAAGCAGACCGCACCGCCGCGGCCTTCTTTTTTACGAAACTACCCCTGGGAAGGAAGGCGCCACACCACACGGCGATAGGTAACCGTGCCATGCTGCACTCCAATTGGAGAGCATGGGCTCATTTTGGGCCGCAGGTTCTACTCGCGTTTACAGTATGCGCGAAGAGATCCCGCGTCTGCCATGATCAGGATCACGCTGCCCTGTGATTTCGCGGAAGCCATTCAATCCTTTGGCCGAGAGAAGCTGAAAGCCGTACGCCAGCCCTTGGCAAAATTTAATTGCTAATGACGACTTCAGCCTCGCGGTGGCCCGAGCAGACCTTGCGGGTTTTGAATACAAATAGAAAGCAGGCGCTGATACATTGTCACAGACGGCCGGAATCGACCTGCCGGAAACGATACCAGATTGGTGCTATCTCCCGGCTGAAGATCCGGGCGGTGACGGGGCCAATGTGTTTGAACTCCTGCAGCCGGGTAGACAGCCCCGAGCCAGTTCTTGCCTGCTCAATCAGCTTTGTCACGTTGCCGTAGCGCTGCTTCAGTGTCTGGCATACCTCCAGCAGCTTGGTGGCGGTAGAAAAATCGTAGCGCACATAGTGTGCTTCGTCGAGCAGGCGGACCAATTCGTCCCAGCCCGCAGCGAGCACTTTATCTGGATTCCGCAAACCCGCAGACACTAGCCGCGTGTATGCCCGCTCGGCGATCTCCTGCTGGATTGGCTTGCCGAAGAGCAGGCAGGCCAGAAACCACTTGAACAGCTCTCCCTCCTTCCGCGAAGCCAAATCGATCCCCAACTTCTTTGCCACAGCCGGCGTCATGTGCGTCGCTCCACGGGACTTCACAGCGTAGCCAAAAACTCCTTCCATGGAGTCGCAGCTAGCGTTTCCGTCATCGAATGTCCATAAGCACGAATGATCATCGCGGCCTTCTCGATTTGCTTTGGGTCCTCTGCTTCGACAAGATCAACGACATCGAAACGTCCCAGGGTTGCGAAGCTGCCCTTCCAAGTAATTTCTGGACATTGCTTCTTTATTTTTGCCGACACCGTTGCAGCTAAGTCCTTGAAGTTTTTGGGGTCCTCGAATGCCTCTGGGGAAAATCGACTCAGAATGATGTAGGTAGTCATGACATGCCTCCTAGTGCACAACTCGATGGGCGGAGCGTCCTCCGGTCACTTTCCGTCTCTATGAAATCCTACTCTCCCGTGGCAACGCTGTAGACTAATAATCAAGATAGCCTCCGGTCCGGCCCCGGGGTCGCCGTTGTCTGAGAGGATGGCGTCGCCACTCTTTACGGAGCTGACGACCCGAGCTCCCAGTCCACTCTTACTCCTTGAATAATGCGGCGATGAGCCCTTGCATGCGCTGATAGTGCGATCCCTTCCAGTAGATTCGATCACACCCGCTGCACAGGTGGAACTCGTCGTAGTGTTGCTCGGTCTTTCGTAGCAAACGATCTTGAATCGACTCCTTCGGAACCGCCTGCAACAGTGCATTGCAACGGAGACAGCGGCGAAACGGGGAAATGGATGCAAACAGATCGAATCGGCTCAGTACTTCAACCATCTGATGGCGCGGTAGTGCTTCCCGCACCAGATATCCGTGGATCACTACGCTGCGTTTCAACAGTCCGCGGTCCCGGGTTAGCAGAGTTCGTTGTTGGTTCCCTGAGATGCGGGCGAGTTCCTCATCGTGATAGTCACTGCGATACAGGCTGTCGAAACCCAGCATTCGCAGGTAGGCCGCTAACCTGCCGAGATGGGTGTCGAGCACGAAGCGTCTTTCCCCTTCAAATGCAGGCCGCACACGTGTGAGCGGATTGATGTCGAGTGATCGGAACACTGGGTAAACGCTGATTCGGTCTCCCTCGTTCAGGAGGTAAGAGAAGTCCACGGACTTACCATTGATCAGGATGAGACCGATTTCGGTG
>JAIQFW010000123.1 GCA_020073105.1 Terriglobia bacterium
AGGGCAGGAATTCGCTTGGTCAAGTAATTCAATTGGTTCGTGCACCCGATCGGATGCCTTACGACATCAGCCACACCTGGCAGGGGACACTCGGTGCGATGGATGACGGAAAAATGGATCGGTTCGACCTGATCTCCGGCGGCAACGTGGATGGGCAGTACATGTCCTACACCCAGATGACCTCGCAGGATATTCCCAATTACTGGAGGTACGCCCAGAAGTTTACGTTGGCTGACCAGATGTTCTCATCGCTGCATGGCCCCAGTTTTCCCAATCATCTTTACACGGTGGCCGCTACCTCAGGCGGTGTGATCAACAATCCAGCGGGTACTCCAAACAACGGTAAGTCTAAGTGGGGATGCGACGCTGGCCCCGAAGTAACGGTCCAGGTAATGGATCCACTGGGGAACATCTCTACCCCCGCACCCTGCTTTGACTTCGAGACCTTGGCGGACGAACTGCAGAGCGCTGGCATCACCTGGAGGTACTATGCTCCTCCGGAGGGGCAACCCGGCTACCCCTGGTCGGCACTGGATGCGATCAATCACATACGGAATTCGCCCCTGTGGGGGGAGTACGTGGTTTCCCCTGGGCAGTTTGTCCTCGATGTGCAGAACGGGCAATTGCCTGCGGTGTCCTGGCTGGTGGAAGGCGCCGAAGTTAGCGAACATCCGCCATACGGTACCTGCGCGGGAGAGAATTACACCGTCAATCAAATTAACGCCGTCATGCAGAGCCCTTACTGGAACTCGACGGCCATTTTTCTAACGTGGGACGACTTTGGGGGATTCTACGATCACGTCGCTCCTTCCGTATCCGACAATTTCGGCTATGGCCCGCGCGTTCCCTTAATCATCCTTTCTCCCTATGCAAAGAGCGGCCATATTTCCCACACCTTGTACGAGTTCGGGTCGGTGCTCAAGTTTATCGAGGAGGACTTTGGCCTGCCGCCGATGACCGAGCGAGACGCCGGCGCGAACGACACCCTGGACAGTTTTGATTTCACACAACCGCCCAACCCGCCTTTGGTGCTGACCCCGCGCCAGTGCCCGCTTCTTTCCGCGCCTACGGCATATTTTGGCACTACCGTGGTCACGCAGAGCAGTACCTATGCGGTGGTTCTGCACAATCAGCGAAATACTGCGCTCACCATCTCGGGCATCTCGGTGACCGGCGACTTTACCCAGACCAATGGCTGTCCGGCGCAATTGAACAAGGGATCTTCTTGCAAAATCACCGTCAAATTTGGCCCTGCAAGGAGGGGAGTGCGTACGGGGGCGCTCACCGTAACCGACAGCGACCCGAGCAGCCCACAAGTAACTGGGCTGATCGGAACCGGAACCTTCGCGGACCTTACCCCAAAGTATCCAGGGTTGTCATTCGTCGAGTACCTAAGCGGAAAGAAGCACCCACAGGATGCAACCTTGACCAATCGAGGTCCTGCGCCTTTCTCCATCTCAGAGATCGGTGTCGTTGGGAACTTTTCGCAGACCAACAACTGCGGCACTAGTCTGGCGTCGGGCTCCAGTTGCACGATTGCAGTGACGTTTAACCCACAGGACTCCTTGACATCGCTGGGCAACTTGGCAGTTGTCCTTGACGATCCGGCCAGTCTGTTGACCCTCCGACTGTCCGGGAAGGGCAGAGCAGTTCGCCTTTCGTCAACCAGACTGCAGTTTCCTCCTCAGGCTGTCGGTACCACCAGTCCGCCGCAAGCAGTTACGATGACGAACACAGGATCTGAAGAGTTGAGGATTGCCAGTATCGTGGCCGGTGGAGACTTTGCGCAGGACAACAACTGCGGATTATCTTTGGCGGGGCAGGCAAGTTGTACGATTGAGGTTACGTTTTCACCTACGCAGCGAGGTACGAGGACAGGAAACGTCACTATCACTGACAGCGATTTCGATAGCCCACAGACGATTAGCCTGACAGGCACCGGACAGTAGGAAACCGGGGTTAGAAATCTACGATCCGCTTCTGATTCAGCTGATCGAGGAACCTGCTCACTTCCTCCTGGATGCGCTCGGGACTCCCAGCGCTAAATTTCTCCTGCAGCTCCACGACGATCTGCTGTACGGTCCGCTGGCCGTCGCAACGTTCCAGAATCTCTCGTCCAGTGCCTTGCAGGCGGACGGCGCCTTCCGGGAACAGTAACATTCGCTCAGCGCCGTTCGCGTCCGCCCAGCGGCATCCGGCGGCAAGGCGAGGCCGGCTGTCGCCTTCAGGCCGTGCCACGCGCGTCCCCCTGGGGAACGAATGCCCCTGGCGGCGGCCATCCCGGCTCCACGTAGGCAAAGTGCAACGCGTCCAGCTGCGCCCAGAGGATGTCGCACTTGCGCCGCAACGCTGCAATCGTGGCCTCCTGTTGGGAGCGGGTTTCCGCGTTTGCGGCCACGTAGTCGAAGGCGAACTTCGCGTCTTCCGGGGCCTGGGTCAAACGCGCCGTAAAGTAGTCCAGCCCACCCGACAGCCACGGGTAGTGTTTGCGCAAAGCGTCCATTCGCAAAGCGATCAAATCGCGAGAGAAAAGTTCAGTCAGTGAGGATGCGACCGCCTCCAGAAAAGTGCGGTTTTTCACCAGATCGAGATATGCATCCACCGCGTACCTCGTCGCCGGCAGCACTCCTTCACCGCTTCGAACCAGGTCTCGGGAAAGGCCTGTGGCTTCTCCTAGACGCAGCCAGCGTTCGATTCCGCCCTCATGGGTCTGATCTCCGTCGTGGTCCACGATCCGTTTCCGCCAGGCCACGCGAAAATCCCGGTCCTCGCTGCGCGACAAAATGATCGCGTCCTTGAGCGGAATGCGGCTTTGATAGTAATAGCGGTTGAGCGCCCACGCTTGCAGTTGTCCCCGGTTGAGGCGTCCCTCGTGCATCAGCAAGTGGAAGGGATGGCGGTGGTGATAGCGTTCCTGCCCAACTTGCTGCAATCGGGCGCGTAGCTCGTCTCGTGTAAGTAGTTGGGATTCCCGCGTGGTGAAGGTTTGCGTGGCCATCGCTGTTCTTCAAGGATACTACGCGATCTTGCTTGGACGTACCGTGACCGCGCAACTGGTGCGCGGCGGCAGGAAGCTAGTCACTCTGTAGTAATATCAAAACAACACCGAAACCTATCACAATAGTGAGGGTTAAACCCAAGACAAAGCGAAACTTCAGGCCAGCCAGGAAAGGACGGAGAAGCATGAAAGAGGCGACGAACTCCGTATTCTGTAGGCCGTTGGCGCTGGATTACGTCTTCGCAGCCAAACCTTGCATAAGCCGCTGCTGCCTGCGCGCCATTGGGGTATGGTTTCCTATCACCTCGGCGATGTGGGCCGCCATCATATACGGGGCGGCGAGGCTGATCCGCTAATCGGGAAGGTACTTTGCCAGAACGGGAGCGTTCACCGCTTGCGGGCACTCTCGGATCTCCTGAATGCGCGACGTCACAATCGGGGTCCGGTAGCCGGGATGGCAGAACTCCAGATGCATGCCCCGTCCAATGAATCGCTGCTTAAGCATCGAACCTCCCCAGGTTGACCCTGCGATGGCAACATGGACGGGTTCCGGACAGTAGGTTGGATGCCCCGAGATTAACGCCTCGCTTCCCCCCAATAGCACCGCGGTGTAGCGGTGGTTCTGAGTCTGGATCTGCAGGACGGTAGAAGGTTGCAGCGCGCCGAGAACCACCCCGCCCTCGACCTCGGACTGTACGATGTTCCGGTTCACTTCGTCGCTAAGGTTGGGGTGAGGCGTAAACATACCAGTGTTGGGGAGGGAGTTTAGCACGTTTCCCGGCATAGGGGGATACCCCTTTGATAGACGTGCATTTCGCGCTGTAGTTACCGAGACATAGCCTTGGTGTTGTGTGAGGGAACCGGGCGAGTCGTGTTTCAGAAGTTTGCGCTAAGACGAAGCTGGTAGCTGCGCGGGGGTGCAATGGCATTGCCGGAGAACAGTCCCCCGAAATCGATCACATTGAGCCGGTCATTCAAGTTCTCGCCGTCGGCCTGCGCCCGCATCACAAATTTCTCTTTCTTGTACAAATCCGCACCCACGGATGCATTCACGGAAAGGGAGGGCTTCACCCGGCCGCGATTGAAGTCGACACGGCCCACGACCAGCGGCCCGTTTTGCGCTAGCGCTTGCTGGTAGGTGCCGGTAAATTCGAAAGGCAAGCCGCTGCCATAGTCCGCCCCGCCGGCGACCCAGAGTCGCGGAGTCAATTGATAGCGGACGCGCGTGCGTACCGTGTTGCGCTGGTCCTGGGAGGCAGGGAAGTGTCCCGTCAAGTCAGTGGTTGCGCTGACCACATCGTCACCGAGAAACAGACCGCCGGTCACCGGAAACCAGGAATTGGCCACCATGTAGGAGTAGCTCACAAACCCGGAAAAGCGGCGCCAGTTGGGCAAGTCGATCTTGCCTTCCGCTCCGTAGACAACCGCCTTGTTGAAGGCGATGGGAAAACTGACGGCGGTGCTCAGGATCTGGTCGTCGTCGGCGAAATTATTTACATAGCGGCGGTAGTAGTTGGCGTCGAGACGAAGCCGTCCCAGGAAGCCCTTCGTCAACCCCACCTCGTAATAATTTCCGTGAGAGGGCTCAACGGGGAGGCGCAAAACACTGGGATTCAGCGACAGCACTGCGGGAGAGCTGGACAAGAGAATGTTCTCGAACGATGGTGTCTGGAAAACCCTGTCGTACGAGGCGTGCAGCACCAGATCGGCCGACGGGAAGTAACGGGCGACAGCCAGCCGTGGGCTGACCGCGTTCTGATTTACCACCAGTTGGTAGTGGTCCAAGCGCAGACCCAGGCTCAGCGTATATTTTCCCAGCCGAACCTGGTCTTGAACGAATGCCGACTGGTCTAGTTCCGGACGGCTGCCGCGAAATGCGAAGCTACCCGGCGTTCCGTCATCGAACCGGGTGGGGTCGGTAATCACGTCGCGGAAGCTCTCATTCAGAAACAGTACGTCAGATTCGACCCCAGCTTTCCATTCGTGCCTGCCATGATGAATCGAGACGCTGCCCTTGAAATAGCCTTCTTTGAAGTCGTTGTTCTGGAAAGCGATCACCGGAGTGGCAAACGGGCTAGAGAACAGATCGCTGGACGCGTCGCGCATCATACCCCGGAAATTCGCCAACACATCGGAAGAGAAGATGTGCTGATAGGAGATGATCCCCATGGTCTCGAAATTGTCGCCGTCCTGGCGCTGGCCGGCCGCCTGCTGGAGCTGCTCGTTGGGAATCTGGTAACGCGAAAGCGCGTGGCGGACAGTCATGCCTAAACGGTCATTCGGGGTAAGCTCGCGCTCGTAGTTGAGGGTGAAGTCGCCAGTGGTGCCGTTGTTGGTGTAATTCTGCGGGACCACAGGGTTCAGATAGCGTCCGGTGCGGTTGCCGTCGGCGCTGCCGCCCAGCGTATTCTTCCCCCAGACATACTGCGCTTGTGCGAACCCACCTGCCGTGTCGAAACTGCCGCCGGCCAGCACCACCTGCCCGTGCAGTCCAGCCAGGGTGTCCCGCAGCGTGTTCACATCGATTATTCCGCCCATCGCCCGGCCATACTCCGCGGGGATGCCGGCGGTGAAGATGTTCATGGACTGCACGTCATCGGCTTCGATCTCAGTCCCAAAGCTGGGCGAGCGATTGTCAATGAGAGGAATCCCGTCGATCACGAATTGCGTCTGGTACTCCGATCCACGAGGATGTAGCACCGCGTTCCCCTCGTACAGCCAACCCGGTTGCGAATTCACCAGGTCTTGCAAAGAGCGGCCGGGCAGGGAGGTAGTCCGGTTCTGGATGGTTTCCTCGCCAATACGATTGGCGGTGCTGGCGCTGTGCGGATTGATCAGGGTGTCCTGGTCGCGCACGGTCACCGATTCATTGGCTGCTGCCACCACCAGCTTGACCGTGGCCTCCAACGGGATGGTCGAGCGGATCTCGATCAGTTGGGACGACGCGGCGAAGCCCTCGCGGGTGACCGTGACCCGATAGATTCCGAAAGGAAGGCGCTTGGCGTGGAGGCTCCCGTTTGCGTCGGTGGCGTACTCCTGGCGGAATTGATTGGCTTGGCTGGCCAGCTCTACGCTGCAACGGACCCCCAGGCTACTGGGGTCGAGGACCTTCAGACGCAGCTCTCCGGTGTTGTCCTGAGCGGACAGCGGGCAGGCGAACAGGATGAGGGCCCAAACCAGTCTTTTCATGGGGAACAGAAGTGGCACGCCTCCGGCGGGGATGCTGGAGCTGCACTTTTGGAAGGATATCGTTTCTTGGCTGTGTTTGAAAGGGCAAAGCGCTACCGACCCAGCTTCCGCACAGTCCCTAGGAGGCTACGATAGCGCTGCCTGTTACAGGATCCAAACCGATAGTAGGGTAGTAAACAGGTTGCTGCACTTCTAGTGCATAGTTGGGTACGGGCGAACCGGTTTCTGCGGTCGCCAGACTTTGTGACCCCGCCATCTTACTTTGGAGGTCTAGGCTGCGCTCCGTGCCAGATCGTGCTGATCATCACTCGCCCGGCTCGAATACGGTAGAGCACTGTATAAGGCGTGCCTCCAATGACGAGTTCGCGGAGCCCCGGTTCCGCGCCGGTCCGTCCCAGATAAGGATGTTCGCCTAAAGCCTCGACGACGGCAACGATGCGCATGGCCAGTCTCGCGGCGGCCTCCGGCTTGTCTTTAGCCACATAGGATCGGATCTCCTGCAGCCGTGTCTGCGCCAGCACCGACCAGACAATCTCTACCGGCAAAGCGTCTCACCGTCGTGCTGTTTGCCGCAAACGCACTTAGGCGGTGGCAGTTCGTGGTCGGTGCCCCAGGAGAGCAGCCAGGCCTTCATGTCCTCGCGCCTGACATAGTGGCCGGCTTGCACCTGGCGGTCTGCCTGCCGAACCTCCGCGAGCATCCTTTCCTGATCGGCCACGTACGACTCAACGGCGTCGGAAATGATGAAGTTTGAGCTCCGCCCGGAAGCCATGGCCAGCTTCGCCAGCCGCTTTTTGATCTCAGGTTTCAGGCGGATACTGAGGGTCACACTGCGTGTGTTCGCCATGAGCACATATTAGCACACTATAAAATCGCCTCAGGTTCCACCGTTAGTCTCGAAGTTGTCTGGCTGCAACGGCCCGGTTGAGTGCTTCTTGCAGCCCTTGCAAGTGCCTTTCTTCCGTCAGGTAGCTGACCACCATCATGCGGAGCACGCTGGCGCCGTTCACCCGAGTTTCCGAAATCCAGCGGCTGCCGTCGTGCGTGACCTCGTCTACGATCTCGGTGTGGGCGGTTGCCAGGGCCTCCGGACTGAGCCCCCTTGCCTTAAGCCGAAAAGCCACGATGGGCAGGACTTGCGGCGTGGCCAGTGCGAAGTGTTCCGAGTCATTCAGCCATTCGACGAACGTTGCCGCCAGTTTCATTTGACGATCAATGTGCTCCTCGTAAGCCTTTCGGCCGTGCACCCGCAGTGTCAACCAGAGTTTCAAGGAGTTCATGCGGCGGGTCCATTGCGTGCTGATGCGCGAGTTGTCGCTGCCTTTAGCCTCCGCCGCCTTCGGCATGTAGGGCGCGGCGACGGCAAATGCGCGCTCCAGCATTTCCGGATGGCGCGTGAGAACGACACCCGCCGCGAGCGGCATCGCCATCCACTTGTGAGGGTCGATAGTGATGGAGTCGGCCTGCTCGATGCCGCGCAGCACATGACGATGCGCATCGGAGAAGATCGCCGAGCCGCCGTAGGCCCCATCCACGTGCAGCCACAGGTCGTAGCGACGACAGATGTCTGCGATCGCCACCATGTCGTCGACCGCCCCGGAATTTGTAGTTCCGGCGGTGGCGACCACGCAGAAAGGTTTCTTTCCGGCGCTGCGGTCCGCTGCAATCGTTCTATCCAGAATTGTCAGGTCGAGTTGCGCATCACGGTTCACCGGAATCCGTCGCAGCGCGCTGCGCCCAATTCCCAGCAGCCCCGCGGACTTGTCGATGGAATGATGCGCCTCGTCCGAGGTGTACAGAACCGGCTGACCACCGATCGAAGTTACGCCGTCTTCGATCACGTTGGGAAACTTTGCCGCCATGGCCAGCGCGATGCCGCTGAAGTTGGCTTCATTGCCGCCGGTGGTGAAAGTCCCGTTGAACTCTCCCGGCCAACCGACGCGTTCCCCGATCCACCGGACGGTTTCATGCTCGATCTTGGACGCCAGCTGGGAACGCTTCACCGTCGCCAACTGAGGATTTAGGCCCGCCACCAACAACTCCGCCATCACCCCGATGTAGGTCGGCGTGGGATTCATCAGTCCGAAGTAATTGGCGCTGGGGACGTGGAAGCCCTTGGCGACCATCTCCCGGAAAACCTCATCCAGCACGCGGTCGGCGTCGTCACCATTCTCGGGGAGTTGATGGTTCAGGGGTGCAAACGTCCGCTCCGCGGCCGGGAGCTGCACCGGACGCTCGGGCAGGGACGCAAAGAAGTTGTCGATCTGATCGATCAGGTGGTAACCCAGACGGCGGCGGGTGGCGGAATCAAGATCAAAGCGCATAGAGATAAGACGACAGTCTGCCGTAAAAGGACGCAGGCAAGCTATCCGGAACCTGCGGTTTATCTTGTGAGGCTTGTTACAGGAGGTTGTAACCCAGATCACAGCCCGTGGTTATTGGCGCTGCTAGCGTAAATCAGGGGTCGGAGTCCCCGAGGAGGCCCTTATGGCGCCGGAACTCTACACACTGATTGCCTTCCTCGTCATTACGGTCGCGTATCTGATTCACCGGGTTTGGGTTGGCGGCCATGACTTCCGCAAGTACTTCGGCAAGATGCTGGTGACCTGTCCCGAGACCCACGAAACCGTGGCGGTGAAGGTAGCCAGCGGGCGTGCCGCTGTCGCTTCGATGATTGGCAAAGAGCATGTCGAGCTGAGCAACTGCACCCGCTGGCCAGAAAAGGCGGATTGCGATCAGGCGTGCTTGAATGAGCTCAAGGCCGATCCCGAGAATCACCAGGTCTGGACCATCGCCTCTAAATGGTACGTAGGAAAAGACTGCTTCTTCTGCCATCGACCCATTTCTGAACTGAGCCACCTCGACCACAGTCCGGGTGTCGTCGGCCCCGACGGGAAAATCATTGAGTGGGACGAAGTCCCGCCCGAGAAGCTTCCCGAGACGCTGGCCTCGGCTCAGCCGGTCTGTTGGAACTGCAACGTGGTCGAGTCATTCTGGCAGCAGCACCCAGATATGGTGATTCAGAGGCCCTGGAAGCACTAGTCGCTACTTCGAGCTTAGGCACATTCCCTGGATCGAATGACAGATCTACTTCTTCTCTGCGTCCTCAGCGTCCTCTGCGGTTAAAGATTTTTCAGGCCGCAGCAAGGGAAACAAGATCACATCCCTGATGGTGTGGGAATCGGTCAATAACATCGCCAGCCGGTCCACCCCCACACCAACGCCCCCCGCTGGCGGCATTCCATAGGAGAGTGCGCGGATGTAGTCCTCATCCATCTGGTGGGCTTCTTCGTCACCGCGCTCGCGCTCTTTCAATTGCTGTTCAAAGCGACGACGCTGGTCCTCGGGATCGTTGAGCTCGCTGAAGCCATTGGCGATCTCCATTGCGCCCACGAAAATCTCCCAACGCTCGGTCCAGTCCGGCTCATCAGCCTTTTGCTTGGAAAGCGGTGAGACCGCGGTAGGGAATTCGTAGATGATAGTCGGCTGAATCAGCTGTTCCTCCGCGGCCGCTTCGAACAGATTAGCAATCGTCCTCCCCACCGGCTCATTGGGATCGTAAGCCACGTGCGCGTGGGCAGTGTTGAAGCGTTCAACTAAGGCCTTCACCGAATCGTGTGTCGCGAAGTCTGCCATCGCGGGCTTGGCTCCGGCAGCATCCGGCCAGTAATGAATGATCGCCTCGCGCATGGTCATGCGCCGCCAGTTGTCGGCATGCCAGTCGATCTCGTGCTCTCCCCACTTCGTCTTCGTGCCCCCGGTTACGTCCTTGGCGGCTTGCTCGATCAACTGCTGGGTCAGGTCCATCACTCCGCGGTAGTTGGTGTAGGCCTGATAGAACTCGAGCATGGTGAACTCAGGGTTCCAGCGCCAGCCCAAGCCTTCATTGCGGAAATTGCGGTTGATTTCGTATACGCGATCGAAGCCGCCGACCGTCAGCCGCTTGAGATACAACTCCGGCGCAATCCGCAGATACAAATCCATGTCGAGGGTGTTGTGATGGGTCACAAACGGCTTGGCCACCGCTCCTCCGGCGATGGGCTGCATCATCGGAGTTTCGACTTCGACGAAGCCGTGCGAGTCCATAAAGCGCCTCATCGACTGCACCAGTTTGCTGCGCTTCAGAAAGACTTCGCGCACGTCAGGGTTCACGACTAGGTCGACATAGCGCTGGCGGTAGCGCAGCTCGACGTCGGTGAGGCCATGCCACTTCTCGGGGAGCGGCAACAGATCCTTGGAGAGAAAGGTAAGCTCCTCCACATGCACCGTCAGTTCGCCCGTGCGAGTGCGAAAAAGATAGCCGCTCACGCCGATGTGGTCCCCTAAATCGAGCAACCTATAAAGTTCAAATCCTTTATCACCTACAGCGTCCTTCTTCACGTAAATCTGTAACTTCTGTCCCGCCTGCTGCAGGTGCGCAAAACCAGCCTTACCCATGAGGCGGATGGCCATGATCCGGCCGGCGACGCGCACCGTGATGCGGGAAGCCTCCAACTCCTCGGCGGATCTCCCCGAGTACTCTGCGAGAATTGTGGGGACGGTATGGGTAAAGTCGTACTGGGTCGGATAGACCTGCTGCCCGAGCGCTTCAATTTGTTTCAGCTTCTCCAGCCGCAGCTTATAAATGTTCTCGTCGAGTGCCAATGGGTTCCTTTGTCGAGGACCGAGTTGCGAATCCGCTAGGTTCGGAAAGCCCGAACAGCGATTATAAACAAGCCTCGGTCGGCGGTCGGCTCACACCGGGTCGGCAGTTGGTCGAGGCCAACAATAAAGGCTAAGACTTCTTCTGGTTCCCACGTCTAACACTTGTCACTCTCGCAGACATTCCCGGAGGAGAGAATGACCCCTAGAAAATGGTTGTTGCTCCCGCTGGTTCTGTTGACATTCCCGCTGGCGGATGCCCAAGAGGCTCGCGACGGTGCTGCTGTCCTGCGAGCCATGCATGATCGCTATCGGCACTCGTGGTATGAGACTTTGACTTTCACCCAGAAGAGTACGACCTACAATGCCGATGGAACCACCAAGGTTGAAACCTGGTATGAAGCAGCCCTGCTACCCGGGAAGCTGCGCGTCGACATAGGGCCACCGAGTGACGGGAACGGATTCCTCCTGGCAGACGGGACGGTAACAGCGTTTCGGGAGGGCAAAGTCACGGCAACTCGTCCCCTGGTGAACATGCTCCTGGTGCTGGGCTTCGACGTATATCGCCAGCCTCCGGAGGCGACCACCAACATTGTGAAGGGCGAGGGCTTCGACCTTACCAAGTTTCATGAGGACACCTGGGAGGGACATCCGGTCTATGTCGTCGGCGCGGAGAAGGGCGATCTGCAGTCCAAGCAATTCTGGGTAGAGAAAGACCGGTTGTTGTTTGTCCGGCTGTTCGAGCCCGCTCAGGCCGATCCGAAAAAAATTCAGGACATTCGCTTTGCCGACTACCGCCGGCTCGCGGGTGCCTGGGTGGCAGCGCGGGTCGAAGTTCACGCCGCCGACAAGATGGTTTTCAGCGAGGAGTACTCTGACATTCAAGGTGGCGTGAAGCTCGATCCCGCAGTTTTCGACCCCAAGCAGTTCGCCACCGTGCATTGGGAAAAGCCGTAGGGCCTTGAAGGCGGATGCAGACGGGGATAGTATGAATGGGTACGAGCTTTCAAGAGCTCGTCAAGACCTCTGGATCTTGTCATTCAGAGGAGCAGCGACGAGGAATCTGTAGTTCCGCAGCGCTGAGAAGAACTGCAGATCCCTCGCTTCGCTCGGGATGACAACAAGAGATTTGTGGAGCTCGTCAGTGAGCACTTGAGGCGCCATGCCGCAAAATTACATTCCGCTCTTTATATTTGTGGCGATTGTCGCGACTCTTATTCCGCTCACCCTGGTGCTGGCCAAGCTGGTGCGTCCGGAGAACCCGAACCGCACCAAGCTCATGCCTTACGAATGCGGCATCGACCCCTTTGACAGCTCGCGCGGCCGCTACACAGTCCGCTATTACATCGTTGCCATCCTGTTCGTGGTCTTCGACGTGGAGACCATCTTCTTGTTCCCCTGGGCAGTGAAGTTCAAAGCGCTGGGTATGTTCGGACTGCTCGAGATGCTCATCTTCCTGGGTATTCTGATCGTTGGGTACATCTGGATCTGGAAAAAAGGCGCGCTGGAGTGGGTGTAGGAACGAGCATTTAGCACTCAGCACTTAGCATTCAGTCCGTAAAGTTCCGTGACGCCTCAGGAGCGCGCGTGCGCCACTTGACCTGACCCGAGCAGGCGTGACTCTCGACGTTGACAGGCTCCAGCCAAGCTGTTATCACTTAACGTTCCTCCAAACCGTCTGCTGAGCCGGAGGTTTGTACCGTTCCAGGTATGCCTGAGGATCCAAAGTCGCCTGCCTCGCCGCCAAGCGGCGAGCCCAAAGCGCCAGCGGGACAGCCCGTTGCCGGCACCCCCGCTCCTTCCGCCGAAAAACCTCATGCGGCGCCCGCCAAGCCTGCCGGTCCCACTCCGGTTCCCTGGGAGTCACCCATGGTGACCAAGCTCAAGCGCCAGTATGGTTCGGGGCTTGAAGCCAATACCTATCTGGGTCAGAACTACCTGGTGCTGGATCCCTCGATCACGCATGAGGTCCTGCAGATTCTCCGCGATGAAGAGCAATTCGATTACTGCGTGGACGTGACTGCGGTCCATTATCCCAGCCGCGAGAAGCAATTCGAGCTTGTCTGGATTCTCTATTCGTTCGAGCGCAACGAGCGAATCCGGGTGAAGACCATGATCGCCGACGGCGCAACTTTTCCGAGTTCGGTCGCCATCTGGCCCACGGCCAACTGGCTGGAGCGGGAGATATTCGACATGTTTGGTGTTTCCTTCGACGGCCATCCCGACTTGAAACGGATCCTGCTGCCCGATGGCTGGAGGGGCTACCCGTTGCGGAAGGATTACGGCATCATTCAGCAAGACCAGGAATGGGTGCAGATCAACCTGGGGATCGAGAGCGGCCAATAAACATGGCGGACCCGATAACGAAAGATCCGACCACCTACCTCTCGCACCTGGAGCTCGGCGAACCCGACAAGACTTTCCTCGACTCCAACGAGCTCATCATCAACATGGGTCCGCAACACCCTGCGACCCACGGCGTGCTGCGCGTGATCCTCAAGCTGGATGGGGAAAAAGTCCTGGGTACGGAGTGCGTGATCGGCTACCTCCACCGCGGCGTGGAGAAGATCGCCGAGAACCGCACCTACACCATGTTCAATCCTTACGTGGATCGCATGGATTACGTGGCCGCGGTCTCGAATGGTCTGGGCTACTGCGAAGCGGTCGAGAAGCTGCTCAACGTTGAGGCCCCACCGCGCGCGAAGTACATTCGCGTGATCCTCACAGAACTCAACCGTTTGGCGAGTCACCAGTTGTGGCTGGGGACGCACGCGCTCGATATCGGCGCCATGACACCACTGTTCTATACCTTCCGCGACCGGGAGGAGATTCTCAAGATTTTCGAGAAATACTGCGGCGCTCGCCTCACCACCCACGCCTTTCGCATCGGTGGTTGTCAGTACGAAACTTACGATGGCTTCGAGGACGACGTGAAGAAGTTCCTCGACTTCGCCCCACCGAAGATTGACGAATACGAAGAACTGCTCACCACCAACCGCATCTGGGTGGAGCGGACCAAGGACGTGGGCAAGATTTCCGCAGCGGATTGCAAAGCTCTGGGTGTGACCGGCCCGGTGCTGCGCGCCAGCGGCGTGAAGTGGGACATCCGCAAACCCTTACCCTACGCAAATTACTCCGAATTCGACTTTG
>JAIQFW010000124.1 GCA_020073105.1 Terriglobia bacterium
GGGCCGCCTGCCGGGTAATCCCCCGTCGTGCAAACTCTGCCGTGAGGCTGCTGGCCGCCAGCAAGCCGGTGTTGATCAGCAACAAGGCGAGCGGCAGCTGCACCGGAATCCAATCGCGAACGTAGGTGCTCGTCCGATCGTCGAATGTCGGCAGTCCCTGGCGAACGATGTACGCGCTCACGATCGACACAAAGAACATGAAGATGGGCGCGAGCGCGACGGCCAGTCCCAATCGCGCCCGCCGCAGCCGCGCTCCGTAGTCCGGGTAGCTATCACCCCGGCCGCCATCGCCGCCGCCATAGACAGGTGGCTGGGTACCGCCGCCGCCCTGGCCCGTCTTCGGGATCTGCACCGGAACTGTTGAACTGAAACTCGCCATGTCCTGCTTGTGTGGGGCGGACCTCTTGTCCGCCAACCCTGACCCCAGATTCAACCGCACGCGGGCAAGAATGCCCGCGCTACACAAAACCCTAGTGCGCCGCCACTCCCGCCGGATCCGTCTGCATCACGTAGTCTTTCGGAGCACCGGGCACACCGTATTCATACGGCCCGTGATAAACCACGGGCGTATGTCCGCCAAAGTTGTCGTGCGGAGGCGGTGTCGCCGTCGTCCACTCGAGCGTAGTCGCTTCCCACGGATTGTCGCTCGCTTTCGGCCCTTTGAACATGCTCCAGAACAGGTTGATCACGAAGATGAACTGCGCGCCGATCGTGATAAACGCCGCGTAGGTTATGAAACGGTTGAGCGGCATCAGATTGCTCAGATAGGCCACTTCTGTGAACTGGGAGTACCGCCGCGGCTGGGCGGCCATGCCCAGATAGTGCATCGGCATGAAGATGGAATAGGTCCCGATCAGCGTGAGCACAAAATGAATTCTGCCCCACCGTTCGTTCATCATCCGTCCGAACATCTTTGGGAACCAGTAATACGTAGCAGCAAACATCCCAAAGATCGCTGCCACCCCCATGATCAGGTGAAAGTGTGCCACCACGAAGGCCGTGTCGTGGAGGGGAATATCCAGCACCGGTTGTGCCAGGAATGGTCCGCTCAATCCGCCGGAGACAAACAGCGAAACGAAACCGATGGCATAGAGCATGGGCGTGTGAAAGCGCACCCGGCTCTTATAGATTGTTCCCAGCCAGTTAAAAGTCTTGATCGCTGAGGGCACGCCGATGGCCATGGTCATGATGGAGAACGCGAACGCCGAGTACGGGCTCATGCCGCTCATGAACATATGGTGCCCCCAGACCACGAAGCCGAGGATGCCAATGGCCATGATCGCGTACACCATCGCTTTGTACCCAAAGATTGGTTTGCGAGCGAACGTGGACAGCAACTGCGAAGCCACGCCCATGCCGGGCAGAATCGCGATGTACACCTCGGGGTGTCCAAAGAACCAGAACAAGTGTTGCCAGAGCAGCGGAGAGCCGCCCTTGTGTCCCATCACCTGACCATTCACCACCACCAGCGGCACATAGAAGCTGGTGCCCAGGTTGCGGTCAAGCAAGAGGAGAATACCCGCTGAGAGCAGCACCCCGAACGCCAGCAGGCCCAGAATCGCGGTGATGAACCACGCCCACACGGTCAGCGGCATGCGCATCATGGTCATGCCCTTGGCCCGCAGATCGAGCGTCGTCGTGATGAAATTCAGCGCTCCCATCAACGACGCGATACAGAAGATTGCAATGCTGGTGATCCACAGGTCTGCGCCGAGTTGTTCACCTGGCCCCGCACTCTGCAACGCGCTGAGCGGCGCATATCCGGTCCAGCCGTGCAGCGGAGCACCACCGGTCACAAAGAACGCCGCCAGCATAACCACGAAGGCCACGAACGTCGTCCAGAAGGAAAGCATGTTCAGGACCGGGAACGCCATGTCCGGCGCCCCGATTTGGATGGGCAGAAAGTAGTTACCGAAACCGCCCTGCGGGGCCGTGGTCAGCACGAAGAACACCATAATCGTGCCATGCATGGTGAGCAGGCTCAGGTAGGTCTCCGGCTTGATCTCGCCTACCAACGGCAGCACCGCCGTCGGCCAGATCATGTGAATCCGCATCAGCAGTGACAGGAACATCCCGACGAAAACCGCCGTCAGTGCCAGCAGGATGTACTGAATCCCGATGACCTTGTGGTCCAGGCTGAAGATGTATTTCCGAATGAAGCCCTGAGGGGCCGCGTGCGCGTGAGCATCCTGGGCAACCATTATTGTTTCTCCGCCTCCCGTGCTGCCAGCCATTTGTCAAAATCTTCCTGGCTCACCACATGCACCATGCCGTGCATCTTGTAATGACCCAGTCCGCACAACTCGGCACAGGCAATCTCGTAATCGCCGATCTCGGTGGGTGTGAAGTGCATGTGGATTGCGAGCCCGGGCACCGCATCCTGCTTAAACCGGAACGACGGAACAAAGAAGCTGTGAATTACGTCCACGGCCCGCAGCGTGAGATCGACCTCCCGGTTGACCGGAATATACATCGTGCCCGTGATCACGTCGTCCTTGCCCGCTGCATCCGCTGTGTCCAAACCCAACGCAGCCTCGTTGCCTGCCGAAGGATCCATGAGCTTGGGGTCGGTCCGCCCATACTTCGCATCCGCACCCGGATACCGGAAGTACCAGGCAAACTGCATTCCCGTCACTTCCACCGGCACCGCCCCTGCCGCGGCCGGAGCAAAACGCTCACTGGCCCACACATGGCTGCCCATCAGGTTCAGCCCGATGAACAGCACTGCCGTCAGCGTCGTCCACATCAGCTCCATCGTGGTGTTGCCGTGGGAGTAGTCGACGGGTCCATTCGAAGCACCGTCCCGGTATTTCCACACCAGCCAACCCAGCGCACCTTGCGCCGCCACGAAGACAATCCCCATGAGGATGTAGGTCAAGGCGAACTGATGGTCAATGAACGACGCGGCTTTGGCAGCGCCATGCGGAAGCCACCAGGTTTTTGCTGCGAAGAAGTAGGTACTAAAGAAGGTGATCAGCCAGATAATCGCCAGCAGAACGAGGCCCATCTACGAGACCTCCCGAGGTCGTGGTGTGTGCATTTCGTTGCTCGTTGCAAGAACAGAAAAGTGTGGCTGGCCCGGAAGTCTATCACAGGTGGCTGTGACGTAGGCAAGCCCTGTTGTGGTTCCCGGCAACTGAGCACCGGGAACTGGGAACTGACAACCGGTCTTGACAGAATAAAGAGATCGTAACCTGGCTCTGTGATTTCGGCCCACCACGATACAATCTTCACGTCTATGCCCAAGAAATCCCACGGTCACGGCCACAGCACCCGTTACGTCCGTCTCCAAAAGAACTACTGCTTCGCGTGCGGCAAGAACAATCCCGAAGGCATGCGCCTGAAGTTCGCTTACGATGAGGAGCGCGACTGCTTCGTTTGCCGTTTTCGTTTGCGCAAACGCTACACCGGCCCGCCAGGCCATGCCCACGGAGGAATTATCGCCACCCTGCTCGACGAAGCCATGGGCAAAGTGAACAAGTTGCGCCACGTCGTTGCCCTTACTAAACAGATCACCGTGGACTACCTCAAGCCGGTACCGCTCAACAAACCTCTGCGCGTCGAGTCGCGAGAGGTCCAGGTCAAGGGCCGCAAGCACATCAACATGGGCGAGATTCTGAACCAGAAAGGGGAAGTCCTGGCCCGTGGCGAAGGCTTGTTCATCGCCATCGATCCCCACAAGATGTTTTCCAAGTTCGTGGATCGGTAGGCTCGGTCTCACCTAACCTTCAAATTGTTGTCATTCCGAGCCGCTCGCAGGCGCACTAGCGCCAAGAGCGTGTCGAGGAATCTGCTGTCTTGCCCCGCTACTCGCTGCCTGCTCGATACCCTTTTCGCGCCCCTTCCGCCCAAGCCACCCAGCGACACAGGAGGGGCCCGTGCTCAAACCAATTGTCCTGCTCACTCTCGTGGCGGCACCCTGCACATGCCTGGCACAAACACCGAAGCCTTCTCCCCGCGATGCCATCGTTCGTACGGTCGAACAGATCCGCAAGGCCGACTATGAAGGCGACCGCGCCGCCCTTCAGCGCCTTCACGCTGAACTCTCCCCATCCGGAGACAAGACACTCGCCTCCCGCATACAGTACTGGCGCGGCTTCGCCCTGTGGCGGCGGGCGATCAACGGGTTCAATGAAACTCCGACGCCCACGGATCTCGAAGCTGACCTCAACGCCGCCATCGCCGACTTTAAGGACGCAATCACGCAGGACTCCACCAACGTTGAGGCCAAAATCGGCGAGGCTTCCTGCCTCGGCTACCTGATGTATATCAATCACAAAGATCAAGCCCGTGCCCAGGAATTGCTGCAGCAGGCAATCCCGCTGACGAAGGAGCTCAAGGCAGAGGCGCCGGACAACCCTCGCTTTCTTTGGATCATGGGCCCGGTGCGCTGGTCAACTCCGCCGGAGCGTGGCGGCGGTCAGGATAAGGCTTTCGAGCTCTACAACCGGGGTCTGGAAATAGTTCGCGCCCAGAAGCCCCCTAGCGACCCGCTGGAACCGTCATGGGCAGAACCCGAACTCTTGATGAATCGGTCGTGGTCGAACCTCAATCGAACCGCTCCCGATCTAAAGGCCGCAGAGGCCGACGCCCAGGCTGCGCTCAGCCTCGTGCCCTACTGGCACTATGTCCGCGACATCCTCATGCCCCAGATTCAAGCGGCGCTAGCCAAGGCCCACTGAGCGCACGGCGAGTTGCGGGAGAACACCAGGTCCACGTCTCCCGGGTTGCCCATGGTTCCGCTGGCCACATTACTGGACACTGAGCACACTTCTCTCGGTTGTGAGTGTAATCGCCTTGCTGACAGCAATTGCCGAAACCCATAAATCTAAGCTATGGAAACCGTCGAGATGCGTGAATTTCTGCCATCACTTCGCTGGCGTCTGCGGCTTCGTGGGTTCGGCGGGCATCGGCGCCTGCAGCTTGGCCAGCGCTTCATCCACGCGCTTCTTGAAATCACCCTGATCGTTGTGCGAAAGCCCGCTATACATCGACACCACACTCATCTCGCACGCGGTACCAATCGGTACCAATGAGACGTGGTTTTTGCCCTGGTTGACCGCTCCGATAACGGACCAATGAATGGAGTGTTTCACATTGTAGTCAGCAGTCATTTTGTCCTCGTCACTTTGCACGTCTTTGTAGTTGTCCGGATTGCCGAGGGCGACTTTGACCGCACCCCAAAGCTCGCTGCAAGCAACGGGATAAGTAGTCTTGTAAGTCTTGTTGCCGGCACCGAAGGCTGGCAGAGCAAGAGCAAGCGCCAGCATAGCCACAACCCCAAGTCTCATCTTCATGACCGCAGTTCTCCTGTATGGATGTGCTTCCCGGCAGGTCAGAACGAAGCCGGAACACACTTTTCCCGAACAAGTTAAAACTAGTCCATCGAAATATCTTGTCAGTGCGCCAAGTCACCGGAGCCGGTGACCAACGGAGTCGGAGGAGTCTACAGTCGTTGGTTCAAAATGGCCATAACACAGCTGACCAGTGGTCAAAACGCGCTATCGCCTGTTTTCGTCAACTACCGGCAAGCGGCAACGGGGGTGTAAGTGAAAAGCCTTCGGAGAGGCGGCTTCGTACTACTGAGTTCGGCGGTTACGGCTGGAATCGTTCTTGCCTCAGGGGGTGTTGCGTCCCATGGTGGGAATGCTCTCGGGAGAGGCCTGATTATTCGCCGCAATCAGATTCAGCGCCGCCTTGTTGCGGATAACGAGCATTGACCCATTGCCTTGCACGATCTTCCGCTTCTTGAAGTCCCCGAACAGGCGGGTCACCGTCTCACGTGATGTCCCTATCATTTGCCCGATCTCTTCGTGGGTAAGCGGCAACTTGAGCCCTGGTTTTTGTTGGGCAACTTCCTCATTATTCGAACTCCATTCTAGGAGCAGCCTCGCCAGCTTCTCACCAGCTGAATGGGAAAGGCCGAGGGTGCGGAGTTCATGACACGCAGTGTTGTATTTCTCGCTCAACTGTTCGGCGACCTTGAAGCACGCCTCGGGGTGTTGCTTGAGGAAGCGCAAGAGATCGTCGCGTTTCACGAAGTTCAGTTGGCACGGACCTGTGGTTTCCGCGGTCAACTCGTACGGCTCTCCCGAGACCGCGGCGCTGAGGCCCAGAACGTCGCCCGGTTTGGCAATTCTTACGATCAGCGTTTTGCCGTCAGGGGCGCAAATGGAGACCTTGACTTGGCCCTTGCACAATACGAAGATGCCCCGCGGCACCTGCCCTTCCACAAACAGTACTGCACCCTCGGGGTACGCGGTTGCGTATTTGATGTTTTCAAATGCCTGCAATGCAGCCCCAGGTAGGTCACAGAAGAGCCGCTCGGTCCGCATCTTACAGGTCAGACAGCTTTCGATGAGATCCAGTCCGTATGGTGAGAGCACAAATCACCTCCAGTGACCCTTATCTTCCCAAATCAACCAGCGTCCCCTATGGACAGACGGTTGTGACCTGCATCACTAGACTAGTGTTCACCCGCACGAAAGTCTCGGCTGTGACTTGCACTACAGCCGGCTGTGACTTGGCTCACAAGGTACATTCGGCAAGCTTAGCCGTGGCTTTCCCACGCACTTCCAAGCAGACTCAAGCAGCAGTGGGAAGACACGTAACTACATATTGCTGTTGCAATATCGCCATTTTCCTTATGACGGGTTCTGCGTTGAAGGCTCCTACTGGTTGCTGTGACCGCTGCCGTAACAAAGAAAAAAAGCCAGAGCATGAGGTCCTCTCCCGCTCCAGCTTTCTATTCGTGTCTGATTCGCTTAGGCTACTAGCGCCTTCTCGAAATGCTCGCAAATTGTTGTTTCGACCATGTAGTACTTGCAGGTCATCGGAGTGGTTAGATAGGGCTTCAGGATCTCCTGAACTTTCGGGAACCACTCGCGCTCATAGGCCTCTGCGTGCCTCTTCTCCGTCCAGAGGCTGATAGTCAAAACTCTCTCCGTTCTGATTTCGGGGAAGAAGGGCAGCAGTTCGAGAAAGCCAGCCTGCTTCTTCAGAATGGGGAGAATCTCGTTGTTGACGACCTTGATGAACTCGACTTTCTTTTCCATCTTCGGAACAAATTCGAGAATACGGGCAAACATAGGGATGACCCTCCTTGGTGGGTTTGTTCGTCGAGCCCGGAAGCTGCCCCGCGAGGAACGGTACAGTTGGGGGAGGGGCGAACTGTTTGTTTTCCAGACCCCCCAACGGTAGGCGCAGATCCCCGCGGATGTCAGTGAGGTGTGACTCTCATCACCGTGATGGGCTGGCCGAGGTTCGATGTTGTCACTTGTAGAGGTGTGCCGGGTCACAGAAAGGTTTAGCCATTTGCGATAAAGAGAACAACAGGCCGGGACTCGTCCGGAAGGCAGCACCCAACCTCTGCAGTCCAAGCGGGCGAGAGCGCGGCGACGCCCGGTATACAGGCAAAAGAAGAATACGTTTTCGGCGGGTGGCATATCAGCAAAGTAGGAGGTACCTCTCCCATGACTCCCGAAGCTCATCTCTCCATCGGGGCAGATCACTCCACTGATGTTGCACTTCACGATGAAATCAAGCGTCGCGCATACGAACTCTATGAACAGCGTGGTCCGGTCGACGGGCACCATCGAGAAGACGGGCTGCAAGCCGAACTGCCTCGTGCACTGTACGCAGCAGCAGAGCTTGAGAAGTACGCCAATGGTGAGGTAGGCGACATCAGGAGGGTCCGAGCAGCCCGGGTTTACCTGCGCTCTCTAAGCTCCTTTATCGGTGAGCGTGGGGATTGAGCAAGTGCCACTGACACTTAGAAGAAGAAAATTTATCGGCTGGCCGGGCAGCCTTGGTTTCTTCGTCAACTGGCGTAATATCTCCATTTTACTCATTGGCCGGGTCGTAAATCGGAAACGTCCGCTACAACAAAAATCACTTCTTATTCGCCCACTTCCAACACCCTCGCCAGCTCCTCCACTCCTCGCCTCAACTCTTTCTCATCCACCGCCGCAAATCCCAGCACCAAGCCGTTTCTCCGCGATCTTCCATACGCGTAGCGGCTGAGAGGAACCACCTCCACATCCCGCTCTGCTGCCGCCCGTGCCACATGTTCGGCGGAGACACCACCCTTTAGCCATCCCACCGTCCGAAGCCCGGCTTCAACATGGCGCAGTTCCAATCGTCCTCCCAGCTTCTGCCGCGTCTCCTCTTTCAGCACTTCCAACCGTTCGCCATATAGCTGGCGCATCCTGCGAACGTGCCGGGCGAAATGGCCTTCCTGAATGAAATCACATAGGACCACCTGGTCGAGCAGCGGAGGATGGTGCGTGCTGACCGACGCGGCCGCGGCAAAGATGTCCACCAAGTCCGGCGGAACCACCACGTAGCCCAAGCGCAGGGAAGGGAACATGACCAGGCTGAAGCTGCCGG
The DNA here is from genome assembly GCA_020073105.1 of Terriglobia bacterium. Classification (GTDB taxonomy): domain Bacteria; phylum Acidobacteriota; class Terriglobia; order Terriglobales; family Acidobacteriaceae; genus JAIQFW01. The sequence continues at coordinate 8,389 of JAIQFW010000124.1, forward strand.
CAAAAATCACCACACTGGCTTTGTCCAGGCCCTGCAGTGCCGGAATCGGGCGGCCCGCGTAGCGGTATTCGCTGTCGTAGTCATCTTCAAAGATGATGGCCCGCGCCCGCCGCGCCCACTCCAGCAGCGACAACCGCCGGCTCAGGCTCATGGTCACACCCAGCGGGAACTGGTGGCCGGGCGTTACGTAAATCATTCGCGGCCTCGGCCATCGCTGAATCCCCGCTTCAAGGTTCAGACCCTCGGAATCAACCGGAACCGAACACACCTGCGCGCCGACCGAGCGAAACGCCGCCGCCGCTCCCGGATAACCTGGCTCTTCCATCCACACCGGGTCTCCTGAATCGAGCAAAAGATGCGCCGCGCGATTGAGCGCTTCCTGTACGCCAGAGATGATGAGGACCTGTTCGGCTGAACACTTCACACCGCGCGAAGTATTCAAGTACTCAGCCACCGCCTCGCGCAACGGACGATACCCGCGCGCCTCACCACCGGCCAGCAGACCCGCCGGCACATGTCGCAGGCGCCGCGAGGCAACCTGCGCCCACAGCGCCATCGGGAACTCATCCAGTGCCGGAAGGTTCGCACGGAAAGCCCGGATCCGGCTGGAATCCGCTCGCCGCAGCGGTTGCAGGCGTCGCGCGTAGGCGGAAAGCGGGACCCTGCGACGGCGCCCCGCAGGCCGGGATGCTGCCTTTGGCGCCTGCAAGAACTGGTCCGGCAGGGTCTGGCTGACATATGTTCCCGAACCCACTTTGCCATCCACATATCCCTCTGATTGCAGTTGTTCAAACGCGGTCACCACCGTGGGGCGCGAAATTCCGTACTGCTCTGCCAAGTCGCGAGTAGCGGGAAGCCTCGCTCCGGGATGCAGGTGGCCGGACAGAATCGCCAACCGCAGCTCCTCATAGAGCCAGCGATAGAGCGGCGTTCCGGGTGCCGGCTCCCGGAGATTCAACGGCAGCGTGCTCGGCTTTTTTGCCATTCAGTGTCCTTCGCGCTCTCTGCGAATCCTCAGCGACCTTTGCGGTTAAGGCCCCCCCCCCTGTAATGGTATGTACAGATTACAATAAAATGGCCATAGCACACTAGCCATTCGTCCGTCTATCCTGAACCTAGCCTTTCCGAAGGAGAATGCACTTATGTCGCAGAACAACGGAAACTCCACCAGCCTTCGCCTGAAGACCGGCCTCGCCGAGATGCTGAAGGGCGGCGTCATCATGGACGTCACCAATGCCGAGCAGGCGGTCATCGCCGAGAAAGCCGGCGCCGTCGCGGTCATGGCGCTGGAGCGTGTGCCCGCACAGATTCGGGCCGAGGGCGGCGTGGCCCGCATGGCCTCGCCCAAGAAGATTCGCGAAATCATGGCCGCCGTGTCGATTCCGGTCATGGCCAAGTGCCGCATCGGCCACTTTGCCGAGGCGCAGATCCTTCAGGAACTCGGGGTCGATTACATCGACGAATCCGAAGTACTCACCCCGGCCGACGAAGCCCACCATGTGGATAAACACGCCTTCACTGTGCCCTTCGTTTGCGGTGCCCGCAATCTGGGCGAAGCCTTGCGCCGCATCGCCGAGGGCGCGTGCATGATCCGGACGAAAGGCGAGGCTGGCACGGGCGACGTTGTCCACGCCGTCAAGCACATCCGCCAGATCGTGCAGGAGATGAAGATTCTGACCGTGCTCAGCGAGCAAGAGCTTTACGCCAAGGCCAAAGAGCACCAGGCGCCGTACGAACTGGTCAAGATGGTCGCCAAGGAAGGGAAGCTCCCTGTGCCGAACTTCTCCGCCGGAGGAATCGCCACGCCAGCCGACGCGTCGCTGGTGATGCAACTTGGCGCCGAAGCCGTGTTCGTCGGCTCGGGCATCTTCATGAAGGATTCGACCACCTTTGCCGACCCGAAGGAAGCCGAGAAGCGGGCCAAGGCCATCGTCCAGGCTGCCACGCACTATCAAGACCCTAAAGTGTTACTTGAAGTGAGCGAGGATTTGGCTGGCGCGATGAAGGGTCTGGCCGTGAGTGCGCTTGATGAGGCTCACATGCTGCAGACGAGAGGATGGTGAGTATTGCGAGGTATGGCTATTGTTTGGACAGTAATGCTTGCGTTGGCAGTGCCTGTTTGTTGGACCCAGGGAAGATTTGACTCTGGACCACTACGGGGATTCACCAACGTTCCTGATGTGCAGGTCGATATCAGGGCAGCTGATGTCCATGTTCGATCCGTTCAAGGCATAATCACTCGTGCTGTTGGCGACAAAACAGGCCTACCTGGCACTCTGATCGAGATCATAGGTCCGGGCAAGTCGGATCAACTTTTCTCCGCAACGACGGACGACAGTGGCAGATTCTCAATTCCATCAGTTCCTCAAGGTACCTACCGCTTCAGGATAGCGTGTCGCGGTTTCAACGCTTTTAGCGGCAAGCTAGTTGTTTCTGCGGGGGCCCGGCGTGGAAAGACTATGAGATTCGCACTGCCAGTCGGCAACTGAGCCATGCCAGGAGTGAGACAGTAACGACCATCAATGCTCTTCCCTTGGAGGGTGACATTGACGCACCGAACATGGCGAGGTTGAGAACCTTCATAAACTGTCATAATATGAAGTCATGGCTATGACCTCGTTGAACATTTCGCTGCCCGAAGCTCTGAAAGACTACGTCGAGGGTCAGGTCGCTACCGGCGATTGGGGTACGCCGAGCGAGTACGTCCGTGAACTGATTCGCCAGGACAAAGAGCGTCGCTTGGGTGATCTTGAGCAAGAGCTCATTGCCGCCGTGAAGGGCGGCAAAATTGAACTGCCTGTGGCGGAGATTCGCCGTAAAGGGCTGGTCTCCGCTCTGCGCGACCGGACGCGGCGGCGGTGAACAAGTCTCGGCTTGTCTTCAGCGATGCGGCTGTCGCCGACATCCTGGAACAGGCTGATTGGTATGCTGCGCAATCTGGAAAAGCTCTATCCAGGCGATGGGAGAAAGCTGTCATGGCAGCAGTGCTGCGCGTTGTGAATCGGCCCGCCGCCGGAGCGCTGTGCACATTTGAATCTCCGGATGCAGGGTGTGAGACGAACACCGATTTCAAATTTTCCCAAGCATCTGCTTTTCTACAGATTTCAGGCGGAAGAGATATTCATCCTCCGCGTCGTACATGGTGCGCGAGATTTGGAACGTCTCTTCTGAAGTTAGAGCTAAATGCTCACCGCTGAATGCTATGACCATCGGCGTACTTGCCCTGCAGGGCGACTTTGACGCGCACCGCAAACGGCTCGAAGAACTGGGCGCCACAGTTGTGCTCGTCAAGAAGCCCGAGCAACTCGATCAGATCGACGGCCTGGTCATCCCCGGCGGCGAGTCTTCCACCTTCCTCAAGCTCTTGGGCCAAGCCGGATTTGAAAAGCTCAAGGAATTCGTCCGCGTGAAGCCCACCTTCGGTACTTGTGCCGGAGCCATCCTCCTGGCCAACGAGGTCGAAAACCCCAAGCAAACTGGCCTCGGCGTCCTCGACATCCGCATCCGCCGCAACGCCTACGGCCGTCAAGTGGACAGCTCCATCCGGGAGGGGAAGCTGAACGGCTCGCCCATCGAGATGGTCTTCATCCGCGCCCCCAAAATTGAGCACGTCGGGCCGGGCGTCGAAGTTCTCGCCACGGAGGGCGAGGATCCGGTGGCCGTGCGGCAGGGCAAAGTCATGGCCGCAACCTTCCATCCCGAACTGTCGGCAGACACCCGCGTCCACCGCGCCTTCCTGGATTTGATCCGAAGTACCTGATTTGGCCCGCGTCCTCTGCGTTGAAGGTGTTGCTTTCAGGCCTTTGGGAATTTTCTCTTGACAACTTCTTTTATGTAACCGTATAGTTACGTATTATGCGTCACCGATCGGTTACATATTCGCCGGAGAGCACCTTCCATGCCCTGGCCGACCCCACCCGCCGCGCCGTGCTTGACCTGCTGCGGCAGGGAAGCCAGCCCGCCGGCCAGCTTGCCCGCGCCTTTCCCATCTCGCGGCCGGCCATCTCGAAGCACCTGCGCCTGCTGCGCCGGGCGCACCTGGTGCAGGAACATCGTCAGGGCCGGCATCGCCTCTATCAGCTCAACCCCGCGCCGCTCCGGGCCGTCGATTCCTGGCTGGAGCAGTACCGCGTCTTCTGGCAGACCAGCCTCACGAATTTGAAAGCGTTTGTCGAATCCGAATACGCCAAAGAGACTTCTGTAGCTGTATCGAAAAAGAAACGAGGAGAGAACTGAACATGAAATCCCATCGCATCGCGCTATCCATTTTCATTCTGCTGTTCGCCACCGCCGCTCTGGCCTCCGACGCTGGCGCCGCCTTGGAAAAACTCAAGACCCTGCAAGGCTCCTGGTCCGGCAAATCCAGCGCAGGCCGCGCCGTGCAGACCTCCTACCGCGTCACTTCAGGCGGCTCCGCTCTTATCAGCGAGATCCATTCCGATGAAGACATGATTTCGGTCTTCCATATGGATGGCGACCGTCTGCTGATGACCCACTACTGCGGCGCGGGGAATCAGCCGCGCATGGCTGGGACCCTGTCGGCCGACGGCAAGTCAGTCAGCTTCACCTTCCTCGACGCCACCAACCTGCTGCCTTCGCAACCCGGACATATGGAGCACCACGTCGTGACCCTGGTGGACGCCAACCACTATGTGGAAGAGTGGGATTTCGCCACCAACGACGGCTCCAAAATGCACGAACGCTTCGACATGCAACGCAGCAAGTAAGTACGACTATCGAGGCCGGGCGTCCGCGCCCGGCCCACGGAGAACCCATGGCTACTAGCGTAATCACTCCCGATCAGGACGCAATCGTTGCGGAGATCACCATCGCCGCTCCCCCCGCGCGCGTCTTTCAGGCGCTCATTGACCCTAAACAGGTCATGCAGTGGTGGACCAGCGCTGAGTGCGCAATTGAGTCGTTTTCCTTCGATCCCAAGGTCGGCGGGAGTTGGACCTACGACACCGCACCGAGCAAGCTCAACGTCAACGGTGTAACTAAATTTCATTGCGAAGGCGAAGTGCTCGAATACTCGCCGCCCCGCGTGCTCGCCTACACCTGGATTGCCAACTGGCACGACGACAAGCGCCGCCGCACCATTGTGCGCTGGGAGCTGACGCCCCAGGGCAGCGGCACCCGCGTGAAAGTCACCCACAGCGGCCTGGCGCAAGAGCCCGTCGTCCGCAAGGACTACAGCGGAGGCCCTGGGCGACTGGACCACATGCCTAACCAGGGCCTTGGTGCACTCCTGTAAAGAACTCGGCTGGGTTGCCGCCGCCCGAGGGCACCTGGCCGATGTCCTCCCTATTCCAAGGAATGAATACCTTGCGCTGGATGTCATGGCCTTTCATCCGACCACGGGGCACCGATGGCCGCTTCCCATTGCTGTGTTTGAATTGGAAAACAGTCCCGAGAACGATCGGGTTGCATATGCGCTCTGGAAGCTCCTCTGTATCCGGGCGTCGCTCCG
>JAIQFW010000125.1 GCA_020073105.1 Terriglobia bacterium
CGCCGTCATGTAACAGAATCTCTGGTGAAGATCTACGCCAACGTGGATCATCTGCGTGCCTCCTTCAGGGCTTGTGCTTCGAGCACGTACTCTACCCTTGGAGGCACGCCTTTGTGTTGTTTTCATTACATCTGAGCGAGTGCGTCCGCGCGGCACGCGCAAACGCACGAGTCGAAGGACCCCTTGCGGCCGACATGGAGAAAGGCCCGGCGAGGCGTTCTCTTTGAAGCCGCTGCCGGGGTGAGAATTCCTTGAAACGCCGGGTGAAGCTGCAAGCACGCGTGGGATCCTTCGACTCCGCGAGTCCTTCGCTTTGCGAAGCACTCGTTGCGCTCAGGATGACAAATCATTGGAACTGCTCCGCTGATGACAGGTTTATAGGGCTTCTGCAGGGCTGAAGGCTTGCCCTGCCCGGACTTTTTCCGCATCCGCTGAAGCCATGCCCTACCCATACCTTTGCCGTTGGCATCCCAAGCACTCTGAGATCCCGGTTACCGACGTTACCCTCTCAAGAGCGGCAATTTACCGGATACTCAAGGCAAGGGCTGGGGAAGGCCTCGTCCTGCAAGGGCCTCCTTCAACGAGCCTAAAATGCCTATGGCCATGAGCTGGTACTTCGTTTTCTTCTTTATTTCGGGGCTTTGCAGCATCGTGTACGAACTGGTGTGGCTGCGGCTGGCCATGGCCCAATTTGGGGTCACTACGGCGCTGACCTCGATCGTGCTCTCGATGTTTATGGCGGGTCTTGGACTGGGTTCCTGGGCCGCTGGGACCCTGGTTCGACGCCACGGCCACCGTTTGCTTCATCCGCTGCGTTTGTATGGTTTGACAGAGTTGCTCATCGGGGCCTCTGCCCTCACGGTTCCGCTGCAATTGTCCTACGGGCATCATCTGCTGGAAGGCATGGCGCAGCAAGCGACGGTGTCGTCTGGCGCGTATTATTTGGCCTCCGGAGCGTGTCTGGCGCTCACCCTCGTGCCCTGGTGCGCCTGCATGGGCGCTACCATCCCGTTGGTCATGTTTGCAATCCGCAGCCAGGCGGGCGGTGAGACCCACCGTTCGTTCAGCTTTCTCTATCTAGCCAACGTTCTGGGTGCGATTGCGGGTGCGCTGTTCGCACCCTTGCTCATCGAACTCGGGGGATTCCATGCGACCCTACGGGTCGGCGCGGCATTGAATGGCTTGATCGCGGTATCGGCATTTCTGCTTGCCGTTATTTTCCAGAAGCAGCCTGCCATCGATAGTCCGAGCCGGCACAACGCTCCAACCGTAGCTTTTGAGCGCAGCCGCGGGCCCTTGCTTCTGCTGTTCCTGACCGGCCTTACGACCATGGGGATGGAAGTCGTCTGGATACGACTGTTTACACCTTACGTCGGCCCGGTCGTTTATGCATTCGCCACCATTCTGGCGGCGTACTTGTTAGCAACGTTTGCTGGTTCGCGAGCTTATCGTCGGTGGAGCCGCACAAATCGGCGCGAGAGTGAGCTGGCTTGGGTTGCGCTAGTGCCGCTGGGAATGCTGCCACTGATGACCTCCGATGTCAGGCTCAGCATGGATTCGTCCCTTCGCGTTTTTCTTGGGGTGGCGCCGTTTGCGGCCCTAATGGGCTTCCTCACACCGATGCTGGTGGATCGCTGGTCAGGAGGCGATCCTGACCGTGCGGGCAGAGCTTATGGGATCAACGTGCTGGGGTGCATCGCCGGGCCGCTGCTTTGTGGTTTCGTTTTCCTGCCATACTTCGGCGAGCATGTGTCCACGCTGATTTTGACCTTGCCCTGGCTGGCGATGGCAATCCGCTGCGGCTTTACCAGTGAAGTACGAGCTGCGAATCGGGCAACAGCTTGCGCTGCCGCCGTCGCCGGGCTGGCCATTCTATTTCTGACCAAGGATTTTGAGACGCAATACCCGCAGCGGGAGGTTTTGCGTGACAGCACTGCGACCGTCATTGCCACCGGCACCGGCATGGGCAAGAGGCTGGTGATCAACGGAGTCGACATCACGGCCATGGTTCCGATTCCCAAGATGATGGCCCACCTGAGTCTGGCCTCGCTCGCCCAGCCGCCGCGTAACGCGCTGGTCATCTGCTTTGGCATGGGCACGACGTTCCGCTCGGCGATTTCCTGGGGAATTCCTACTACCGCCGTGGACCTGGTGCCGAGCGTTCCCAAACTGTTTCCCTATTACCACGCGGATGCGGCGAGCGTTCTGGCATCTCCGCTGGCCCACGTGGTGATTGACGACGGCCGCCGCTATCTAGAGCGTTCGCCGGAAGAGTACGACGCGATCATTATTGATCCTCCTCCGCCAGTGCAAGCCGCCGGTTCCAGCTTGCTGTACTCGGAAGATTTTTACGCTGTGGCAAGAAAGCGGCTGCGTCCCGGTGGAATCCTGCAGCAATTTCTGCCGGACGGCATGAACGATGCGAACGACAACCAACTGAAAGCGTCCGTCGCGCGGGCGCTGCGAGATTCCTTTCCCTATGTCCGTGTTTTCCAGTGGAACGGCAGGCAGGGATGGCACTTCCTCGCCAGCGGTCAGCCGATTCCGGTACGCACTGCGGCGGAACTGGTGGCCCGAATGCCGGCGCCGGCTGTCGTCGACATGCTGGAATGGGGTCCGGCAACGGCACCCGACCAGCAATTCGAACTGCTGCTATCGAGAGAATCCAGACCTGAGCAGATGATCGCCCTGTCACCCAGCACACCAGCGCTTCAGGATGACCGCCCGGTCAACGAATACTACCTGCTTCGCCGCCCCGGTGGTGTGCTCAACTTCGTCAGCCTGAGTTTTTGACACGGATGCCTTCACTGGTAAGCTGTGCGCCGGAGGAAATCCCATGATTACCGGCGCCCACGTCATCGTGTACAGCAAGGACCCCGAAGCGGACCGCGCGTTTTTCCGGGACGTTCTCAAGTTCCCCGCAGTGGATGCCGGCGGAGGGTGGCTCATCTTTGCCATGCCCGGCGCGGAGGCGGCGTTTCATCCCTCCGGCAAGAACGATCTGCACGAACTCTACCTGATGTGTGATGACCTGCCGGCAATGATCGAGGCCCTCAAGCGAAAGAAGGTGGCGTTCTCACCGGTGCATGAAGAGCGGTGGGGAAGCATCACCAAGATGATGTTGCCGGGCGGTGGCGAGATTGGACTTTACCAGCCCAAGCATCCGACAGCCCTGAAGCTAGTTAATCCGCCGTCCCCGTAGGGTGCTTAGTCTCGACCAGCGGATGGTTGGTCAGTACAACCTTCCCGCCGCTTTCGGCCACCAGGTTGATCTGTTCTGCGCCAACCAGGGTCTCGATTCGCGGCACTCCCGATTGATTCACCACGATATAGAACCGCTCCGGCCGGAGCCACAGATTCTGGAAGCGCGAATCGTCGATGAAGACGTCGGGCGCTCCCGGAGCATAGGAGCCGTACTCCATATTGTGGAAGCGCCCGTTCAGCAGCAGGCCCGAGCGGCCGGCGTAGAAAAAAACCGAGGAAAAGTCATAGTAGTTGTGATCAGCGACCAGGGTACCTTGAGGCGATTTCAGGATGGCGTCCGCCAGCGGCCAGGACGATAAGTAGGGATCAAAGACCACCATAGCCAGGCGCGCCGCATGGAAGAACACCACCATCATCAAGGCAGCAGCAAGGAATGCTCTCTGGCCTCGAGCTGCAAGAGTTCCGATGGCCCCGATCGCAAATGCCACTGCGGCCACAAGCAGGGGCAACCGAAGGTATGCGAACGAACTGATCGTCAGGTCTTCCATGTGACCAAGCGACAAGGTATAGGCCGACGGATTTTGAGTGAGCACCGAGGAAATGTCACCGATCGCGGACATGTGCCGCGTCAGGACCAGTAATGTGATGCACGCCGTCGCGGACAAACCGGCAATAGCCGAGAGGGTCCGGTTTCCCCACTTGATCCACCCGCTCTCGCTCGCCATGGCAGAACCCAGAAGCAGTGCCAGCGCGGGATAGCAGGGCATCGAATAGTACTCCTGGGTTGTTGAGAACGTAAAGAACACCAGGATGAATCCCGCCCAGCAGAGCGCCAGCAGGCGTGTCCGCCCCGCACGGTCGATGGGTTTATACGAGAGCTTGAAGACGGCAGGCAGGTAGACGCTCCAAGGGAACAGCCATAGCAGGTGAAACAGCCAGAAGTAGAGCCGGGGCACGGTGTTGTAGTCGTGCGGGTAGCGTTTCCCCAGAAATCGCAGGAGTTGCTCGTTTACCAAAAAGAACCAGAGAAATCCGTGATATTCTCCCGGGCCGCTGTGCAGTGTAAAGGCGAAGTATGGCGGATTCCGCAGCGTGGCCAGAATGTGCCAGGGCGCGGCAATTAGCAGGACGATCAGGGCGCCGTTGAAAAGGTGCAGACGCTTCCACGTGGCGGCGGAAAATAGCCGGTGGGTGATGGCCAGGTAGAGGACACCGGCAGCGATCGGGAATACCATGCCGATCAGGCTCTTGAGCAGAAGCCCCACGCCAAGGCTTGCAGCCAGGACCGCGGCCCAAAATCGCGGGTGAGGCTCATCGTCATCGAATACGCGGAGAAATGCCCACAACGCCAGAGTGATCGTAAAAGTCAGCGTGACGTCGGGAAGCAGGACCCTGGTGAACAGAAAAAGCCCGATACACGTCGCCATGCACAGCCCGGCATAGAACCCTGCCCGCTTCCCGAAGGCCCATATTCCAAACGCCGCGGTGAGCCAGGCCAGTGCCATCGCTGACAATGCTGTGGGGATGCGCGCCGCCCAGTCGCGTACGCCAAATACCATGAACGACACGGCGATGGCCCAGGAACCGAGCGGCGGCTTTTCCAGGTAGGCGACTCCGTCCAGACGCGGTGTAACCCAATCCCCGGTGCTCAACATGGTCCGCGCGATCTGCGCGTGGGCCGCGTCTACATCGTCCATCAGCGATGGAGGAGAAACGATGCAGCCCAAGTAAACGGCCGCAGCCACCAGCAGGACGCTTAGATAGAGGTACCAGGTTTTTGTGGTATCCAATGCTTCACCGTTGCTGGATCCGGCGCTGCCTGAATGCATTGTGGAAGAAGATCATTTTACGCGATTCGCGCCGCGCAGATCGTATCGTTCGCGGTGCACTTCGCCGCTAAAGGCCTTACCGCAAAGCACGCAAAGACTTCGCACAGATCGCAGAGAAAACCTGGACTCAAAGGAGCGCTGTCGGGAAACTTGAGCGCCTAATCTGTGTGCGCCTGACCGGGCGTTGCCGCTACCTCCGCCCCCGACAGCGTCGCCCAACCCCGCCGCGAGAGGTCCCAGAAGATCAAGTATCCAGCGATGCCCGCGATGACGAGCAGCACGACTCCCCAGAACCATTGCTGGAAAACCAGTTTCCCGATGCCGAACAAGCATCCGTAGACAAGGATGACACCCATGACCCAATTGAATGCGTTGCTGGAGACGTCACGGACTTCCGGCAGATCTGGGGCCAGCTTGGCGATGTGCTTCCAGCCGTAGACCGTGGGCAGTACCCGTCGGTAGAAAGCCACCAACGTTTCTTCGGATTCCGGCCTGGTGACATACGTCGCGACCACCCATGCCACTGTCGTGATTCCGCCCGTGATCAGCGCGCTCTTGGCGTAAACCAGTGAACCGTTGCCGCTGAAGTGCACGTCGTGCAAGGCGAAGGTCACACCGGCTGCCGCGATCATGGCAGAAATCTCGCTCCAAGCATTGATGCGCCACCAATACCACCGCAGGATGTACACGGCACCCGTACCGAATCCGATGTTCAGCACCAGGTCCCAACCTTGTTTGATGGAGGTCAACTGCATGGCCGTATACCCACTGACCAGCACCAGCAGGACGGTGAAAATCCGGCTGATGAACACATAGTGCTTCTCGGTCGAATGCCGCACGAAAAACCGCTTGTAGAGATCGTTCACCAGATACGAGCATCCCCAGTTGAGCTGCGTCCCCACCGTGGACATGAAAGCCGCGAGGAAAGCCGCCACCATCAACCCGCGCAGGGCGGGCGGCAAGTAATCACGCAGCACCATGACGTAGCCCTGCTCCGGATTCTGCGCGAAGGCAGCGCTGGGATTGATCCCGCCATTGGGCGAGTACACTGCGATGGCTACCAGTCCGGTGATAATCCAGGGCCAAGGACGCAGCGCATAGTGCGCAATGTTGAACCACAGGGTTGCGCCGAGAGAATTCTTTTCGTCCCGAGCGCTGAACATGCGCTGCGCCACGTACCCGCCGCCCCCAGGCTCCGCGCCGGGATACCAAGCCAGCCACCACTGCATGCACAGGTAGACGAAGAATGTCAGCAGCGGCAGGGTCCAGAGCGCATCGCTCGTCCATCCCAGGTGGAAGTCAGGCAAGAACGCAACTGGATCGGCGGCGGGCACTCCCGTCTGTCGAACGTTGTTCTCCACCGTCTGCAGATGGGCCTGCAACGCCTGCATGCCGCCGATCTTCGAGACGGCGACCCACGCCAGCACGATGATCATCGCCATCTTCAGAACGAACTGGAACAGGTCGGTGACCAGGACGCCCCACAGGCCTCCGATAAACGTATAGATCCCGGTGAAAGGAATCAGGACAAAGATGCAAATCAGCAGGGAAGTGGTATGAGGATCGCCGAGAGTGTACTGGAAGACGTGGCCAGCCAGGGAGATCTGCCACACGCGCCCCTGAGCGATGGCCGGCCCGAGCAACACCGTAATTATGTTAATCATGGCCTGCGTGACCCATCCCAGGATGAAGCAGTTCATGAACAACCCGAGATACACGGCTTTGAAACCGCGCAGGAATGCCGCCGGCCTGCCGCTATAGCGAATCTCGACGAACTGTACGTCGGTCAAGATCTCGGCGCGCCGCCAATAGCGGGCAAAAAAGAACACGGTCAGCATGCCACCGACGCACAAGCCCCACCAGATCCAGTTGCCGGCGATCCCTGACTTCGCCACCAGGCCGCTTACCAGCAGGGGCGTGTCAGCCGCGAAAGTGGTCGCAACCATGGAGGTGCCGGCCAGCCACCAGGAGACGTCGCGCCCGGAAACGAAGAATTCTTCCGTGCTTCCGCCGGCGCGGCGACGGTAGTAGATGCTGATCAGGAGATTGACCAGCAGGTAAGCGATGATCACCAGCCAGTCGGTTGAGGTAAGCGGCATGCGTCTCCCGAGCGACGCCCGTGGTTGACCGGGAGGTCGGCGCTCAACTCGCTATATAGCACGTGCAGAGCGGCGGTGGAGCGATTTCTGGCTCAGGATTTGCCTTATCTGGTACACTATAAGTGCGTTTGATTTGAATCGGTTGTTGAGCAGCTTCTTGCAAACCAGCTAGTGCCTGCCCTTCGTACCTCCGACTCCCTTTCAGCGTAAATCATTGCAAAGGACACAAGTAACACAATGGCAGAACAAGGAACAGTAAAGTGGTTTAACGACGCCAAAGGCTACGGCTTCATCAGCCGGCAGACTGGCGAAGATGTTTTCGTGCATTTCTCGGCCATCCAGGCTGGCGGCTTCCGCAGCTTGCAAGAGGGCCAGAGTGTCGAATTTGATGTGACCAAGGGACCCAAGGGCTGGCAAGCTGAGAACGTTCGTCCGCTGTAAGAGGCGGCCACTTCTCAAGAGAAATGCGTGCCCGCCACCTCAACGGGGCGGGCATGCTCTCTTAGGAACCACTCACCCCCCAGATTGGAAAGCTCCGAATGCACACTGACTCGAAGTCTTCATTCGCCGTCGTTCGCTATAACGCGCGCACCTATGAATCGGGCGGAGTCATGGTCGTGATTCGTGGCCGTGAGAACGCGGAAGCGACTCTGAAGCAGTTCGAGCGTTCCCAGGGATCGGAAGAGCGCAACGCGGGCTGGCGATACTTCCTGGAGAAGACCGACCTGAGGGCCGGAATGGACCCGCAGGAGGCCACAAACCTGCGCCAAGCCCGTCTAGAGATCCGCGAATCCCAACCCTAGCTTCAGTGCCGCTGTTCGGTTTGCCGCAGGATCGTGCCGAAGTTCCGTCCGGCAAATGAGAACCCCTGCTCCACTCGCCCGACGACCGCCACTTTGGCGCCTGTTCCTGGAACTCCGTAGCCGGTGGAGAGCACCCACATTTTGCCAGTGCCATCGTCCAGCTGAAACACGCCGCGGCCCAGCCCCCCAAACGAATCCGTGACCTGACCTGCGATGCTGATCTCCTTCCCGGCATAGCGGCCGGGATCAAGGTTGATCTTGCCGATGCTCTCACGAGGCGGGCATCCCGCCAAGAGCAGGCTTCCCACAGCAACGAGTAGGACAGAGGCAAGTTTCGCGCGGATGGTCAACACGGAGTCCTCCCCAAACAGAGATTCGGCTGCCAGCCAGCATAAACCCGAAATTGAGCGCGGAGTTGCGATCCCCCCCGAGGGGGGCAGTCCACTACACTTAGACAGGAGTGCGTTTATGAGCATGGTCGCATATCTGCACCGTCTTTTCGCATATGACGATTGGGCGAACCGGGGGGTGTTGACCTCATTGCAAGCTTTGGGGGTTCCGCCGCCGCGCTCAGTCAAGTTGCTGGCCCACATACTTTCCGCTGAAAGACTGTGGCTGGAGCGCCTGCTTCTGCAGAAGCAAACCTATCCAGTGTGGCCGGATTTCACGGTGGCACATTGCCAGCTGGAGGCGGAAGAATTGCCCGGCCGCTGGAAATCCTACATTGCCGGGCTGGGGGAAGACGGTCTTTCACGTGGGCTTACTTACAAGAACACCAAGGGAGAGAGCTGGACCAGCCAGAAACAGGACGTCCTGATGCACGTGGTCATGCACTCGGCGTATCACCGTGGCCAGATCGCCGCCGATATGCGGGCTGCGGGGTTCCCGCCAGCTTACACTGACTTCATTCATGCTGTCCGGCAAGGATTTGTGGAGTAAGACCGTGGATTGAAAACGTAGAGACGTTGCTTGCAACGCCTGGGAGACGCAGCAAGCTGCGTCTCTACCGGTTTGTCTGGTACGCTCGCATGGTATTTTGAACTAGAACCCACAGCCATAGCGCCCGATGAAGAAGTTCTCTGCTACTGTCCTGCTACTTCTTGTTAGTGGCCTCCTGCTGGCGGCCTCGGAACCCGACGTCGAACCTTTGCCCGATGCTGTCTCCAACAACGCGGTTGCGATGCTTAAGGTCCATGGACAGGTGACCCTGTTCTCGTTCATGGGAATCGGGGCGAAGAAGACCTGGGACGCGGTCACGACCGAGGGCTATTCTCTGGACGCGAGTTCGGGGAAAGCGTACACCATCCGCCCAGTTCCCGGGACCGCCGGACGGATCGGGGCGATGGCGGCGGGCGCCGCTAACCGTGTCTTCTTATTGGGCGGCTACGTCGTCCACCAGGGTGGTGGCAAGGTGGTTACCGACGTCGATATGTACGATCCTGAGCACGACCGCTGGTTTCGCGGCCCGGATATCCCGGTGGCGGTTGGCGATGCCGTGATCGGTGTCTATCGTGACCGCTACATCTATCTGGTGGGCGGACGTTCGAACGAAGGTCTGATCTCCGATGTTCAGATATACGACTTGGAGAAGAACAGATGGTCAGCCGCAACGCCGATTCCGGGCGTGCCGGTCTTTGGCCATGCCGGTGCGCTGGTCGATGACACGATCGTATATGTCGATGGGGCCCGCAAGAATCCTGGAACCGGCCCGCCGAAGTTTATTGCCGTGGATGAGTGCTGGAAGGGCACAATCGACCACCACGACCCTAAAAAAATTGAGTGGGCGAAGTTGCCTAGCCACCCCGGCACGGCCCGTTTTCGCATTGCTGCAGGCGGCTCAGAAAAGGATGACAGGATTTACTTCTCCGGTGGGACTGACAGTCCGCACGACTACAACGGCATTGGTTACGACGGTAAACCTTCCGAGCCATCTCCGTTGACTTTTGCGTTCAACCTGCGCACCGGCAGGTGGGAAGTGCTCGACGAGAAGACACCCGACCCCACCATGGACCACCGAGGCCTGCTGGTGACACGCGACAACCTGGTGATGATCGGCGGAATGGAAGCGGGGCAGAAGGTGACGGGACGGGTGACGGTGTTGCCCAAGCAAGGGAAGGCGAAGTAGAAGCGAGCTATCTGGCCCGCGCCAGCACCAGGGTTACGTCATCCGGCTGTTCATTGGCTCCGATCCAGTCATCCACCGCGGCGGTCACGATTTCGCTGATGCGGGCCAAGGGTAGCTCGCGGTTCTCGCGCACCAGTTCAATCAGCCGGTGCTCCCCGAACTCCCCAAAGTCGTTCTCCGGCTCAGTGACGCCATCGCTGTAGGCGACAAAAATCTCTCCTGGCCGCAGCTGAACTGAGCTTTCTTCGTAGCTAACCCGCTCAAACAATCCCACCACGGTCCCACCGCAATCCAGCCGCCGGATGCCGCCGTCTTCGCTCATCACGATCGGAGGCAGATGTCCCCCGTTGCTGTAAGTAAGCTTGCGGTCGGCTCCGTTGTAGATTCCCAGAAACAATGTGGCATATTTTTCCGCGGGCGTGCTTTCGTAAAGCTGATGGTTCAGCAACGAAAGCAGCGCCGCCGGCGAGACATCCAGGCTGTGCAGCTGGGAAGCGAGCATCATGCCCGGACCCGTTGCTGCGCCCACGGCCATGGGTTCGCGCAGTGCAGGAATATCCTGAAGACTGTATGCCCGCACTGCGGAGTGGATGGTGGCCATGAGCAGCGCAGCGGAGATGCCTTTTCCGCTAATGTCACCGACCGCCAGGACCAACCTTTCGGTATCGAGGGTCAGAAAGTCATAGTAATCGCCGCTGACCGTACGCGCCGGCCGGCAAAAACCGTGGACCTCCAGCGATGCAAGGTCGGAAACCTGGTGTGGAAAGAGCTGCGACTGCACTTCCTGTGCGATGACCAGTTCATTCTCCAGCCGCTGTTTCTCCTTCTGTTCTTCGATCAACCTCTCCAGTGACGCGGTCATCGAGTTGAAGGAGTTGGCGAGGGTTGCAATCTGATCGGTGGATTTCACAGGAATGCGATGGCTGAAATCACCGCGATTGATGTGCTTGGTGGCGTCGTAGAGCTGAGCGACGGCCCGGGTGACCGTCCTGGTCAAGCGCGTGCCGACGATGAGGGCGATCACCTCGATGATAGCGAAGAAAATAGCGACGAAGAGCAGCCCATACTCGACTGCCGGCGCGAACTCGCCGAGGGCACCAAACAACCGCCTGTAAAGCTTGGAGAGCCGAGTTTGGACGCTGATGAGCGCAGGGTTCAGGGTATCTCCCGTTTGCCAGTTCACCACGCTAACGGTGGTGGGAAACTTCACCATGCGGTCCATCTGGCGCGTCGGCGGCGGCACGGTTCCGGCCGTATAGGCCGGCTGCAGATCCTCCTTTCCCGTGTCCAGCACGTAGTCCCCTTCTGGCTTGCTCAGCGTGATGGTGTTTTGGGAGTCCTCGCTGCTGGCTTGCTTACCGGCTTTCCTTTGTGAGGCTTCGACTCGGCGAAGGCTGAGTCCATTGGCGTAAAGTGAAATCTCCCCCAGGTTGGCAGCCAGGTGTTCCAGCATGTGCTGGTCGAAAGGCTCACTGGAGAGAACCAGCATGGTCTGCCCACCGACTCGAACAACCTGCAAGGCACGAAGGTAGAGCTTCTCATGGTCCCGCACGATGCCGCGAAAGCCCTTTGCGACGTGTGGGGGAAGATCTGGAGCCGATGAAGTATCCCCTGTCGGGGTGCTGTTCAGAATGACTTGTTTGCCAAGCCAAATACAGATCTGACGATCGGCCCAGTTCTGGTCGGCTTGGCGCACACCTTCCAGCGCAATGGCGCCGCTGCTGCTTCCGCGCTGCATCTGGGCCGCAACCTGTTGGGTGATAGCGGAGTTGGCCGCTTCCAGGCTCATCAACTCCGAGTCCAGCCCCGTGGTCACGATGAAAGTGGCGAACTGTCCGGCAAACAGGTAGAAGGAGCCCAGCGCAAGCGCAACCAGCAAGACCACCGGGATCACGCCGATGAAAACGTAAGTGACAATCAACCGGTTGCGCAGCCGCCAGAGCATCTTGGCCTTCACCCAACGGAAAGCCAGCACCAGGAAGAGCAGGATCGCAACAAAACTCAGAAAGCTGACCCACCCGCCCAAGCCTTCGCCGAATGAAAGTTTCAGCAGGCCAAACAATTTCTGCAGGGCGAACAGCAGGACATCCAGGGCCAACACGTACCAGGCGATCCGCCCTACTTTGCTGGTGGGCAACAGACCCGCGGCGGCGAATTTCAAGCGTAGGTAGCGGTAAGACACGCTCATGACACTGAGGGAATTATAGATGCAGTTGGACTATCGCGGCTTCGGGCTTCAGGCGTCAGGTCTCGGGTTGCGGATCAACGGAGAGGCAAGAGCTGTAAAATCATTTGATGGCAAACCTGACGCTCATTTATGGCTTGCGCCTGCTGCCATCCGAGGAGGTCGCCGAAGTCGGCGACGCCACCCTCAAACTGAAGAATGGCCGTGAAGCGCGTGTGACCATGCATCTCCTCGAAGGCAGCAAGGAGGAGATCGAAAAACAGCTGAAAAGTAGCCTCGACGCTTTCTTCGACTTCTATCCGGAGATTTGAGGGATGGGCCATCCCGGATCTGGGACCTCGATGAGCCTCCTGCTAAAATGCCCTGTGCTCCGAAATACATTCGTCATCCTGGTCGGCTTCGGGTTCACCCTAACCAGCGTGGGCCAACAACCGCAGCAGCCCCAGGTCAAGGTCAATGTACTCAATGTGTGCTCCCCTTCTGCCGAGGAGCAAAAGCAGATAGCATCCGCATTGGAGCGAATTCCGCAAAGGGCCGCCTTCAGCCAGGATTTTGAAATCGATCGCGGGCGTTCCATCTTGGATCAAAGCCCGGACTTTCTCCAGGCAGGGCAAAATGCTCAGATGGCGTCGGCTGCGGGAACGTCAGATTGGGTGCGCATCCGCCGCGAATTTCCGGTGCCGGTGCCGTTTGCGACCGTGCAGTATTCGTTCAGCCGGGATCCAAAAAGTATGGTGGAGACACTCGTGTTCCGGGTGCGTGACCCCAAAGACCTGTTGCTGATTGCGATAGAGGACAGTGCTTCTGCGGTGACCACACCCGCGAACATGTTGGCTACCGACACGCCGACTGCCCGCATCAAGCTGGAGCGCTTCGGGCAGTCATCGATCGTGTTGGCCCGATGTTCCGGAACCGAAGGCAGCGCTCCACCCGACCAAAGCGCCTACGAACCGCTGTTTCAGAAGGCGTCGGGGATAGCGGCGAAGTATCGGGGCCTTCTCGGCGTGCGCCGCACCGTGCCGGAAGAACTGGTGCGGGTGGGCACGGCCAACAAGCAGGCGGGCAGTCGAATGCAGAAGAAGAATTCCGCGGCAGGGAAGCCAAAGTAGCGCTAGCCTTGCGGACAGGACGGCGGCGCACAGGGTTGAACCCAAGTACTACACTCTGCAATCTAATCCTATTTCTATGGACAATACTCGCAACGTCGTTATCATTGGGTCCGGCTGCGCCGGCCACACCGCGGCGCTCTACACGGCGCGCGCCAATCTGAAGCCTTTGATTCTGGAAGGTCACGAGCCAGGAGGGCAGCTGTCGCTCACCACCCTGGTAGAGAATTTTCCCGGCTTCCCTGAAGGTATTCAGGGGCCGGAGCTGATTGAGAACATGCGCAAGCAAGCCGCGCGCTTTGGGGCGGAGTACAAGCATGGCCATGTCACCAGTGTTGATCTCAGCCAGCGGCCCTTCAAGCTCCACGTCAGCCACGAGGTCGTGCACACCCGCACGCTGATCAT
>JAIQFW010000126.1 GCA_020073105.1 Terriglobia bacterium
CCTCAGCGCCTCCTCCACTTCCTTCTGGATGTCGTTCTGCTGCGCGGGCGACATCATGTCGAACCCGGGATCGATCATCCGGGCGTTCTCCTCCACGCTCAGCTCTGGGTTCTTCTCCCGATTGCCTAGGATCCATGTCTCGCGCTCGGTGACGATCTCACTTCGGAATTCGCGCTTGGCGAGGGCGTAGCCCCAATCTTTGAAAGCGCCCTCGGTGTACTTCATGATGTTGCCCTTGTGCACCAGGGTTACGCTTTCGCGGCTGTTAGCAATCGCGTACTGGATGGCCTTGCGGATCAGCCGCTTGCTGCCAAAGGCGCTGACCGGTTTGACGCCCAGCCCGGCGCCTTCAAAGAACTTGGCTTTCATCTCCTCGCGCAGGAATCTGGCCGCTTCCTCCGGCGGAGTCGGATTGATGTAGAAACCCGTGCCCCATTCAAATCCTGCCGTCTTGGTCAGCTTGGGCATGAACTCGATGTGCCAGTGATAGTGGTCGTTGTTTGGCTCCTGCACCGGCGAGGTGTGAATCACCAGGTTGTACGGCGGATTGTCCAGGACACGGTCGGCTTTGCTGAGCAGGGTTTTGAGCGCCTTCGCCAGGTTCTCAAACATGTGGGAAGACGAATTCTCAAATGCGGATTCATGCTGCTTCGGCAGGATCCATGTCTCGAACGGGAAACGCGGCGCATAAGGCGCCAGGGTGAGAAAGTCCTCGTTCTCGGCCACCACGCGGATGCCGGTTTCGGTCTCCTGCCGGATGATGTCGCAGAAGACGCAGCGTTCTTTATAAATGAAGTACTGCTTGGCGCCCTCGATTTCTTCTGTCAAATAGATGGGAAGCATGGGCAAGGCAATCAGCTGCGAGTGGGCATGTTCGAGCGAAGCGCCGGCCGCCTCCCCGTGGTTCTTGAAAATCAGTATGAACTTGAAACGGCGGTCCTTCTTCAAGTCGAGGATGCGGTCGCGGAAAGTCCACAACACATCCTCGATTCGCTTGGAGGGCAGTGTGGCCAGCGTGGCGTTGTGGTCGGGGGTCTCAACAATAACTTCGTGCGCCCCGATGCCATTCATGCGGTCGAACATCCCTTCGGCCTGGCGATTCAGGCCGCCTTCGATTCCCAGCGCCGGAAACTTGTTGGGGACCACACGCACCGTCCATCCCGGCGAATCACGCTGCGGTGGAGGTCCGCCGTTCGGGTTAGGACGGTAAGCCTGAATCTCAGGTGGGGTCTTGTTTTCATTGCCGTAACAGAAGGGGCAAAACCCGCCCTTGATTTTGACGGCGTCGCGGGCGAAATCGGTAGGGCGCTTGGCGCGGTCGGTCGAAATAATGACCCACCGGCCTACGATGGGGTCTTTTCTAAGCTCGGGCAATGATAAATCCTTTCAATACGAGGGCCGAAAACAAACCTTTATTTTACGCCACAGGGAAGGCATTCTGAAACAGCTCGAACCTCGGCTGGCCGGTATGCGCCTCATAATACACGCTAATTACATCGAAGCGCCACTGGCACGAAAGTGCCAGATGCCGTAGGTAATCCCGGGCCACGACGGTAAGCAGGCGCTGCTTGTCGCGGTCCACGGCCGCTTCGGCGGGCTTCACGTCGTGGGTCGTTCGGGTCTTAACTTCAATGAAGCAGAGCACATCCTTGTCCCAGCCGATGAGGTCGATTTCGCCCCGGGAATGCGGCGAGCGGAAGTTGCGGGCCACCATCACATAGCCGCGACGGCGAAGGTAGAAGTAGGCGTCTTCTTCACCGCGCTGGCCAGTACGCTGGTGCTCGGGACGCTTGTCCGGAGGAAGCGTGTGCTTCGCGAGCCAGTCGAGCGCGCGAATGGTGGCGTGGGTGAGACGGCCGGAAAGCATGGCTGGAGGGCTCGCGATTAAGGCTAACGAGTCGCCGATAGGAAGGATGTGACTGATGTCACAAGGATGCCCTACGTTGCGGAAGACCGCGCTTCCTAAGCCACACCCAAAGATTCGATACTGCTTGGGATCGCCTCCGGGCTTGTACACACGACAAAGCTCGCCTCGCTGCACGCTGGCTCCGAAGCAACCACTTATTCTCCTGGGGCTTGATAGTCGAGCACGTCCGAAGCCTCGGCATTGAGCCGGTCCGCAGCCGCGTTGATCCGTTCCAGATCGCGGGCCTCCGCTTGCGCAGAGGCGATCGGCGCTATTTCGGCAGTCTGCTTGCTCCTCATATTGACCAACCCCACTCCCGCCAACGCCACTGCTCCGCCCACCAGCGACAGGATTCGCGGCACCTCGCCCAGCCAAACCCACGCAATCCCGATGGCCATTACCGGGATGAGATAGAGCAACGTGCTTGTCCGTCCCGCCGGCCCATGCGACAGCACGTATGCCCAGGCAACATAGGCCAGTGCTCCGGGGAAAATTCCGAGATACACCGCCGCCAACGTCCCGCTGGCCGGGGCAGTGCGCACCACGTGCCACAAGCCCCCGCCAAACGGCAGCATGAACAACGTCCCCAACCAGATGGAATAAGCCGTGAACTCCAGCGCGCTGTATCTGCCCAAGTAGTGCTTCTGCTGCACCATGTAGACGGCGGAGGTCACTGCCGCGGCCAGAATGATCAGCGCCTGTGGCGAGAGGTGGATGCCTTCCCCTTCTCCGCTGGCAATCAGCGCCACTCCAGCGAAGCTGACGAACACCCCAATCCAGCGGCGGGGGGCCAGGCGCTCATGAAGCGTGAAGCTTGCAAGCAGCGCTGTCCAGATCGGTACGGAAGCAATCAGCAGACTGGCGGCACCGGCGCTCACCCGGGTTTCGCCATAGTTCAAGGCCAGGTTGTAGAAGGTAATTCCGATGATGCCGTTAAGCGCAAACCCAGGCAAGTCACGCGCCTGCAGACGCCGGAAATGCGCGATGCCGGCATAGAGCGCCAGCACCAACGAAGCGACGACAAAACGCAGCACTGCCAATTGGCCCGGAGAATAGGCGCGCAGACCAGCGCGGATTCCGGCGAACGCCGACGCCCACAATACCAGGGCTGCCGCCAGGGCCAGCAGAGCGCGAGTTGGGAACTTCTGCATCACGATAGGTTCCGTCTCCTCCGAGGCTCACCAGGTATCGCCCCCGCGCCGCGGCGGCCAGGCGCCGAAACAGCGGCGCAGCAGGGCCACCTGGCCGATGTGATAGCTGTTGTGCACCGCCGTCTGCCACAGTACGGTCTGCACAGTCGATACCTGTGATTCCTGGACCGGATCATTACCACGCACTTGGCGGTTGAGCATTTCCGGTCCTGAATCCGAGAGTTCTCCTAACTTCTCCAGCAACTGGCTGAAGCGTGCGACCGTCTTCTCCCACTCCGCATCGTTCTCGGGGCCCGATTTCGACGGCCAGCTCTCGACCGCGTGTTCCGGGTACTCTACAGGGGTGCCCTCAATTCTGCGGATTTCGTAGTCCATCCAGTAGTTCATGTGCTCGACGATCTGCGAGATCGAATGCGGATACCCCTCGATCTTCCTACCCGCCAGCTTGGCCGGAACGTCCTCCACGCAGGCGATGGGGTCAGTGTGGGCGTGTTTCCCGCGCAGAAGCTCTCGCAAAGTTGCGTCACTCATGGCTGTTCCCGGTCATTCTGAGACCATATCTCCAACCCGAATCGTGCCCCGATTCAAAATCTGTGCCCGCAAGCCTCCGCGGTGGCGCAGTCCCTTGATCACCGGCTGCCCGGTTATTGCTTCCAGATGTCCGCACGGCTCACACAGACGGATTCCCTTGATCCTGACCTGACCGACCGCGAACTCCTGTCCCACGAGGTGATTCAGCGGAACTCCTCGAGTGACAACGTTGCGGCGGGCATCGCCGGGAGCAAGGTCCACCCCGTAGTCGCGTTTGAATGCTTCGATCGCCTCAGCCTCGACCAGCGTCAATTCGAATTCGGGGAGCGGTTTGAAGAACGTTCCCAGCTTGAGCGCGTAGCGGTCGCCTTCCAATCCCACACCCGGAATCGCCAAGGCCTGCTCGACGGCGCGCGTGGGCGCTTTGGCGGCTGCGGCAACGTGGATGGATTCCACGGTCCCTTTCCACATGGTTGATTCTCCGGAAAAAATCGGGGACGGGGGAGGATTCCCGTCCCCATCCAGCACTCAGTTGCCCTTGCTTACGATGGCAATGGACTCCTCAAGCGCGTCCATGGCGACATCCGCTTCGTCCTTGGTCAGGATGAGCGGCGGTGCGATGCGAATGGTGCTCGGGCCACACCCCAGGAAGAGAATGCCACGTTCGAAGGCGTGCTGCACGATGCGGTCGCGTTCCGCGACACCGTACTCCTTCGTCTTCTTGTCCTTGACGATCTCGACCCCAATCATCAAGCCGCGCCCGCGGACGTCCCCAACCAGCGCGTGCTTCGCCGGCCAGCCGGCCATCCGTTTCAGCATGTGGTTGCCGACTTCGGTGGCATTCCGCAGCAAGCCTTCGCGCGCGATTACGTCGAGCGTAGCCAGCGCTGCCGCGATGCTGACCGGGTTCCCGCCAAAAGTGGAAGCGTGCGAACCGGGGACCCAGTCCATGATTTCGGCCTTGCTGATGACCACGCCCAGCGGCATGCCGGAGGCAATGCCTTTGGCAGAGCAGACGATGTCCGGGTGAATGCCGGTGTGCTCAACCGCCCACCATTTGCCGGTGCGGCCGACGCCGCTCTGGACTTCGTCCACCACCAGCAGAATGCCGTGGCGGTCACAGATGCGGCGCAGTTCCTGCATGAAGGCGTTGGGGGCGATGACGTAACCTCCTTCGCCCTGGATGGGCTCGACGAAGATCGCCGCTACTTCCTCCGGGGGAAGCGTCGTGCGAAAGAGTTTGTCCTCAATGAAGCGCGCGCAGCCCAGAGCGAAAGCCTCGGCATCCTGAGCGCCACCCTGAGCGCCACCCTCGCAGCCGCGATAAACGTCGGGATAACGGACGTGGGTGACGCCTGGAACCAATGGGGCGAAACGCCGCTTCTGTTGCGGCTTCGAAGCGGTGAGCGACAGCGCGCCCATGGTGCGTCCATGGAAAGCGCCATAAAACGCAATGATGTTCTGCCGCTTGGTGTGGTAGCGAGCCAGTTTCAGCGCGCACTCGACGGCCTCCGCGCCCGAGTTGCCGTAGTAGATCTTGTGCGGCCCGGGCATGGGAGCGATCTTCGAAAGCTGCTCCCCGAGGGTGACCATGCTCTCGTAGTAGAAGTCCGTGCCGGACATGTGAATGAGTTCGCCAGCCTGCTTCTGGATGGCAGCAACTACGTGGGGATGGCAGTGCCCGGTCGAAGTCACGGCGATGCCGGCGGAGAAATCGAAGAACTCGTTTCCGTCAACATCGGTTACGACGATGCCTTTACCGTGCTTGGCCACCATAGGGTAGGAGCGCGTATAGGACGGCGAAATGTACTGAGTGTCGCCTTCGAGAACGCGTTTCGCGTTCGGACCGGGCAACGCGGTCTTGATCTTGGGTGTGTTCATAATCGTGGTTGTCATGGGATCCTCCAAAAAGCAGTTTTTAGTAGTCGGGAGTCAGTCGCCAACGCTCGAGATCGGGTATACGCAGGCGGATCAGGAGCAAGCTGGCGTCAATAACGGGAGGATCGGAAACTAGTCGCTACCGAAGAGGTTAGGACGCAAACGGGAAGGCAGCACCGCCCGATAACGGCGTGGGCATACCAGCGAGTGCAGCCAGCAAGCGGGCAGGTGCGAATTGGCGTTCTGGACACGCATCGTTACACATTCCGCTGTTTATTATAGCGCGTTGTCGGCGGCCGCGTAACCCCCTGGTCATTGGCTGTTGGTTACGGATGTGCTTCCCGCCTTGACAAATCGAATCGTGCGCCCGATTTCCCGCGTCTGATATGTTTTAGCTCCTATGAAAAACTCTAGCCCTTTGGTCATCCCGAGCGGAGCGAGGGATCCGCAGTTCTCGGTATACGCCGGAACTGCAGATTCCTCGTCGCTTCCGCTCCTCGGAATGGCAAGAGGGTTATGGTTCTACCAGTTACCGGCCAAAGCGTCATGACGGAAAGCCAGCGCCAGCACCGCTTCGCCGTCTTCCTGGCCTTCGGCCTGGTCTATTTCTTCTGGGGATCGACTTATCTCGCCATCGACATCGCGGTCGAGAAGATCCCTCCGGCGCTGATGTGCGGTACCCGCTTCCTGATCGCCGGCGTCTTCATGCTGGCGTTTTGCGGGCTGCGGGGCAAAAGAATCGCATACAGCCCCCGCCAGTTCGGGGAGATGGCGGCCGTCGGAATTCTGCTGCTGGTGGGCGGCAACCTTACCCTTTCGTATGCGGAGAAGCATGTTGCGTCGGGCTTGGCGGCGCTTATTATTGCCGTCACCCCGCTGTGGTTCCTGGTGCTCGATAGTCTTTTGCTCGGTGACCACCACATCTCCCGCCGTGGCAAGGCCGGGCTCGCACTCGGAGTGGCAGGGTTGGTGGTGTTGCTCTGGCCGCAATTGAGGGCGACAGCTTCGTTTGGGCACACCGAGTTGTGGTCTTCCATCAGCCTGCTGGGTGGATCGTTCAGCTGGGCCCTGGGCTCGGTCCTCGCCAAGAAATGGAAGTCTCCCGAGGTCGATCCGTTCTCGGCCACCGCCTGGGAGATGATTGCGGCCGGCGCGGCCAACCTCCTGTTTGCCCTCGGAGTGGAAGACCTGTCACACATCCATTGGACCACCCGCGGCGTGAGCGCGATCGTGTACTTGGTAGTCTGCGGCTCGTGGATCGGCTACACCGCCTATATCTGGCTGCTGGGGCATGTGCCCACTTCCAAAGTCTCAACTTACGCCTACGTCAACCCGGTGGTGGCGGTTTTCCTGGGATGGCTGGTGCTGCACGAGAGAATCGACGCTTACATCTTGGCCGGCAGTGCGGTGGTGATTGCGTCTGTCATCCTAGTGACCAGCGCCCAGGTGACGACCAAGGCAGCCCTGGACCAGTTGCCGGCGGTGGAAACAACCGGGGACTGACGCTCCGGTATGATTTTTCTCCGCGACATCCCTTTCCCGATAGTTTGATCCGTTACAATAGGCGTTAGCAGTTCAACTTCCGAGATGGACCTTCCCAAGACACTCCGGCCAACCCCGTTTACCCGCTCACAAACTCAGCAAGAGGTTGCCGATATGTCGCTGCGGCGCCGAGTCCCTCGCGTGCTGGTGGTGGACGACAATCCCGACACCATGATGCTCCTGCGGGAACTGCTCGAGACCCGCGGATATGATGTCACCGCCGTCGCGGATGCGGACCAAGCGGAGGCCGAAGTTCGCCGTCAGGCCCCGGATCTGGTTCTCTCAGACGTCGTAATGCCCGGCAAGTCGGGCTATGAGTTGTGCCGCGAGCTCAAAGCTGACCCTTCGACTCGTCTGATCCCCTTCGTTCTGATCACGGGACTGAGCGATCGCGAGGACAAGCTCCGCGGGATCGAAGCCGGCGCCGACGACTTTCTGAATAAGCCGATCTTCTCCGAGGAGTTGTTCGCTCGCGTAGATTCTCTGATCAAGCTCAAGGAATTCACCGACGAGCTGGAGACAGCCGAGTCTGTCCTTTGCACTCTGGGCCTGAGCGTGGAAAGCCGCGACCCCTACACCGAAGGTCATTGTGAGCGGCTGGCGGAGAATGCCGGGAATCTGGGACGCCACCTAACACTGGACGAAGAATCCGTCGTGGCATTGCGCCGGGGCGGGTACTTGCATGACTTGGGGAAGATCGCCGTGCCGGACGAAATTCTCAAGAAGGGCACGAACCTGACCCCGGAAGAGTGGAAGGTCATGAAGCAGCATCCCCTCACCGGGGAGAATATCTGCCGGCCGCTCAAATCGCTGCGCTTGGTTCTGCCCATCATCCGCAACCATCACGAGCACTCCGACGGCAGTGGCTACCCCGACGGCTTGCGAAAACCTGAGATCCCGCTCCTGCCACGGATTCTTCAGGTGGTGGACGTCTACGACGCCCTGCGTACCGCCCGGCCTTATAAGCCTGCGCTCAGCCACGAGCACGCCGCTCTCACCATGCGGAGAGAGGCCAAGTCCGGCCTTTGGGACGAGGAACTGGTGATGGAGTTTTTCTCCATGCTGGAGCAACGGCGCGTAGCATAAGAGCTGGCAACTGAGAGCCCCCTTGGATCAGCCCGCATACAGCATCGTTCTGCCCGCTTACAACGAAAGCGAACGCATTGCTGCCAGCCTGGACAAGATATTTGCGCATATCGCCCGGTTTGGGTGGAAGGCGGAAGTCATCGTGGTCGATGACGGATCGAGCGACGAGACCGCCCACATCGTCACCCGATATACGGCGCAATATCCCAACTTGCGTCTGCTCCAGAATCCCGGAAACCATGGCAAGGGTTACAGCGTGCGTAACGGCATGCTGCACGCACGCGGTGACATATTACTCTTCAGCGACGCGGATCTTTCCTCGCCCATCGCGGAAGCAGACAAGTTATTTGCGGTCATTGCCGGCGGCACCGACATTGCCATTGGCTCCCGGTGGCTGAAGTCGGAAATGCAGATCAGGAGGCAGCCGCTATATCGGCAGATCCTGGGACGCATCTTCAACCTGGCCCTGCGTGTGCTTTTGGGTTTGAATTTTAAAGACACGCAGTGCGGCTTCAAGGCCTTCACTCGCCGCGCCGCGCACACCGTCTTCCCGCCGCAGCAGATCGAGCGCTGGGGATTCGATCCTGAGTTGCTTTATCTGGCCAGGAAGCACCACCTCGCCGTTGCTGAGGTTCCGGTCGCTTGGTCGCATCGCGAGGGAACCCGTATCCATCCCATACGCGACGGCCTTCGCATGTTCGCTGATGTACTCAAGGTCCGGTGGAACGCGCTGAGCGGGAAGTACGCTGCCGGCAACACTGCTGCGGAATCTCTGTGACAAGCTCGCTGGGCGTGAGCCGGAGGCTGAATGCCGCCCCAACTCTCTCCTAACCAATCATTCGATGTGGTCGGCCCTCCGGTAATACTCCAGGGCCCCCTGCACTCCCAACCAGCGGAAAGGCTCGTTTGGCACATACAGCGGAGTGCGGTTCACAAATGGCAGCGTGTCCCACCTCGAATCTAGTCCCAGTTCAAGGTCGGCGATGATTCGTCCGAATAACGAGGTCAGGTTCACACCATGCCCGCAGTAACCCAGGCCGTAGTAGACGTTGCCGTGTTTTCCCGTCCGCCCCACTGCGGGAGCGAAATCCGGCGTCATGTCTACCAAACCACTCCACGTGGTCTCAAAATTCATGCCTGCAAGTCTAGGGAAAATGCGAACCAGTTCCCGTTTGAGGGCTGCATACGCAGATTCCCCGTCACCGCGCTCCGCCAGGCCGCTATTGAACGAGTAATCCACCCGCCCACCGCCGATGTGGATGCGGTTGTCCCGTGTCAGTCCCAGGTAATACACCAGCGTCCGGCTGTCAAAGAATGGCAGGCGGCTGCGCCAGCCAATTTCATTTAGCGTGCCCTCCTCCAGTGGTGGAGTGATCCCGATGTATGCGTGAAGGGGAACAACCGTGTTGCGGAAGTGACCGGCCTTGGAAGTGTATGCATTCGTCGCCAGGACCAGAGACTTCGCCTTAATCTCCCTGCCTCCTGTTGTGCGCAGCCGATGCGTGGATCCTTCCTCGATGCTCACCACGGGTGTGTTTTCGAAGACTCGCGCCCCCACGCCCTCCGCTGCTGCCTTCCACCCATGCGTTAGCTTCATAGGGTGGACCTGGCCGCTGTTCGGGTCGAACAAGGCTCCGAGATAGCGGTTCGAGCCCACCGCATCTTTTGTCCGCTGCCTGTCCCAGAACTCGAATGGAAAACCCAGCCGCCGCGCTTTTTCGATGTAAGCGGTGCCTGCCTCCACCGCGTCCGGAGTGTTGAACACTTCCAAGGCACCATGGGTGTCCAATTCGCAATCGATGCCAGCCGACGACGAGACCTCGCGCAGCGTCCCAATGTTTTCCACCGTAAGATCGTAGATGCGCTTGTCCATCGCAGGATCGGCGCTGAACACGATGAAGCGGTCGGCCGTCATGGTCAGTACCATCGCCCCGTTGCGCCCTGAGGCGCCATTGCCGCAGCGTTTGGCTTCCAGCACGACGACTTTCCGCGAAGGTGTGTTCCTCAGGACGTGGTAGGCCGACGACAACCCCGTATATCCACCGCCAATGATGGCCACATCGGCTTCACAATCTTCGCCCAGTGATGGGTTCACGGGAATCTGGTATTTCGCCCAATGACTGCGGTTCGGCTGGAAGACCGGCTGCTCGGGGAGTAGGTGAGGAGACGCGTAGTTAAGAACTGCCGCGCCCGCCGCCGTACCGGCGGTTGCAACGGCCGTTTTTTTTAGGAAGCCTCGCCGGGTCAGCTTGCCACTCATGGATGGTTATCGAGCAACGGTCATCGGATCGGCGGCTCTGGCCCGTGCTTTCACCGCCTCTGCGACCTTCTGTCCCATTTGCGTCGTGCCAATCGAAGGCTGGTCGGGCTTGGCTAGGTCGCGGGTGCGGTGGCCCGCCACTAAAGTATCGGTGACCGCCGCTTCTACGCAGGCCGCTTCACGGTCCAGCTGGAATGAGTGACGCAGCATCATTCCAATTGAGAGAATGGCTCCCAGTGGGTTGGCGATGCCCTTTCCGGCAATGTCCGGCGCCGAGCCGTGCACCGGTTCATAGAGGGCCACCGGACCGCCAACGCTGGCCGAGGGCAGCATTCCCAGCGAACCTACCACACCGCCCGCCTGGTCCGACAGTATGTCCCCAAACATGTTTTCCGTAAGTACGACATCGAAATTCGTAGGGTGTGAGACCAACGCAGTCGCGGCGGAATCCACGTAGCTGTGGTTTAACTGCACATCGGGATAGTGTTGCGCGGTTCGGCTGACCACCTCCCGCCACAGCCGGGAACAGTCCAACACATTCGCCTTGTCCACGGAGGTAACCTTGCGGCGGCGCGTGCGCGCGAGTTGAAAAGCCACATGCGCGACCCGCTTGATCTCTGGTTCTCCGTATCGCATGGTGTCGGTTGCCACGCGGGCGCCGGCGCTGCCTTGGGTTGAGCGCGGTTCGCCGAAATAGATTCCTCCCAGCAACTCACGAACGAAGAGAATGTCGGTGCCTCTCACTACCTCGGCACGAAGCGGGGAAGCGTCCTCCAGCGGCGCAAAGCAAAAGGCGGGGCGCAGATTGGCAAAAACACCCAGCGCCTGCCGCAGCCGCAGGAGGCCTTTCTCAGGACGCAGGTTACCGGGGACGTGGTCGAAGTCCGGGCTGCCCACGGCGCCCAACAGGACCGCTCCTGAAGACTGGCAGGTTTCGAGCGTGTCTTTCGGGAGGGGATCGTTGGCGCTTCGCAGCGCGGCCCCGCCAACGTCCTTGTGGGTCAGGCTGAGCTGGTGGCCAAAGGATTCAGCGACGGTTTTCAGAACCCGCACTGCCTCCCCGGTCACTTCCGGACCGATGCCATCGCCACCCAGGATCGCCACTTTCAGGAGCATGCGCGTCGATTGTATCGGAACACTACGCGCCTACACACCCCAAAGATAGTCTTCTGGATCGCTGTGATGTTCCGCCATCGAATTCAGTGGCAGCACCGGCGATTTCAAGTTTCTCGAAATCGCCCCCGGAAAGGGCGTGCCGGGATGCTGGCTTCCATCGCGCAATGCAGTGTTCACCGTAGCGGCCCTGGCCAGCGGCGCGGTGTCCGTATAGGCGGGCTGGGGTTTTGAGGGTGGGGCCTGAGTTTCGCTGAGCAGCTCAAGAAGGTGATGGTCCTCGACCCGCTTGATCTTGTCCGCCAGCAAGACGAACCGGCGGTAAACCCGGTCGAGGTCCTGGCGCTCAAAGTGGAAGCCCAGTTGTTCGCAGCGAATTCCCAGGGCGTGCCGTCCCGAGTGCTTGCCCAGCACCAGCTTAGAATCGGGCACGCCAACTGACTGCGGAGTCATGATTTCGTAGGTCAGGGGATTCTTGAGCATGCCATCCTGATGAATGCCCGCCTCGTGTGCGAATGCGTTGCGTCCAATGATGGCCTTGTTGGGCTGTACGGCCACTCCCGTGATTTCGCTCAGCAGTTGGCTCGTAGGATAAAGCTGCTCGCTCAGAACGTTGGTGTCGTAGGCAAGGTGATCCTGACGCACCCGCATCGCCATGACAATTTCTTCTAGAGACGCGTTGCCCGCGCGCTCGCCGATCCCATTTATGGTGCACTCCACTTGTCTCGCTCCGGCGGCGATGGCCGCAAGCGAGTTGGCGGCCGCAAGTCCGAGGTCATCGTGGCAGTGGGCTGAGATCGTCGCCTTCTCGATGCCTTTTACTTTCTTGCGAATCGTGCGGATCAGCTCGCCGAATTCCCACGGAGTCGTATAGCCAACCGTGTCCGGGATGTTCAAGGTGGTGGCCCCGGCCGCGACCACAGCCTCCAACACCTGGCATAGAAAATCGGGATCCGTACGGGTAGCGTCCTCGGGAGAGAATTCCACGTCCTCGCAGAAGCTTTTTGCCAAACTGACCCCTTCTGCTGCCTGCTCCAGGCATTGCTGACGCGGAATTCGCAGCTTGTGTTTGAGGTGGATGTCGGAGGTCGCCAGAAACACATGAATGCGCGGCCGGGCGGCATGTTTCAGCGCTTGCCAGGCCCGTTCAATGTCTAGCGGGCAGGCCCGCGCCAATCCGGCGATGGTGGGGCGAGACACCGTGGCAGCAATGGCCTGTACTGCGGCAAAATCGCCCTCGGAAGCGATGGGGAAGCCGGCCTCGATCACGTCGACTCCCAGGCGGTCGAGCTGGTGCGCCAGGCGCAGTTTTTCCTGCACATTCATGCTGCATCCCGGGGATTGCTCCCCATCACGCAAAGTGGTGTCGAAAACCGTGATCCTGGTTCGCTGCATGCCGGAACCCCTCCTCACCGAGACCCGAGCTTGTATGCTACGTAGACATCACTATTCAGCAAAGCTTATAATTTCGCAGTTATCATTACTTATTCTTAAGACCATAAGTGGGGTTAATCGTTGCCGCAGTTTTGTTAATGAAGGATCGCGACCATGGACCTGGCCCAGCTCGAGGTATTCCTGACGGTCGCCCGGGAGAAACGCTTCTCGCGGGCCGCGGAAAAGCTCTACCGCACCCAGTCGGCGGTCAGCCAGTCGATCCGTAAACTGGAGGAAGAACTGGGCGAGCCGCTATTTGACCGTTCGTCCCGCGATGGGCTTCTGACCGACGCCGGCCGCCTGCTGCAGGAGTATGCGGAACGCCTGCTAAACCTGCGTGATGATGCGCACGGGGCCCTGGTCGAACTGCGGCAACTTCACAAGGGAAAGCTGGCCATTGCCGCGAACGAATTTACGGCTCTCTATCTGTTGCCGGTACTGGCTGAGTTCCGCCGGTTACACCCCATGATCCGAATTGCCGTAAACCGCTCTTTCGGGAGTCACATTCCTGACGACGTCCTGCGGCATAACTCTGAATTGGGAGTTCTGACCTACGATCCGCAGGAGGCCCAGCTGCGCTCGATAGTGGTGTACCTAGATGAATTGATTCTCGTGGTTCCCCCCAGCCATCCCCTAGCTGCCGCGCATCAGGTCAGCATCCGGCAACTCGGCGCCGAGATGTTCGTCGCCCACAACGTCCCGTCGCCCTACCGGGACAAGGTGATCGGAGCCTTCCAGCGGCACAAAACCCCGCTCCACATGGACATCGAGCTGCCCACCCTGCAGGCCATCAAGCGCTTTTTACCGCAAGTCCGCCAGCCTATCCCACGCCGCGCAAGCATTCCTGAAGGTGGCTGAGACCATAGCGCGGGAGCGCAGAGGCCGGTACCGTTATCAGCCTGGGCGCTAGGCAGCGCTGCCTGCTACTTCCGTCTGCAAACTCTCTC
The DNA here is from genome assembly GCA_020073105.1 of Terriglobia bacterium. GTDB lineage: Bacteria > Acidobacteriota > Terriglobia > Terriglobales > Acidobacteriaceae > JAIQFW01. Next base: position 13,849 of record JAIQFW010000126.1, read on the forward strand.
GGTAAGAGCCGAGAGCGTCATCCAACGTCGAATAAGTCTCGAAAATCGACCGCAAGTTGGTAAGCTCAAACAACTGCTGTAGTCGGGCGCTGGCGCCCGCCAGCTTCAGTGCACATCCGCTGGCCCGCGCCCACATGTGTATGACCGCCAGCTCCCCCAGGCCGGCGCTGTCGATGGCCTCCAAGCCACTCATCTCGATTACAACCTGGGGACAGTCCGAAATGACCGTCGCTATCGTCTCCGAGAACGCCCTGGCTTCTTCCCGATAAGTGAGGCGGCCCCTGCAATGGAGAATGGTCACCCGGTCGATCACTCGAATTTGTACGTCCAGTTTCAACTTCGACTCCTTGTCCAGAGGGAGCAACTTCCTGTTCTTGATTGGGTTTGATGATAACGATGGGACCCCCGCCAACGGGTTGCAGGAGTATGAAAATCCAGTGAAATTTCCACGGGGATAAACACACGACATCCCACACTGCTTGGGGTGCATCCAAGAAGAGCGCCACGAAAAACCAACACTTCCATCTCGAAAGGAGATCTTCGTGTTTAGAATCGCGGCTATTGCCCTTGTTCTTCTCTTCGCTACCCTGGGATTTGCACAGGTGCCCGGGGGCAACGTTTTCTTCGGCTATTCCTACCTGAGCGCCGACCAAAACACCGGAGGGCGCGCCAATTTGAACGGCTGGGAGGGCTCGCTGGAGGGCAAGGTCGCGCCCTTGCTCGGGATCGTAGCCGACGTCAGCGGCCATTACGGGTCACAGGACTTCGCTCTAGTCTGTACTGCGCCGTTGTGCCCTCCCTCCAATTTGAGCTCAAGCACGCACAGTTTTCTTTTCGGTCCCCGCGTTTCGTTCTCTGTGGGCAAGTTCCGGCCCTTTGCCCACGCATTGTTCGGAGCATCGCACATCAGCGGAAGCGCTAGCGGCGTCTCGGAGTCGGACACGTCGTTTGCCTACGCCCTGGGAGGCGGCCTCGACTACCATCTGGTTCCGCTCATCGCCTGGCGCATACAAGCCGACGCCTTGCAGACCCGCTTCTTTGGCGGCACGCAAAGCAACGCCCGAATTTCCACGGGGATTGTGTTTCACTTCTAGAGGCAATCTCACGCTTGAGCACCCCGCGCGGCAACCATCAGGGAGCTAACTGGGCCGCGCGGTTCAAGCATTGTTCAAGGATGACGGGCACTTCGAACAGTGCTCGGTTGCAATACGTGCCTGCGTTCCGGCGAAGATCTTCGAAGGTGGAAGGGGCGAGTAATCGCTCGACACTCGGCGCAATTTCCCGGAAGCTTTTTACGACAAGGCCGTAGCCCATCTCAGTTACCCACTGTGCGTTGTATCGTTCCTGCGGCAACGTCCTCGCATTGCACTCGACGATCACCGGCAAATGGCATTGCAGAGCTTCGCTGATCGAGCCCGGGCCCGGCTTCCCTATAAAGAAGTCGGCCAACGACATGTAGTGCACTACATTCGAGGTGAAACCTTCCACCAGCATCGGCTTTCGTGTCTTCAGGCTCTTGAGCTTGGCGGCGAGCTTTGCATTGTGGCCGCAAATCAAGATCAACTGCACCGCAACGCCGCTTTGGTTGAGTCGCTTGACGATATCGATCATCACTCGAGAGCCGTGCCCCCCGAATAGAACGATCCCGGTTAGACAGTCGGGTTCCAGGCCAAGGCGCTTTCTCTCAGAAGCGCGATCTACAGCGTGCTTCTGGTAGAACTGTGGCTTCAAGACCATACCTGACGATTGGAAGACGCAATCAGCCGCGTGCCCCATGGCCAAGGCTTGCCGCTTGGCCTGTTCGCTGCCCGCGATAACAAACTCGGACTCCGGCTCGATCCAGAATCGTGGCGGATAGTCCGCCAAGTCCGTCAGAAGAGTGACGAACGGTGTTCTTGGACCATTTCCTCGAAGACTCTCGGCGAGCGCACGGTTGAAGTGCGGGATCACCGACAGCACTAAGTCCGTGGGATGTTGCGCCCAACAAGCCCGCAACAGCTTCACCACCCGCGAATGGTAGGCACGTATCGTAGTTTGGAGAAGCACCAGCAACTGCGGGGTGAACCGGGTCCAGCCCTTGCGCAGAATGAGGTTATAGGCATCTTCGATATGCAGACCAGTGGCGCGACGAGCCACGTCGAGCGGGGCAAGCAACTCCTGCACATTGAGCAGGCGGACCTCCCACGGGCACTCCTGCGAGGTGAGCGCGTCCTTCAGGGCATCGGCTGTACTGCGGTGCCCTCCACCGGCGTGGTGAAAAACGATGGTCAGCTTGCGATGGGAGCTACCACCCTCAGCTCCCAATGTTCTCGTACTCATTTTCGTGGAACTCGGATTCGGCGGACGATTCGTCGAACGCGGAATCAATGTCGCCTGGCTCGTCGCCGGATCCACCATCGTCAAATCGCTCGCCGTGGTATTCATGAATTTCCACTCCTTCGGCCCCGATAGTGATATAGGTGGGCCTGGAATCGGTCCAGCCGCCTGCGTTGTAGTAGTGGATCCCGTCCTCGATCTGCTGCATGGCCGCGTGCGTATGTCCGCAGAAAATGCGCTGCGCCCCATGCTGGCGTGCATGAAACAGCGCGCCCGACGCCACTTTCGGTGACATGCGCAGCCAGCGCGTATTCAAACGGTCAATCAGGCGCGCCACCGGTTTGCCTTTGAAATCCAGTTTCTGCAACTGCAGGTACAACAACGTGCCCAGGTAGTTGAGGCGCACGCTATTCACGCCAAAGCGGTCAAACTGGTGGCCATGAATGGCCAGATGGCGTAGCCCGCCATATTCCCACCCGTATTCCCCGTACACCCGTACGCCGACCAGGTGCGACATGACATCGGTCAGACCTTGATCGTGGTTCCCCTCCACCCAGATTACTTCCACTTTGCGCTTGGGATTGGAGAGCTTGCGGATGTAGCCAAGGAACTTCCAGTGTTCCTTGGTGAGGCGGCGGAAGTTGAGGTCGGCAAAGATGTCGCCCAGCAGGATCAGACGCCGAAACCGGTTCTGCTTGAGCACACGGGTGGCGTCCTGCGCACGGCTGGTCTCGGCGCCCAAATGGACGTCAGAGAGGATCAGCGTGTCATAGACGGGCGGATCCATGCACCATTCCTAGTGCATCAATGTTACGGGGTGATGAACGCCAGATGACAGTCTGTTAAACGGGTAACTCGAAGGTAACCGGAACGCGCGGTGTCCCTACTACTTTTGCGCCGGCGGGACGTACTGGGCCGGTGGGGCAGCCCCTTCGCCGAAGAAAAACTGTTCCATCTGCTTGAGGATGGCCTCCTGGTCCTCACGGCGCGCCGGATTCAGCCGGTACTCGTTGAGCAGCATTTTGCAGAAGTCCATCCACATGTTCCAGGCCGGTTGCGAGACATTTTCGTACACCTTTCTTCCCAGTTCGTTATCGAACGGCGGCTCATCGAGACCAGGCAGCTCCTTATGCAATTTGACACAGAAGACCGTGCGTTCAGGCATGGATCCCTCGGAAAGATTTGCGGTGAACAAAATTATCTCACAGAGGAGAGCGTGTGTGACTTTCGGTCCAGGACCAGCGGCCCAAACGGTTCGACCAAAACCCGCCGGGACAACGTAAGTGCTTCCGAGAACTGATAACTGAGAACCGAGAACTGGTCTTCTGAATTTCGCGATTGAACAAACCAGTTCTCAGATTTCAGTTGTCAGTTCTCAGATAACGCGGGTCCTGTCCGATTCTTTGGAAACAGCGGATTGCCCACGGCGATTTGTTTGGGCCGGGATGGCAGCGTTATTCAACGAACCTGGGAACGCTACTGCACCCCGCCCGCTTACTTCTTCTGATTCTCAGTTTGTCCCGATTCCGCTTCGATTTGGGCGATCGCTTCTCGCGTAGGCTTGGCCATCGCCCCCCGGGGGTCGAGCCGCAGATATTCCCTGAATTCCTTAAGCGCAGCGGCGCTATCGTGTTTGCGCAACGCGACGTTGCCCAAGACAACGTGCGCGGGTGCCAGCTGGGGCATGAAGGCAACGGCCTTCTGGGCATGCGGCTCGGCCTCCTGCCATCGCCCCATCGCCAAATAGGTCCGCGCGAGTTCACATTGACCCTCGGCATCGTCAGGTTTCAGTTCCAACGCATGCGTCAACGTCCTCTCCGCCTCGGGGTACGCCTGACTCTGGTTGAACAACGTACCCAAAGCGATGTACCCTGCCGAAGACTTGGGATCAAGCTCGATCGACCGTTGCAACGCCGATTGGGAATCAGCGAACTTGTTCTGATCCAGGTAAACCAGGCCCAGAACTAGGTAGGCTTCCGGAAAATCTTCATAAGCGCTGATTGCCTTGCGGAGGTGCCTCGCGCTGGCCTCCAAATCAGGCTTCTTCTGATGCAAGAGCCTCTCCCCGACACTGAACTCCTTGAGCGCGTGCGGTGGGATCTTCGCCAATCGGGCGTTCAGTACAGCGGCCGGACCTTCGGGAGGGACCGCCTTTGCCTCGGGCTCTTTGTTCAATTGCAGCGTAATTAGCTCGTAGGCGATCTTGGATCCACTGATGTCGATATGACTGCTGTAAGGGCGGAACCCCTGCCCTTCGATGGTCAAATGGTAGGTAGTTAGCGGCAGGCCATTGAAGTTGAATTTCCCCTCAGGGTCAGTTTGAGTTTCGTCTTGGTAGGCCACCACGTCGCTGCGCAGGCGTACCACCACCCGGGCAGCGTACTCGCCATTCTGATAACGAACCTGCCCCCGAATGTAGCCGGCCCATGCGGTGGCTGAAGTTACGACCAACAAGGTGAGCATCATCCAGCGGAAAATCCGGGCCATGGGGACCTCCCATCAGCAGAAGGGACGGGCAATTACGGCTATGGTAACCGAAAACCGCGAAAGTGTTGTAAAGCCTTGTCATGCTGAGCAAGGATTGAGGTTCGCGCAGCGAAGCTCAACCGCCGTCGAAGCATCCCTACTTGCACCACGGGCTTTGCTGGGATTAGGGATTCCTCGACGCTCTGGCTCCTCGGAATGACAAGGTCAAAGGGGACATGGTGAAGTGCCCAGCCTTCTCCTGCCACCCGTGCGCCTTGCCCAGAACAGAAAAAACAGGGAGGGCGAAGTGCCCTCCCTGGTGAAGAACTCTAGAAACTCTAGAATTCGAATTTAACGCTAAACCGCGCGTAGAACGGACGCTGGTAGCCAGGATTGGTGTTTCCGGCCACAGCAGACGGCCCAATTCCAGTCGGCTTGCCGAAGTCGGCGTTAGGAACGCCGAACGACCGCTGCGCGAGCTGGTCGACACGAAGTTGCGTTTTGCTGTTAGCAAGATTGAACAGGTCAGCTCCCAGGCGCAGTCTGGTCCCTTCCGTGATCCGGATGGGATAGTCCACGTGGTAGTCGACGCTGCCCCAGTTCTTGGTGCGACCCAGCGAGCCACGGGCCGAAACGCAGTTGGCGGTGTTGTCGGCGCAGAACGGGATTTCTCCGCCGTTCTGATACGCCGGGTGCGCGTACAGGTTGTTGATCGGGATACCGGTCTGGAAGTGCACCGAGGTGCCCATGGTCAGACCCTTGGCATGGTTGGAGAACGTGTAGCTCACATAGCCGTTCGCCAGGTGACGAACGTCGGTGTTCAACACGCCAGCCACGAATTGCTGGCCGAGGAGGTTGAAATCTCCACGAGTGAAGTCGAACAACGAGCTGATGTTCGGATCGCTCTGGCCGTTGTCGTTGCGGAACGAACCTTCGTAATTGCCTTGCAGCTTGGCAATCCGGTAGTTCGCGCGCATCAACCAGCCTCGGGACATCGACTTGTTGACTTCGAACTCCATCGACTGGTACTTGCGGATGGGGTCAACGAACCCGTCCGGAATACCGTCGGAGCCAGCCGTGGCTGTGAGTTGGTTGTTATTGGCGTCGAACGCGTTGGGGATGCAGAACGCGTTGTTGCCGTTGGCCAGGGTCACGACGTTGCCATTGCTATCGGTCGCTTGGGCATCGATGATGCTCTGGTTTGTTCCACTCGGGTCGCAAGCGGTGGGATGGTTTACCCCAAGCGGATCCAGAACGTAATCGATCTGGGTCGGGTTATGGAACAGGTCCTGGTTCTTGCTGACGTTGCTGATGAAGTAGATCTGGTTGAGGCCGTTCTGGTAGGCTTCCGGCGACAAGGCAGCGTTGTCTTCAATGATGCGACGCAGACGGCGATCGGTGTAGCGCGCCGTGAAGATCACGCCCGAGTTGCCGAATTCGTGCTCAAAGCCGACCACGTATTCATCGAGGTACTCGCTCTTGGTTCCCGGTCCAAAAGCCGTCCCGGCTTGGGCGGAAATACCGCTGAAGGCCTGGATCAGGTTGTTGGTGGGATTGAAGCCGCCCGGCGAATTGGCGAAATCGAACGTGCCATCCGCGTTTTCGAGCACATGGCCCGCTCCGTCGTTCGGAGGCACCCAGTAAACTCCGGCACTACCGAAGTCAAGTTCTGAACTGAGCGAACGGATGCCCATGTCCAGCGGCAGAGCTTCGGTGTAGCGGCCGAAGTTGGCGTAGACCTTGGTCTTGCGATTGCCCCAGGGATCCACGCTGACGCCGAAACGCGGCGACCAGTTGTCGACCAGAGTGTAGTGAGCGATGTTTCCATCCAGCTTCTGCTGTTCCCAGCGGAGGCCGGCGTTGATGGTGACGTACTTGCTGGGGCTCCACGCATCCTGCGCGAAGAGCGTGTTGTAGCCGGACCGTGTCTTAAAGCCCAAATCTCCAAATTCTCCACGAACCTGGAGCAGGACGACGCCAGTGTTACCATCGGCGCAGTTCGACTGTCCGGGAAGGGTCAGTTCGGTGACGCCGCACATAAACCCCGCGGAGCGCAAGTAGAACGAGGCGGTAGTGCCATTGGCTACCAACTGTGGCACAAAGGACGGATCCATCGGCGGCAGCACAGTCCCGCCGAAAGGCCCTGGTGTGGCTTCCAGGGTAGTGATCTCAGCTGCGGTAAACGGAATCGCTGAGCCAGTGTAGGCCTTGCTGCCATCGTAGTGGTTGATGTCGTAACGGTATCCGACACCGAAGGTGTGCTGTCCGAGGAAGTTGAATACCTTCTGAGTATCGAAGCTCAACCCATAGTTGTCCCCGCTGGTGTTCTCGTGGTAGCCGATACCTTGGCGTTGGAACGTACCACGGGCGACGAACGACTGATTGTTAGGGCACAGCGAGCTGAACAGGGGCGCTCCGCAGGTGTTCCGCTGCACTTGGTCCAGAATCGAGAAATTCGACGGACCAAGGTCAGCCGGCGTGTCGCTCAGGTTGTTGTGGCCCCATGACCAGGAAGCATTGAACAGCCAGGTCGGACTGAATGTGCCGTTGTAGCGCACCACAAAGTTCCGGGTGCCGAATTGTAGTTTGTCGAACGTAGTCGGAGAGGCGGTTTGGTAAGTGAGATTGGGGTTGTTATCGCCATAGGTCGGGTCGCCGAAGATCGACGCCTCGAACTGGTGATTGTCGTTCAACCGGTAGGTAAGCTTGCCGGAGTACGAGTACACCCGCACACCCACGTCAACCTTGCCCAAGTTCGGTTGCGAAGGAGCGCCGGCAATCAAATCGCCAGCAGCACGGAATTGGGCAAATTGAGCGTGGTCGGTGTTCCACTGCGGGTTGAATGCTCCGAAGAAGAACAGGTGGTCTTTCATGCCAGGGACGTAGCCGCCAGCTTGGATATCCACGTCGTAATTGCTCTGATGAAGAATCTTGCCCTGCAGGTTAAAGCGCTGCTGCAGGCCACCGAGTCCGAAATCGTCCGTGAACGTACGGGTTGCTTCCATGCCCTGAGGGGCGAAGAAGCCACCCACTGAGCCATGGAATGCATTCGAGCCGGTCTTGGTGACGATCTGCACGATGCCGCCGGTGGACTTGCCGTACTGGGCTTCAAAGCCGCCGGTCTTTACCTGCACTTCCTTCACGAACGACAGGTTGATGCCGGTGGAGAGTGAGCCGTACAGACGCGAATAAACACCGATACCGCCGAAGGCGCCGTCGGTGATGCTCACGCCGTCTGCGATGTAATTGTTCTCCAGACCGGTGCCGCCCGAAATGGACGGGTTAGCCGTTCCCGTGCCGCCGCCGGAAGTCACGCCCGGGGCTGCATAGAACAGGCCAGTCACGCCGCGTCCGACCGGGACCGCCTGGTAGAAGTTGTCGGTCAGGTTGGACGAAGTCGCGGTGGAAGTGGTGTCCACCCCAACTGCGGCCGCCGTTACCTCGACCACGGTCGAACTGGTGCCTAACTCCAGCTTCGCGGTGATGGTTGAAGTTCTGCCCGTTACGACCTGGGCAGACTTAATCTCCGAGGTCTTGAACCCGTCCTTGGTGATCTTCACGGAATAGTTGCCGGGAATCAGGACCTGGAACAGGAACCGGCCCTCAGCGTCCGTGGTGGCGGTCTTATCGCCAATCGGACCCGAGATGGTTACCTGCGCACCTTGAATGACCGCATTGGAAGGATCGGTCACGGTGCCTGCCAGGTTGCCGCGAACCGAGGATTCCGCCGATGCTTGTGCGAAACCCATGGCCGTCAACGAGAGCAGCATTACGAGCAATGCAAACCCCGTAATCAGCTTTTTTGTCATAGATTTGAACTCCTCCATAGTGTTTCCTGGGTTGCGAAGTAGATGGGAACAACTGCCTTGGGAATGGGCCGAACAGACCCGAGCCCGTGGGAGTTAAAGCACAATGTGTACCAAAGACAGTCAGTTACTACAATAGTTGTGTATCCCTAATGTTTCTATACAAATACATAGCAATTCGTTACAGACAGCAGCAATGTAAAGAGGTGTTTTATCCGGATATTGGTACGTCACCGCTCGGGCTTCTATGACTTTTCATACAAGCCTGCGGATTTGGAGAAAAGGGAGGGCGCCGGTCGCGCCCTCGGAAGGGATTTACTGGTCGCTATGACCGGCGGTCTCCGTCATTAAGGCGCGGCCCTTCTGCTCAAGAGTTTGTGCCTTGGCGCCATCCCCAAGATGTTGATAATAGGACGCTAGCGCCAGGTAGAGCGGCCCGCTGGGGGGTTTGACACTCAGAGCTGACTCAAGGAGAGTCACGGCGTTCTTGGGATTGCCGGTCTTGTCGAGACTGTCGGCGACATCAAGAATGGTTCCCTCGTCGGTTTGTGCGGTCACCGTGGTTTGCGAGAAAAGCTCGACGACCTTGGCGAACTCCCGCTGGCTAAAGTACTGCTCGATCAGGCGGGATCGGGCCAGCTCATTGCGTGCGTTCCTGCGTAGTGCTTCGCGGAAACAAGTGGCCGCACTCTGCGAATCCTTTCCAGCAAGGTAGGTCAGCCCGCGATCATAGTCGGCCTGTCCCGAAGAAAGGTATTGCCCCAATCCGTCGTCGTCGATCCACCAGCTCTCTGAGGGAGAAGGATTGTCAGAGACGATGTTGAAACGCATGGCGCTGAACCGCTTTTGCTGGGTTTGCGGATCGTTGATAGAAATCGACATGCGATAACTACCCGGGGCCATATCCGTGGTGGCGATCTTCTTCCCGTTGATCACCGACCCATGAGCGTCGAATTGGTCCTTGGGCAGGTCGTCATGAAGAATCTGGGCGCTGCCGGTGAAGTTCGGCCGGCCATAGGCGTAATCCGTCAAGAACTTTTCCCCCGGCGCTGATTGTCCACGCGGAGCTCGCCATACTTGATAGAAAAACTTGAGATCCTGTCCGGGCACCAGAGCGAGTTCCCTGCCCAAGTACGGCCTGAAGCGGACTCCGCCTGCGGTAAAAGGCAGGGAGTCGGCCTGCGACGGGTCGGCGGCCACGGCCTGTGAAAATGCCACCGGGTCCGTCACAAAAAAGTCCTGGGGCCCGACCTGCGCGACGGTAACTTCGCGCTCTCCCGTAAAAGCGGTCTTGCTCAACACGTTGGTGAACACGAAGTCGAGCTTGTATTTACCCGGCGACAGGGGCAGCCACCCTTCGTAAGCGACCGCCTTGCCTTTTTCCAGTTCCAGATCCGCCTTGCTGAGGTACTGGGCGGCCTTATGCTCGCGGTGGAAAATCTCCTTTCCGTCCGGCCCCAGCACCCGCACCAACGCTTCGAGGGAGTAGTAGAACCGCTGGTCCGCCTGGGCGACGGCAAAGTCCTCTGGTTGCGTGAGGCGGAGAGCGTAGTGCAAGCGCACGTTGCCCTCGGCGTCGCGCAACGGAGCACTCACGATGGTAAGCAGCTCGTTGGGCAGGACGACACGATGGGTCACGCTTTCACTCAAAGCTCTCTTCAGCCGGAGCTCATCAATGGTGAAAGGGTTATTCGCCAGGTTCTTGATGGTGTCCAACATCATGTCGGACCGCATGGTGGATTCGGCGTCGTTCAAGTTCACCGGCTCACCCGGAATCAGACTGAGGGTGGTCAGCGCGACTTCGCGGCCCAGGAGGTGGTCTATTTGCAGCACGGCCTGCTGCCGGCCCTGCTCCGCCTGGATGCCGGTTACCAGCTTGGTTGGTCCATCCATCATGGGGCTATAGAGCCGGAAATCCCCGAAATCTTTCTCATAAAAGATGACTGAAAAAAAAGGCGGCAGAGCAGGATGCGCATTCTGATAAAACCAAATCTCCATGCCGCGGACGCCGCTTTGGCTCACATAGCGCGCTTTCTGCTCAGGTTTGCCGAGAGTGATGTAAACGCGGCCCATGTCCGTGCGCCAACCATCCGCGGTCCGGTTCGTGGAGAAATGGTCGCTGGCGTATTGCAGCCGTGCGTAGTGTTCCTGTTTGTATGGATTAACCGGGGCGCCCGGCGTGGGATTGCGAATCTCCCAGAAGCGTTCAATAAAGTTGTCGCGGTCGGCGTCACTGGCCAGGTGCAGGAAGCTTTCTCTCTCGTCATTCGAGATGATGTAGGCGGCGTCCCTGGTCAGCCATTCGCGGTAGTGGGGAGGCAGCGACTTGGCGCTGTCCTTCGCAAACGCCAGGACGGGTACCAACAGCACACCAAACAAGACGGCAAGGCTTCGAATCCGCATACAGGTAGTCCAACTCTGAGCAGCAGGTGAGCGCAAATTAGCGATAGACATTCTTGACCGTAGGCTATTGCCACTCGACGCCGGGCGTCAAGTCGGCGAAAGTCGAGGGAGAGCCCCCCCGCCTTCCCTTTGGATGCAGGCTGCACCACCTCCCGCTGTCTGTCACTGGAGGTGTTTGGCGGGCGTGAGGGGAGCAGGAGCCCGAGGCCGAAATCCCGAGCGAACACAGTGAGCCGAGGGACCTCGACCGGAACAGTCTGTGGTGGGCCCTCCAGGATTTGAACCTGGGACCAATGGATTATGAGTCCACTGCTCTAACCGCTGAGCTAAGGGCCCTCACTGGAAAGTATGTCACACTGCAGGCCGCCAGGGTACCTCCGGGCCCCAAGGTCAATCCCAGTGAAAAATCTGCCGTTGCAAAATTACTTAACCCCTTTTTCCGGATCCCAGGAACCCTGCAGCTTGCGGATCACAATGATCTGCCCGATATGGTAGGCGTTGTGGGTGCCAATGTGCGCGATGGTAGAAGCCCCTGACTCCAGTTTCTTGTCATCGGCAGCTTCCACGGCTTTCTCCCACCCCTTCATGACTTCATCGAGTTGCTGCACCGTGGCAGCCCATTTCTTAGTGTCAAAGCTGTTGAAGGTTTCGTCGTTGTTGCCACTGAACTTAGCGGGCGTCTCACCCTTGAACTTGGCCAGCTCATGTTGGTTCCAAAAGACCAGGTGATTAGCAAGCTGGCCGATGGAGTGGTTTCCCTTCCCATCGGTCCAGCTGGCCTGCTCTGCCGTGAGTCCTGCGACGGCAGTGTTCGCGTCCACGAACCAGTCTTTCGCATTGTGAGTCGTCCGCAGTTGTTCCAGCAGGATGCTCCTGAGGGTTACTGGTTGACTTTGCGTCTGGGCGAACAACGGCAGTGACAGAACCAGAAATGCAACGATAGGCTTCATGGCAAATCACTCTCCTTTGCAGAATTGGAAGAATAGACGTAGTCAGACCCGCCTTGGCTAGCATTATTTGTTTCATGCGCGGCTCTATCCGCCCGCGATGGCGCCAATGACGATAAACGGGTTCCTTGCCGGACGCGACGGCGTCGGGCAGGGGAGCATCCGGCGATTCGTGGGAGAGGTCCTCTTCACAGGCGAAGAAGCGCAGAAACGGCCGGCGCTGTTGCGTGACGTGGTCGCGGATGGTGCCGCGCAGCATGGGGTAGCGGGCCTCGATCGATCTACTTTCCAGCAGCCTTCAGAGCATCGTTCCATTCCTTCGCCAGCCCCAACTCGCCGATCCATTTTTCCAGATAGGGGCGGTCCAGCGACTCCCATCGCAGCCTCAAAATTGCTGCTACATCCTCAATCTGTCTTCGCGATTCTGCCAATTTTGACCACTCGAGCTTGGCGATAATTATGTCTTCAGCGCTGGCCACAAAAATCGGAAGCCCCTGCAGTTCGACCCGTTGACGACGGCGGAACTCCTCTTGGCTGAAAGCACGCGACTTGCGGATTATGAAGTCGATCTTCCACCCCGTGGCCAGGTCAACCACATTGAACAACGAATGCCGCCGGTGGGCTTCCAGCGCTGCGTCTAAATCTGCGTAGTATTCGTCGCGCGGCAGGCTGTTCACGAATGCTGTCAGCTGTGCCGGAGTGGCTTCGATGACAAGATCGATGTCCTGGGTCGAGCGCGGAGAGCCGTGGTAGGCGCTGGCAAACGATCCCGAAAGCATGTAGCCGATGCCCGCTTGATCGAGTGCTGCGGTGATTCTCCGGAAAACTTCGGCGACGCTCATCGCAGAGGCGCTGGCAATGGCCCGGGCAGGAATGCCACTCTGAGCAACTCCCGGGCAATGTGGGCTTCCGGCCATTCAGGATGCTCCCGGCGAATTCGCTCTCGAGCTAATTCCCGGGCAAACAGGCTCATTTCGAACGCCAGCAGAAGGCGCTGCTCGCCGGACATTGCCCGCTGCACTTGGAGCTGAACCGCTTGCGCTGAGGGGCTGGTGTCGCTGATGGGCACGAGCAAATGTTACCACGCAGAGTGGCACGTACGTTCTGCGTTTCCGGCATTGGCCGGCCCGGGCACGGCTAACCCCCGGCAATGGCGCCTATGACGATAAACGGTTCCTTGCCGGATGCGACGGCGTCGGGCAGGGGAGCATCGGGCGATTCGTGGGAGAGGTCCTCCTCGCAGGCGAAGAAGCGCAGAAACGGCCGGCGCTGTAGCGTGATGTGGTCGCGGATGGTGCCGCGAAGCATGGGATAGCGGGCATCGAGGGCGTCGAGTACCGAGCGCTGCGTGATGGGGGAGGGGCGACTTCGAGTTCCACGTCGCCGCCGACGTGGGCCAGCGTTCGCAGGTGGGGCGGGAGGATGAGACGGATCATGTTTTGTCGCTGGTCGTTTGCCACTGGTCGTTCGCTGGTGCTGATCTGGCCTTAGCTCCCTTCATATTCGGGTGTACAACCCGGTGCAGGTAGTGGCCGCCCGGACTTGGCTCGCTGTTCAAGTTGCTCTATGATGCGAACCTGTTCCTGCCATGACGGCTTGTCCCGCACATTCGGATCGTCTTGGATGCACTGCCGCGCCCTCCCGTAGTTGACAGTGGCGCTTGGATAGTTCTCGTCGGCATGGCTGGAAATAGCTCGAGAAAAGAAGTTCTCCCAGTGGAGATCGTCAACGAACTGCTCAACGATTTTCGCGAGAAGACGGCGGAACTCGGTATCTTCGGCTGCAGCCCAACCCTCGTCGTACGAAAAAAGAATCGCACAAGCTGCAGTCCTACGCAGTTGATACAGGATTTGCTTCTTGAACTTCAACGCTGGAACAGTGGGCCTTCTTTGAACGTACTGTGGTGTTTGAGTTGGGACGTCTGCAATGACGCCCTTGGAAACCTGGAGTCGAGCTGTCGTGTCGGGAACCGCGTGCGCTAGGAACTCCTGCACGGAACTTCGCTCACCTGCCGGCCATCCATAATCAGACCAGAGCGTCACATATCGTTGTTCAGCCGAAAAAGTCCTTTCGAGAATCTGACTGGTGACATCGATTACGTAGATATCAGGCTCTTGGGGCACCGGCCACTCTGAAGGTACCAATGCAGCGAAGACTGGCACTGGCTGCTCCTTCCAATAATCAAGCTGCTCCAAGTAGAAACTGCACGATGCTCTTTGTGCACTCGCGTCCACTTTGCACTGGTCGCCAGCCTTAACCTGAAGCCAAAAGTGAAGGAACGGTCGGCGCGTGTCCTCGGCAACGGTTTCGCAATAGAGGTCGACGCCGACGTCTGTGTCGGCTGCAACGGGCCTTACTAGGCATTCACCGCTGAGCCTGCTCATGACTAGAGCAGTTCCATAATTCCCTTTTAGTCGATTCTCTGAAACTAGAGGCATTACCTACTCCTTCACAGTTCTTGCACTCGACCCTTGTGATTCCGCGTCACCCCAGCTGGACCCCAACCGACAGCGTGGCTGGCAGATCCCGGACAATAAGCGCACATCGCTCCCACACCGGTTCGTATCCGGACAAACCTTCAAGCCGTGCCGTATTCGTGTCTAATCTTTGCGGCACGGCCAGAGGCCGTGCCCTGACACGAATCCTAGCTTGCAAAGTCCAGAGAGCCAGCTGGCTTATGCAGCCGCCTTCCCTTCATGTGCGCGTTGCAAGTCTTCTATGACGATCTTATTCATCTTGAGCATGGCCTGCAAAACTGCCCGCGACTTGACCGGATCGGGATCACTCATCAGCTTGCCGAGAGCCGTGGGAATGATTTGCCATGACACGCCGTACTTGTCCTTGAGCCAGCCACACCTTCCTTTCTCACCGCCGGCGGAGAGTTTCTCCCACAATTCATCGACTTCCTCCTGGCTCTCGCAGCTGACAAAAAAGGAGATGGCCTCGGTGAATTTGTACTGCGGGCCTGCATTCAGGCCCATGAATTTCTGACCCTGGAGTTCGAACATCACTGACATCACTTGCCCGTTCGTCCGGTGGACGTTCAAGACCTTGGCGTTCTTAAAAATGGAGAGGTAGAAGTTCATGGCCTGCTCGGCATGGCCATCGAACCACAGGAATGGTGTGATTGCTTGCATATCCGTTCTTCTCCTTGTATCGACCGGGACTCAACCAGCGTCTGCGCCTCGACGCTCAGAAACACAGCAGATCGCTGCACCATCGGATTCCAGCTATCGGGCGTAAGCCTAGTCAACCGTCATCGAAACGGATTTCGAATCATCAGCTGCCGATTGATGATCTGCCCGTCCTGCAAATCTTCGGAATAGAGCGTTTTGCACCCAGCCTCCAGAGCGGACGAAGCGACTAGCGCATCGTAGATGCCATATCCGTACTTCTCTGCAATGGCCAGAGCGAGTCGGTGGGTATCGAGCGAGATTGGAACCGGCTCGGGGCACAGAATGCAAATGAGATCCAAAAACTCTTTTACTTCTTTCCAGGACATGCCCAGCTTGCGACGCGCCACCGAGACAAACTCGTTCAATGATTGCACACTGATAACCCCACCGCTTGCGAGCAGCGCCTCGGCCTTGGACGCGCGGGGGTCGTTCTTCGCCACCGCGTAGATCAACACGTTTGTATCGAGGAAATCTTTAGCGGGCATTGGCTTCTGCCCGTTCGAATACAAACCCGGCCGGCAAGGGGCGACGCAAACGGCGTAAACGGCTGAGGGCCCGCTGCCGGCCGGGATCGCGACGCACTTCAAACTTTCGCATGCCGGCGATCCTAATTTCGATTTGGTCGCCCTCTTTTAGATTGAGAGCTTTTACCACTTCCGCCGGCAGCCTCACCGCCAGGCTGTTGCCCCACTTAGAGATCTGCATCATGCCCTCCGATCCCAATTGATCTACATTATGATTGTATATCCTTAGGCCACGACGGGCAATAACTTGCGCAGGAGCCAGCTCACCTCAGGGTCTGCACTTCCACCGAAAGCACCGCCGGCAAATCCCGGACAATCGGATTCCAGCTATCCCCCGCATCCGCTGAGCAATACACCTGCCCGCCGGTCGTGCCGAAATAAATTCCGCACTTGTCCAAAGAGTCGACCGCCATGGCGTCGCGCAACACATTTACGTAGCAGTCTTTTTGCGGCAGGCCCATGGTGAGGGCTTCCCATTCGTTCCCACCGGTACGGCTGCGGTACACGCGCAGCTTGCCCTCGTGCACAAAGTGTTCCCCATCGCTCTTGATGGGGACGACGTAGATAGTTTCCGGTTCGTGCGCATGCACGTCGATTACGAACCCGAAATCCGTGGGCAGATTTCCGCTGACCTCATGCCAGGTGTCGCCGGCATTGTCGCTGCGCATGACGTCCCAGTGCTTCTGCATGAAGAGCACGCCCGGGCGCTTAGGATGCATGGCGACGTGGTGCACGCAGTGTCCGACTTCGGCGTTCGGGTCGGGGATGTACTGGGAGCGCAGTCCACGGTTGATCGGTTTCCAGGTCTTGCCGCCGTCGTCAGTGCGAAACGCTCCTGCGGCCGAGATGGCAATGAATATCCGCTGCGGATTGCTCGGATCCAGAATGATGGTGTGCAGGCACATCCCGCCGGCGCCGGGCTGCCACTTCGGACCGGTGCCATGGCCACGCAGTCCGGCCAGTTCCTGCCAGTTCTGTCCGCCATCGGTCGAGCGGAAAATGGCGGCATCTTCCACGCCCGCGTAAACCGTGTCGGGGTCGGTGAGCGACGGCTCCAGATGCCAAACGCGCTTGAACTCCCAGGGGTGTTGTGTTCCGTCGTACCACTGATGAGTAGTGAGCGGCTTGCCGGTTTCGGCGGAGGTGTCGTAAACGAACTTGTTGCTCTCTGCTTTGGGCGGACCCGCCGTCTCTGCGGCTTGACCGGGTGGCGTTCCGGGCTGGTGCCAGGTCTTGCCGCCGTCGTCAGAGCGCTGAATGATCTGCCCAAACCATCCGCTGCTTTGCGAAGCATAAATGCGATTGGGATCGGCCGGCGATCCCTTGACGTGATACAGCTCCCAGCCGGCGAAATGCGGCCCGCTAACGTCCCACTTCACCCGGCTTCCATCCGACGTAAGTATGAATGCGCCTTTGCGTGTACCGACGAGAACCCGGACTGAACTCATCTTTTGCTCCCTCCAACACTGTAGGTGGGTGGAATGGAAGGTGCCCCATGTCCCGCAGAACTGGCGGTGCATGGGACACCCATTGTCCTACGCGGCTTTCGCCATCTGGCTGCGCATCTGTTTCATGAACTCGCGCATTTTAGCGATGTGGCCTGGGGAACGCTTTTCCATCCAGGTTTCAAAGCGCTGGGCGGCCTTTTCCAGGTGGGCGAGGAATTGCTTGTTTGACCATTGTTCTCGTCCCTCGGCGATGGTGGGCTTGATTCGCTCCCACACGCCAAAGAATTCGCCGCTGGTCTCGAAAAACAGGTCCTCGTGCAGCAAGCCATAGTTCAGCAAAGCGCATGCCTGCTCCCAATAACTGACCACCATCATGAAGTTGGTGCCTCCCTCGGTTCCGGGAGCAGCCACTCGCATGGCATCGTTCCAGTTGTCGGCGAAGTAGTTCTTGAAGAACCAATCGCGTGCCTGGCGCAGCCGGGCTTCGCGGCGCTGTTCAAAGACTTGCAGGTGAAGTTGTGCTTGCTCATGCGTAGGTTTGCTTTCCATGGATTGATCTCCTTGTTTATTTGATGATTAGCCTCAGACGCTTCCTTCAGTTTGACGAATGGCGATGTGTGGAAATCGACATCTTTCCACAATTTTTTTTCAATCATTTCCGGGGTTTGGGCAACAACGGTGTCGGATCGCGTTCTCGCCACCGTCGCCGTACTTCAGCGAGGACTTCTTCGCGATTCTTCTCCATCTGCTCGATTAACGCGCAGGAGGCCCCCGTCTCCTCGTGCCGCGCCCCCCAAATCAGCAACTCTAGAAGTACCGGTGCCAGGTCAATCCCTTTCTGTGTCAGGCGGTAGTCCACCCGTCGTCCGTCCAGTTCCCCCGGTTCCGCGGTGATGATCCCCGTCGCTTCAAGCTTGCGCAGACGGTCCGCCAAGATATTCGTGGCAATCCCCTCGCCCGATTCCTGGAACTCCTTAAAAGCCCGGAAGCCCCGAACCATCAAATCGCGGATGATCAGCAACGACCAGCGATCTCCAAACCTCTCCAGCGAGATACTGACCGGGCACCCTGACCGGCGTTTTGACTTGGGCACCTCCGACATTTTCGAAACCTTATCAAATATAACTTGTGAATTGCAAGTAATAGAGTCGGTCGTGTTACCGCAGAACTTCCAGCGACTTCTACCCATGAACGGGCCGTGGGTAACAGATGGGTCATTACCGAAGTTTGTTGGAAGGGCCGTAAACCATTGTCGCTATGAGGATTAGATGCTATTTCTTAGAGTTCCCCTGGTTCGCCTCGGCTTGCGATCCAGGCACAAGCACCCATGGGAAGCGAACTGGCGGGACAACCGCAGTCCTGGAGAGATCTGGTACCTAGCGCCAAGGGGTTTGTCGGCCTCGTGGTTGTCCTGGGCACCGCCGTGCTGCTTTACGGCGCCATCCACCAAACCAGCCGCAACATCGCCGAGTTCATCTGCTATCTCGGGATCGCGATCCTGGCGTCCCGGCTGAAAGTGAACCTGCCGGGCATCACCGGCACGATGTCGGTAAACTTTCTGTTCATCCTGCTGGGGATTCTGCAACTGAGTTTCTCGGAGACCCTGGTGCTTGGGGTCGCCTCCATTCTGGTGCAGTGCCTGTACCCCGACCGGCCTAGCGCGATCCAGGTGACGTTCAACATTTGCGTGAGCGCAGTCTCGACTGCCCTGGCCTATGTTGCGTTTCACTTGGCCCTGTCCCACGGTCTCGTCGAGAGCCGGGCCCTGGCCTTGGGTGCGGCAGCCTCCATCTACTTCATTGCCAACACTGGATCGATTGCCACGGTCATCTCGTTCACCGAAGCCAAGTCGCTGAAAAAGATTTTGGTGGAGTGCTATTTCTGGTCGTTTCCCTATTACCTGGTGGGGGCGGGAATCGCGGGTGCGATCGGCTGGTTCAACGAGGCTTTCAACTGGGAAACTTCGCTGCTGATCGTGCCGGTGATTTATTTGATCTACCGCTCGTACGGCTTGTACCTGGGCAAGTTGGACGACGAGAAGCGGCACGTCGAGGAGATGGCCAACCTGCACTTGCGTACCATTGAGGCGCTGGCGTTGGCGATTGAAGCCAAAGATCACACCACGCACGACCACCTGCAGCGCGTGCGCGTTTACGCCATTGAGGTAGCGAAAGAACTGGGCATGGTAGGCGAGGACATGGAAGCCCTGCAGGCCGCGGCGCTCTTGCACGATATTGGCAAGCTCGCAATCCCCGAGCACATCATCTCGAAGCCTGGGCGCCTTACCCCGGAAGAGTTCGAGAAGATGAAGATCCACCCCCTGGTCGGCGGTGAAATTCTAGAGCGGGTACGGTTTCCCTATCCGGTTGTCCCCATCGTTAAGGCCCACCACGAAAAGTGGGACGGGTCGGGCTATCCCTACGGCCTGAAGGGAACAGATATCCCGATTGGCGCCCGGGTGCTCTCTGCCGTGGACTATCTGGATGCGTTGGCCTCGGACCGTCAGTACCGGCGCGCGTTGCCGCTGGAAGAGGCCATGGAACGATTATCGGGCGAGTCCGGTAAGTCCTTTGACCCGCAGGTGGTTGACGTCCTCAAGAAACGCTACCGCCAGTTGGAAAAACGTGTCCATGCTCAGTTTGCCAAGGAAGGAGACCTCCACCTCTCCACCGAGCTGAAGATTGAACGCGGGCTGGCGCCAGCCGCCGGTTTCGAGAACGCTACCGTGAAACAAACGAGTGGCCAGGAGGCAACGTTCCTCTACTCGATCGCGGCCGCCCGGCAGGAAGCACAGGCCTTGTTTGAGTTGAGCCAGGACCTGGGAGCATCGCTCAGTCTGAAAGAGACGCTATCGGTGTTTTCCGTGAAGCTCCGATTGCTGGTTCCCTACGACGCCATCGCCATCTACCTTCGCCGCAGCGACGAGCT
>JAIQFW010000127.1 GCA_020073105.1 Terriglobia bacterium
GATGCCTTCCACCTTGCCCGCCAACTTGGAGGCGAAATCGTCCATGCCGACGCGCACCAGGTTGGGGCTCTCGCTCAACGCCCAGGTGTGGCCCGGATGATAGCGGAGAGTCTCCGGTACCTGAAATCCACCGACTAGGCTGGGCGCCAAGCGCGCTTGGCGCGGGGCCACCTGCAGCGCAGGCTGCACCACGATGCTCTTCTTGCTGAAGAAATGATCGATGAGCAGGAAAGTTATGAATGTGAACAGAACCAGTAGAACCGTCATAAGGCACCTCGCCGGTGGCCGATTCGGTTGCTTCTTTCTTGGCCACTCGCCACCCTTCCTAAAGGCAACTGGCGGGCCAGAGTTGGCGAATTTTCTCGCTCGGCGGCGATGTGTTTGAAAGCGAGAGAGATAGAGTCTGCTTCGTCCGAGGGGAGAGCGATTCTCGGTGAAATTTGCAACGCAATTTTGATCAAGATCGCAACAGTGATTTCACCGTGATTTCAGTGAGTTGCCGTTATGGCAGGCGCAGATGCCGCGCCATCAACGAGTTGCGGAAACCGGCTCAACTGCACAACAACGCAACAGGCAATGATGAAGAAGTCAGCAGCGAAACCGGCCGCCAACAGCTGGGATTGGGAGTGCCCAGTTCTCGGTTCTCAGTTTCCACTTCTCAGTGCCACAGAAAACGAGCCGGCACAGGGGCAATGTCTTCCCGGTAGCCGGTTTTCTGTTCCTCCTTGACAAACCCGCCATACCTGCTAAAGTGCGGGCAATTGGTACTTAATTGCGTTGGTCACAGGTGCTGACGTATGAAGAATGTTTACGAGGTTCTGAGGCAGAAGGAACTCGAACTGGCAAGGCTGGAAAAAGAGGTCGAGGCCCTGCGGGTAGCCGCGCCCCTGCTTTCGGACGACAAGGAGATGTTGGCGGAGGCAACCAACAATAAACCGGCTTTGACGGGTACCGCACCGCAACAACCGATTCGCATGGCTCAACCCGCCGTGACCGTGACTCCCCCGGCGCGCGCCGCGGGATGGGAAGATACGGGCAAACGCTGGCCGTAGCGACGAGCCTTACAAGCGTCGGCCCCTTGCCTACAGTGGTTGGGCAGTAGGTTTGTGTTTGTGACCAGCCTGGAGCGTACAAACTCCAGGCTGACGTGTGTTTGGCGACCCTGAGTCGGCTGGTGGCGCCGGCTACTTCTCGTTCAGGCAGTATTCACCCAAGATCTGATCGCCGCCTTCCGGATTTGCCGACTGCGGATAGAGATCGACATTGGCGCAGTCGTAGATCCCGTGATTCTTGGGCAGGCGGACCATCCAGTAAGTCCCCACCTGTGGCGCGGTGCAGAAGGGAGCGGACTGGGTGCACTGCAGATCGTAGGTCTTGCCCGACTGCTGGATCGTGACCAGGACAACACCGTTGTTGACTGTCGTATCCTTCACCGTAACGAGTGACTTGTCGAGCGCGAATAGCTGCACCGCCAAGACAAACAGAACCAGGATCAAACTCTTCTTCATAAAATCCTCCCCCGGGCCGATCCCCTAGTTCGGGCCTTTCAGCAACCTCCTACTTCAGAGGGATCCGTCTCTGACTCCAATTATGCGTTCACAGTAACGCCTGCGCGGTGACTGGGGTCACACCACCATGCGCCGGAGCCCCGTTCGAGGGTCGCTTCCTCGCGCCCGCAGGTCACAGGCGCGTGTGATTACGGGCACAGCCGAGACCTTCTCCCCGGCAGGAAGATACAGGGTTAAGGCGTGGAACTCAGTGGGGGTATGTCATGAAGAAAGTCCTAATTCTCGGTGCCGCAGGCAGAGATTTTCATAATTTCAACGTTGTATTTCGCAACAACTTGGACTATCAGGTGGTGGCGTTCACAGCCACTCAGATTCCGGACATCGCCGGGCGGCGTTATCCCCAGGAATTGGCTGGACGCTTGTATCCGGAAGGTATCCCGATTTTCGAGGAAAGGGACCTGGAATCGCTGATCGCAGATTACGAGATCGATGTAGCGGTTTTCTCCTACAGCGACATTTCTCACCAGAATCTTATGCACCTGGCCTCGCGGACGCTGGCCGCCGGCGCAGACTTCTGGCTGCTCGGAGCCGAACATACTCAGATCGAGTCCCGCGTGCCGGTGGTCTCGGTGTGCGCGGTGCGGACCGGATGCGGTAAGAGCCCGGTGTCGCGGCTGGTGGCCTCAGAGCTCAGAAAGCAAGGGCGTAAGCCGGTAGTTATCCGCCACCCCATGCCGTACGGCGATTTGGCGGCACAGGCCGTGCAGCGCTTCGCCACCATGGAAGATTTGGATTTGCAACAGTGCACGATCGAAGAGCGCGAGGAATATGAACCGCACATTCAGAAGGGCATGGTGGTTTACGCCGGCGTGGACTACGAAAAAATCCTGCGCCGGGCGGAGAAGGAAGCTGACGTCATCTTGTGGGACGGAGGCAATAACGACACGCCGTTCTACGCTTCAGATCTGGAGATTGTGGTGGTCGATCCCCATCGCCCCGGCCACGAGCTTGCTTACTATCCCGGCGAAGTCAATCTGCGGCGCGCCGACGTGGTCGTGATCAACAAGGTGGACACCGCGCAGCAGCATGACATCGAAACTGTCCGGCAGAACGTGAAGCTGGCCAATCCCAAGGCTACGGTGTTCGAGATGGCCTGCCGGGTGACCGTTCCTGATCCTGCACAGGTAAAGGGGAAACGCGTCTTGGTCGTCGAAGATGGCCCCACACTGACCCACGGCGAAATGCCCTACGGCGCCGGGGTTGTGGCCGCCCGGCAATGCGGAGCCACGGAGTTGATCGATCCGCGTCCTTACGCGGTGGGATCGATCCGCGGAACCTTCGAGCGCTACACCCATTTGACAAGCCTGCTGCCGGCCATGGGCTACAGCGCCATGCAAAGGCACGAACTGGAGGAGACGATCAGCCGGACGCCATGCGACCTGGTGGTGATCGCGACTCCCATTGACTTGACACGGGTGATCAAGATCGAGAAACCGAATCTGCGCGTCACCTATGAAGTGGAGGAACTCAGCAAGCCGGGCTTGACGGAATTGCTGGGCAAATTCACGCGAGAGCACGAACCTGCTCTTGTGGGAGCGGAACAATGAACCACAAAGACTTTATCTCGATCAGGGATTTTTCCCCGTCGGAGATCCAATATCTGTTGATTTTGGCCCGCCAGGTCAAGAGCCATCCCACGACCTACTGCGATGCACTCAAACGCAAGACGCTGGCGATGATCTTCGAAAAGCCGTCCCTGCGCACTCGCGTCAGTTTCGATGTCGGCATCCAGCAAATGGGTGGGTTCTCGATTTACCTTTCACCGGCCGAGATCAACCTGGGCAAGCGGGAGTCGGTGTATGACGTGGCCAAGAACCTGGAGCGCATGGTCCAAGGCATCATGGTCCGCACCTTTGCCCACGAGATCGTGGAGGAGATGGCACGGAACGCAAGCATTCCGGTGATCAATGGTCTGACGGACTTCTGCCATCCCTGCCAGGCCATGGCGGACTACCTGACCATGTGGGAGATCAAAGGCAATCTGGAGGGCCTAAAGGTGGCCTTCGTGGGCGACGGCGACAACGTTGCCCACGCGTTGATGTTTGCCGGGGCGCAGGTAGGCGCTCACGTCTGGGTGGCGAGCCCACGAGGCTACGAACCTGTCGAAGCGGCCGTAAAGTGGTCGGTCGAGCGGGGCAGGGAGACGGGAGGCACCTGCCATATCACCAACGATCCAGCAGAGGCCGTCGCCAGTGCCGACGTGGTTTACACCGACGTCTGGGCCAGCATGGGTCAGGAAGCCGAGGCGGAAAAGCGTGATAAGGACTTCCGCGGATATCAGGTGAACGCAGCGCTCTTCCACAAGGCCAAGCGTGACGCCATCTTCATGCATTGTCTGCCCGCGCACCGCGGCAAGGAAGTGACCGATGAGGTCATCGACTCGCCGCAGTCGGTAGTGTTCCAGCAGGCAGAAAATCGGCTGCACGCACAGAAGGCCATCATGCTGGAGTTGATGAAGGGCGAGTTCGTGAAGCTGCCGGGACTGGTGGAGTTGCAAGAACTGGTGCATGTGTAAGGACAGGTAGCTAGTAGCTAGGGGCTAGTAGCTAGGAACGAGGAGGCTGGATCAGTGGCGGCAGTTGTGAGCATGCGTGGGCATAAAGACCTTATCGCTTGGCAAAAGGCGATGAGCTTGGTGACGGAGGTCTACAGCATCACTCGTACTTTTCCAAAGGACGAGTTGTACGGACTGGTGAGTCAGCTGAGAAGAGCGGCTGTCTCGGTACCGAGCAATCTCGCTGAGGGTTATAGCCGGAATTCGAAGAACGAATTGCATCACTTTGTCGGCCAGGCCCGGGGATCGCTGGCAGAAGTGGAAACTCAGGTTGAGATCGCTGAGAACCTGAACTACATCAACAGCGAAGTGTCTTCCAACCTGCTGTCGAAAGTAGACGAGGTTGGCCGCCTTCTTACGGGGCTGCGCACCTGGTCGGCAAGAAGTAGGACCTAGCTCCTAGCTACCAGCTACTGGCTACTATTTATGAAGACCATGCTTCTCGCCGTCGGCGGTAACTCTCTCATCCGGTCGGGTGAGAAGGGGACCATTGCCGAGCAGTTGGCGAATGCGCGGCGGACGGCGGCGGAAATCGCCGGTCTCTGCCGGGCCGGTTACCAGATCGTGCTCACCCATGGCAACGGGCCGCAGGTCGGCGCGGCGCTGCTTCGCTCCGAACGCGGAGCCAGCCAGGTTCCGGGACATTCGTTGGACGTATGCGATGCCTCTACCCAGGGCGAGATCGGATATCTTCTGCAGCAATCGCTGGAGTCTGAACTCAGAAACGCCGGATTGCACGTTCCGGTAGTGACGATTCTGACCCAAAGCGTGGTTTCTCCGGATGATCCCGCGCTGCAACACCCGAGCAAACCGATCGGCCCGTTCTATTCGCGCGCTGACGCGGAGGAGCGCAAGCGGACCTTGGGATGGGACATCGTGGAGGACGCCTCTCGCGGGTACCGCCGCGTAGTGCCTTCACCCGAGCCCATCGAGATCATTGAACTCGAAGTCATCCAAGATCTGGTCGAGCATGGCGTGCTGGTGATTGCGTGCGGCGGCGGCGGAATTCCGGTGGTCTGGAAGGATGGCAGGCTGCAAGGGGTCGAGGCGGTCATCGACAAAGATCGCGCTTCCGCATTGCTGGCCTCGCGCCTGGGCGTTGATCTGTTTGTCATCTCGACCGACACGGATTGCGTGTACCTGGACTACAAGAAACCGACGCAGCGGCCGCTCCACCAGGTCAGCGCCGCTGAGTTGGCAGAGTACGCCAAAGCGGGCCAGTTTCCTCCCGGCAACATGGGCCCCAAGATCGAATCGGTGTTGCGGTTCTTGCGTCAGGGCGGCAAGGAGGCAATTGTCACGTCGTGCGAGAACCTCCGTAAGGCTGTCGATGGATCGGCTGGCACGCACATACTTCCGAGCCACGAGACGATGCAGATGGTGCCAGAGCTGCAGCTTGAACTTCCAGCGGGAGGACGGTGAGTATGCCAGAACCAGTAGTTGGGACCCCCAATTCCGAGTTTTACCAACTGGAATCAGGCGTGAAACGTGATGTGAAGCTCCGCCACGTGGTCGAGTCCCAGCAATTTACCGTTCCTCTGCTCATGGAGTTGTTCGACCGCGCGCGGGGCATGGAGCGGGTAGTGGCACGCGGCGGTTCGCTCGATTACCAGAACCGGATTATGGCGACTCTCTTTTATGCGCCTTCCACCCGCACGCGTTTCTCCTTCGAAGCGGCCATGCACCGGCTGGGTGGCAGGGTCCTGTCCACGGAGCATGCCCACGCGTTCTCCTCGGAGATCGACGCCGAGCAGGTGGAAGATTCCATTCGGATCATCGGCGGCTATGCCGACGTGATCGTGATCCGGCACCATCAGGAGGGCGGCGCCAAGCGGGCGGCAGAAGTGTCCACGGTTCCGGTGATCAACGCAGGCGACGGCAACGGCGGCCAGCATCCGACGCAGGCTTTGCTGGATCTGTATACGATCTTTCGGGAACGGCCGCTCAATGGTCTCAGTGTGGCTATTATTGGGGACCTGGAGAAGGGCCGGACCGCGCGCTCGCTGGCTTACCTGCTGGCCAAGTTCGAGCGGGTGAGGATGTTCTTTGTCAGCCCTCCGGAATTGCAGATGCGTCGTGACATTCTGGAATACCTCGACGAACACGGCGTCCACTATGAAATGGAGTCGGACCTCAACCGGGTGATCGGCGAGGTGGACGTGGTTTACCAGACCCAGATCCGGCCGGAGCGGGCGCGTATCGTAAACCGTCAGCAGTTCGCAATCGATTCGACGGTGGTGCGGCGCATGAAGACCGAAGCATTGATTCTACATCCGCTGCCCCGGACTGTGGAACTCGACAAGTCGGTTGACGATGACCCCAGAGCTTTGTATTTCCGCCAAGCGCGGAATGGGCTGTACGTGCGCATGGCGTTGTTGACCATGGTGTTGGAAAACCGGTAGCGAGTAGCTAGGAGCTAGTAGCTAGGAAACGCAACTACGGCGGCCCAACCTAGCTACCAGCTACTAACTACTAGCTCCCCGAAAGGACCCTATGCCAGTACTTGAGCAGACGACGCGGACCAAAGATTTCGTAGAACTGGAAAACCAGTTCGGAGCCCATAACTATCACCCGCTGGATGTGGTTATTGAGCGCGCTGAAGGCGTGTGGGTGTATGACATCGAGGGAAAGCGTTACCTCGATTGCCTGGCTGCGTACTCGGCGGTGAATCAGGGACACTGCCATCCCAAGATCCTGAAGACGCTCACCGAACAGGCCCACAAGGTCACACTCACTTCACGCGCATTTCGCAATGATCAGCTCGGACTGCTTTACAAAGAGCTGCACGACCTGACCGGCTTCGACATGGCGCTGCCCATGAACTCGGGTGCGGAGGCGGTGGAAACCGCGGTGAAGACCGCCCGCAAGTGGGGTTATAAGGTCAAGGGCATTCCCGAAGGCAAGGCAGAGATCATCGTTTGCGCCAACAACTTCCACGGGCGCACCGTCACCATCATCAGCTTCTCCACCGACGAGCAATATCGCGACGGATTCGGGCCGTTCACGCCCGGCTTCAAGGTCATCCCGTTCGGCGACATTCAAGCCCTGCGCAGCGCGATCACTCCCAACACCTGCGCTTTCCTGGTCGAGCCCATCCAAGGTGAGGCCGGAATCGTGATGCCACCAGCCGGGTTTCTCAAGCAGGCCGCTGAAATCTGCCGGCAGAATAGGGTCCTGCTGATGACTGATGAAATTCAGTCCGGGCTGGGCCGCACCGGCAAGCTGTTTGCGTACATGCATGAGGGGATCACCCCGGATGTGCTCATCGTCGGCAAGGCGCTGGCCGGCGGGTTCTATCCGGTCTCGGCGGTGCTGGCTTCGCGAGAGATCCTGGGCGTGTACAAGCCCGGCGACCACGGCAGCACGTTCGGCGGCAACCCGTTGGGCTGCGCCATCGCTCGGGCCGCTCTCCGCGTGCTGATCGAAGAAAAGCTGGTGGAGCGCTCAGCGGAACTGGGGGCCTATTTCCTGACTTTGCTGCAGACCCTGCGCAGCCCGGACCTGAAGGAAGTCCGTGGCAAGGGCCTGTGGATCGGCATCGAGGTGCACAGCTTGGCGCGCCCCTATTGCGAGGCGCTGAAGGAAGAAGGCATCCTCTGCAAGGAAACACACGATAAGGTGATCCGCATCGCGCCGCCCCTGGTGATCAGTCGCGAGCAGATCGACTGGGCGTTCGAGCGGATTAAGAAGGTGATTCAGAAGCATTAAGAAGGGTGAGCTAGGTCACAGCGCGGGGTGGCCTCCCCGGGCCATCCTGTATAGGTATGCGACCCGCAACCCGAGGAGGCAGTTATGGCCGTTTCAAAGCAAGAAGCCCTCGACTATCATTCTGGGCCCAGACCCGGAAAGATTGAAGTCACGCCCACCAAGCCCTGCCGGAGCCAGCGCGACCTGAGCCTGGCCTACACTCCGGGAGTTGCCATACCCTGCCTGGAGATCGAAAAGAACCCGCGCGACGCGTTTAAGTACACCTCGCGCGGCAACCTGGTCGCGGTCATCAGCAACGGGACCGCTGTCCTCGGCCTCGGGGACATCGGCGCGTTGGCGGGAAAGCCCGTCATGGAAGGCAAAGGCGTGCTGTTTAAACGGTTCGCCGATGTGGATGTTTTCGACATCGAGGTCAACAGCCATAACCCGGAAGAGGTCATCAAGGTCTGCCAACTGCTCGAGCCCACATTCGGCGGCATCAATCTCGAAGACATCAAGGCGCCGGAGTGTTTCTATATCGAAGAGACTCTGAAGAAGACCATGCATATTCCGGTTTTTCACGATGACCAGCATGGCACGGCCATTATTTCCGGCGCGGCCCTCGTCAATGCCCTGGAGGTCGTAGGCAAGGACATCAGCAAGGTCAAGGTTGTCTTCAACGGCGCCGGGGCCTCGGGCATCGCTTGCGCGGAGCATTATGTCAGGTTAGGAGTGAACCGCGATAACGTGTTTCTGTGCGACACCAAAGGACTGATTTACCAGGGCCGCACCGAAGGCATGAATCCCTACAAGCAGCGTTTCGCTCACGAAACCAAGCTGCGCACCCTGGTAGAGGTGGTCAAGGGCGCGGATGTGCTAGTCGGGTGCTCGGTCAAGGGCGCGTTCACGCCGGAGATGCTGAAGTCAATGGCAGATCGCCCGATCGTTTTTGCCATGGCGAATCCCGATCCCGAGATCACGTACGAGGAAGCAAAGGCCGCCCGCAATGACATCATCATCTGCACCGGGCGTTCCGATTATCCCAACCAGGTCAACAATGTGCTGGGATTCCCTTTCATCTTCCGTGGAGCACTCGATGTGCATGCCACGGCCATCAACGAAGAAATGAAGCTGGCGGCCACGCGAGCGCTGGCGGCTCTGGCTAAGGAAGATGTGCCGGACTCAGTGTGCCGGGCGTACGGGGTCGAGCGCCTCCGGTTTGGACCGGATTACATCATTCCCAAACCTTTCGATCCGCGCGTGCTGGTATGGGAGGCTTCAGCAGTGGCCCGGGCCGCAATGGAAACGGGTGTAGCGCAGGAACCGCTGGATCTTACGGAATACCGCGAGCGGCTGGAGAAACTCTTAGGCAAGGCCCACCAAGCAATGCGCGGCATCATCCACAAAGCACAGGCGAAGCCGAAGCGCGTGGTCTTTCCTGAGGGTGATAACGATAAAGTCCTGCGCGCCTGCCACATCCTGGTGGACGAAGGTATTGCCCGGCCGATTCTGCTGGGCGACGAGGGCAGCGTTCGGGAGCGGGCGAATGGACTCGGCATTGCACTCGAAGGCATGGACATCGTGGATCCCAGGGCGTCGGCCTGGCGCGACGTCTACATTCAGGAGTTTTATTGGCTCCGCCAGCGGCGTGGGGTCACACTGTCAGAAGCGCGCGACCTGATCAACAACCGCAACATCTTCGGCTCGCTCATGGTGCACATGGGAGACGCGGACGCTCTGGTTTCAGGTGTGACCCAGCACTACCCGGATACCATCCGGCCGGCGCTGCAGATCATCAAGGTGCGGGAGGGCATCCACAAGGTCTCCGGCCTCTATGTGCTCATCACCAAGAGGGGCGACATGTTCTTCCTGGCGGATTGTGCAGTGAACATCGAACCTACCGCCGAGGACTTGGCCGAGATTGCGCTTTGTGCGGCCGAGACCGCGCGGCATTTCGACGTTATTCCCCGCGTGGCCATGTTGTCCTTCTCCAACTTCGGCAGCGTCAGTCATCCCCAGTGCGAAAAGGTCCGCCGGGCCACGCAACTGGTCAAACAGCGCGATCCGTCGCTCATCGTCGATGGTGAAATCGCGGCAGACGTGGCGGTAGTACCGGAGATTCTGGAGCACGACTATCCCTTCTCCGCGCTCAAGGGCGGCAGCGCTAATGTGCTGATCTTCCCCGATCTCGATTCCGCCAATATCACCTACAAGCTGCTGATGCGGGTGGGCGGAGCGGAGGCAATTGGGCCTATCCTCATGGGCCTGAGCAAGCCGGCTTACGTGTTGCCGCGCGGGGTTGAGGTGGAGGACATCGTCAACAGCACTGCGCTGGCAGTGGTGGACGCAGAAGAGAGTCAACCCGGCCTGGCGGTGCGCGAGAACGGGAGAATGTTCGTTCACGCGGATTGACGACGAGAGCAGACTGAAGAACGGCCGGGGATTCGTGAGATGGCTGCCATGCTCACAGGTTCCCGGTTATTTGTTTGATCAGGCAAGCAGGGATGCTGCCGATGCCCTGCCCCGGTATAGGGGTAACTGGCTGATTACAATATAGATACAGGGGTTCATCGATCTCGCGTTCGTCCTTCTCTTGCACGACACCGTCAGTGATGCTGTTTGTTCGCGACGAAGCCGATTCGGATCAACGGCATGGCGATTTATTTCGGCTATAGCCGCCATCACAGCCGGGTGCAGAACAACGATGTGGGGTGAGCCGGCAAGAGGACCGCAAGCTGTGCCGTCATGCAGGATCAAACGGCCCTGGCAACACATCGCATGCCAGGAATGACGCCAGTTCTTCGCGGAATATCTTCCAGGCCGGTTCGGCGGCCAGCAGGATGTGATTGGCGCTCGACAACGGAACAAATCTGGCGCCTGGGATTTCCGCCGCCAAAATCCGTCCCTCCTGCGGAGGCGCAATCGGGTCCCGGTCGCTGTGAAAAACAATCGTTGGCACGGACAATGAGGGCAGGAGCGGGCGCACGTTGATGTCATCGCAAGCCCGCATTATCTTCACGAGGTTGGCGGTTGAAACAGATATGGTTTGCAGGTCGTTGAACCAGCAATGGTCCTCGGGGCTGGCATTTTCCGGGATATACAAGTTGGTCACGACTTGAAAGAACGCCGGATTGGTCTTCCCCCAATTCATTTGCACCAGAGTTTCGAGGGCGCGCCGCACCTGCACGGCGTCCGCCTGGTCCCGGTGGAAGGCACCTCGCGAATACGCGCCGCACAGAGCCAGGTGGCTGACCCGCTCCGGATGGCGCAAGGCATATGCGATGGCGATGGCGCCGCCTTGCGAATGACCGAAGAGGGCAAACTTGTTGAGGCCGGCGGCATCCACCACGGTTTCCAGGTCGCGCACCCAGGATTCGAAGGAAATATCAGCGACATCCCAGTCCGAAAGGCCGTTGACGCGGCCGTCGTAGCGCAAAATGCTGTGGCCCTTCGCCAAGTCCCGGACCCAGTGCCGCCAGATGGGGCTTTCCCACTCGAAGCCTAGGTGGTTGAAACAGTTGGCAACTCTGACCAGCGGGAACCCGCACCCGACTCTGGCGTATGCCAGACGCACTTTATCCGGCGTCATGCAGAACCTTACTTCCTGACGGGACGGGGGCTCCTGCCCGGACTCTTCGGCAAGCGACTCTTTTGAATCGCTCTCCGTAACCGGAGCGACGAAGCGGTATCCCACGCGCGGCACCGTCTCAATGAACGACTGGCCGTTTGCCTGCTCCCCCAGCGCTTTACGCAGGGTGGATATGTTGCGGTCCAGGTTGTTCTCCTCGACCGTCGTCTCCGGCCAGACCGCGCTCATCAGGTCCTGTTTGGAGACCAGCTTTCCGTGCCGTTCGACCAGAACGCACAACGTATCAAATGCCTTCCCGGTCAGCGGAATGGACTGGCCTTCACGCACCAGGCGGTGCTCGCCCACTTCCAGCCGGAAGGGGCCGAACTCATAGACGACGCTGGTGCGTTCCGAGATCATGTCGTCCACCCAGGGATCATTTGAGCCTCGCCAAGAGCTTCTGGAACCGCGGGTCGTCGCGCAAAATGTCGTAGTCCGGATCGTGCTCAACCCAGTCACGCTTTCCCCAACCTCCCCCGAACACGCGGTCGAGTAACTCGAGTGCTTCTTCCTTCTGGCCCGCTTTCGCGTGTACACAAGCACCGTTGACCAAGGCGCACACGTCATCGGGATAGAGCTCGAGCGACTGGCGCGACCACTCCATAGCACGCTCTGTCTGACCGTCGTCGAAGAGTGCGCCCGAACCGAGAGACAGGGCACGGGGATCGACGGCGTTTAGTACGAGGATGTGCTCGGCGCGACGGATGCCCTCTCGCGTAGCTTTTCGGGCCTCCTCCACTCGCCCGAGCATGCGTAGCGATTGCCCAAGAAGCATGGGGCTCTGAAAATCCTCCTGGCGAACTTCTGCTGCCTTGCGAAACAGCTCAGCGGAGCGATCCACATCACCGCGGGCGAAGCTGACTCGGGCGAAGTAATAGTAGGCATCGAACAGATTGGGATTGAGGCGAATGGCGTTTTCGAACTCCTGCGCGGCCTCGTCGTGGCGCGGGGACAGCGACAGGGTAAAGCCCCGGGCGACGTGGGCCTCGGCCAGGCCGGGTGTCAGTTCCAACGCTCTTCGACTGGCGCGTTCGGCTTTGGCCAGGTCGTCTTCTTTTGCGCCAAACCACTCGTAAAGGGTCCCGTAAACCATCGCCAGCCCAGCCAGAGCGGGAGCGTAGTCGGCATCTTGTTCGATCGCGCGCTCGAACATCTTGCCGCTGCGTTCCAATTCTGCCCGCGACATGCGGGGAAGGTGCTGCCGTCCCCGCAGGTAGTACTCATATGCCGCCGCGCCGGTCTGAGGCCGCAGCAACGCCTGCTTCTCAGGCGGGGTGAGGACGCTTCCCCGCAGGGAAGTCACGATACTCTCCGCGATCTCGTCCTGGATGGCAAAGACGTCGTCGAGGGTGCGATCGAAACGCTGCGACCACCGGTGATAACCGGTTGCAACCTCGATGAGCTGAACCGTCACGCGCAGGCGATCGCCCGCTTTGCGGACGCTGCCTTCGAGCAATGTCCCGACGACAAGATGCCGGCCGACCTCGCGAATGTTTGCGCCAGCGCCGCGAAATTGGAAGGAGGCGGTCCGAGACACAACCCGAAGACCATCAATTTGGGTGAGCGCATTGATCAGTTCTTCCGCCAGGCCTTCGCAGAGGTAGTCCTGGTCGCGGCCGGGACTCATGTCCGCAAACGGAAGCACCGCGATGGAGGAGATATCCTGTGTTGACAACGGTGAAGTGGCACGCCCTCCGTCCGCCGCCTCGGAGAGCCGCGCGACAAAACGATATCCGACACGCGGCACCGTTTCAATGAATGACTGGCCGTTTGTCTGCCCGCCCAGCGCCTTGCGCAAGGCGGATATATTGCGGTCCAGATTGTTTTCCTCGACCGTGGTCTCCGGCCAGACCGCGCTCATCAGGTCCTGCTTGGAGACCAGCTTTCCATGCCGTTCCACCAGTACACAAAGCGTATCAAAAGCCTTGCCAGTCAGCGGGATAGGGTGGCCTTCACGCATCAGGCGGTGCCCGCCTCCCTCTGGTGGCTGGTAGCCGCCGAGTTTGGAATTGCCTTGGTGGGCAGCGCGCTCGGTCGGCTTGCGGAGAGTTAATAGCAGCGTGGGGAGCCGCTCTATCTTATTGCCAATATTGTAGCCGAGAGCGGCCCGAAGGAGAAGAATCGACATGTTACGACGAATGACAGCGTTCTGGTATGGCGTAGTTTGCTATCTGGTTTTCTTCGCAACTTTCCTGTACGCAGTTGGCTTTATCGGAAATTTCGGGGTCCCGAAGTCCATTGACTCCGGGCCGCAGCTACCGATATTCCAGGCATTCACGATCAATCTGGCATTGCTGGGACTGTTCGCTGTCCAGCACAGTGTCATGGCACGGCCATGGTTCAAGTCCGCGTGGACCCGAATCGTGCCGGTCCCGGTTGAGCGCAGCACTTACGTACTACTTTCCAGCTTGGCTTTGATCCTGATGTTCTGGAAATGGCAACCCATGGGCGGCGTGATCTGGAATGTAGCGAACGCCTCCGGACGGCTGACTCTGAATATCTTATTCGCCGTCGGCTGGTTGACTGTCCTGGCCGCTACCTTTCTGATCAACCATTTTGATTTGTTCGGGCTTCGCCAAGTGTGGCTGTATCTGCGCGGGCGCCCATACACCCAGCTGGAGTTCCGCACTCCGGGCCTGTACCGGTATGTCCGGCACCCGCTGTATGTGGGATGGCTACTGGTGTTCTGGTCGGCGCCAGTGATGACCATTGCGCACCTGGTTTTCGCAATCGCCACCACCGCATACATCCTGATCGCGATTCAATTCGAGGAGCGCGACCTGGTCCGATTTCATGCAGAGTACGCGGAATATCGCCGCCAGGTGCCGATGATTCTGCCTATCGGGTCCAAGCAACCAGCGCAATCGAAGCTCCGGTCGGCATGACTCCCGGCTGGGTTGTAGATCGGATGCGGGTTGTGGTGGGCTCACGGGTGGCGGGAAGGACCGGTTCCCGGCTACCCTACAAGAGGGAACAAGGACCAGAAATGCGAAAAGACTTTTACCCTGCTCTTGAAACCGCCATGCACCACGCGCTCGAATACTTGCGGACCGTGGACGAGCGCCAGGTTGGGGCCTCGGCCTCACTCGAGACTCTGCGGCAGCGGTTGTGCAAAGACTGGAACCACGATCCGATACCGGCAGAATCTGTCGTCCGCGATCTGGTGAAAGACACCGAAGGCGGTCTCAACAACTCGGCGAGCGCCCGGTTCTATGCATGGGTGATGGGCGGGTCTTTGCCCTCAGCGCTGGCTGCGGACTGGCTGACTTCAACCTGGGACCAGAATGCGGGTCTGTATAGCGTGAGCCCGGCTTCGGCGATCGTCGAGGAAGCGGTGGGTTCATGGCTGAAGGAACTGTTTCGATTGCCGGGATCGTCATCCTTCGCGCTGGTGACCGGTTGTCAAATGGCCCACACGACCTGCCTGGCTGCGGCCCGGACATGGTTGTTAAGAAGGCAAGGCTGGGATGTTGAACGACAGGGCATGAGCGGCTCGCCGCAAATCCGTGTCTTCTGCGGCAACCGGCATGCCTCCATTGACCGCACGTTGCGCATGCTGGGCTTCGGCGATCAGTCGGTCACTCAGCTGCGCGTCGATGGGGGTGGGGCGCTTGACCCAAGCGAGTTCGAAGCGGTACTGCGCGCGCTTGACGGCCAGCCTGCGATGGTTTTGTTGCAAGCCGGCGACGTTAATACCGGCAGCTTCGACGATTTCGAGGCGCTCATCCCCATAGCGCGCCAATACGGAGCGTGGGTGCACGTGGACGGCGCCTTCGGCATGTGGGCAGCAGCCAGTCCACGTTTCGAACGACTGGTTCGGGGAATGGACCGGGCGCACTCCTGGGCGACAGACGGCCACAAATGGTTGAATGTTCCGTACGACTGCGGTTACGCATTCGTAGCTGAAGCAGATGCCCACCGGGCCTCCATGAGCTATCACGCAAGTTATCTCACCCGGCAGGACGCGGCGCGTGATCCCATGGATTGGAACCCGGAGTTCTCGCGCCGGGCCCGGGGATTCGCCAGCTACGCCGCGTTGCGCGAGCTTGGCCGCAGCGGCGTGCAGGAGCTTGTCGAACGCTGTTGCGACTGTGCCGCCCAGCTGGTTGCCGGACTGGGGGCGCTGGAAGGTGTCAAGGTGATGAGCGCCCCGATCATCAATCAAGGACTGGTTACATTCCTGGATCCATCCGGGGCACTTTCCAACGAGTGGAACGACCAAGTCATAGCGGAAATCGCGGCGGAGGGTACGTCGTTCTTTTCCGGGACAACAACCAGGGACGGACATCGCGCCATGCGCATCAGCGTCTCAAACTGGCAAACCGGCCCCGATGATGTGAGCAAGACCCTGGCGGGCGTCGAACGTGTGCTTATACGCATGCGCCTGCAAGGGGGAAAAGGCGGTCAAGCAGAACCTGAGATGCTCGGTCAGTCAATCTGAAGGGCCCGGCTAAACTTTCTCGGCTTTTTCGTAGACGACCAGCTCGCCTTCGCCGCGCAGGTCGCCAGGATGATACTGCGGGATGGGCAACTCCAGTTCTTTGAAGGCAACCGGGGCGGTCTTCTTGTCGACCAAGCCGAGAGCCACGGCAACACCATAGATGATGGCTTCCGGCCGCGGTGGGCAGCCGGGGATGTAGTAGCTCACCGGAATGATCTTCTCGACCGGGCCAATCACGGAATAGCTGTCAAACCAGAGTCCGCCGCCGCACGCGCAGGAGCCAATGGCAAAGACCAGTTTGGGCGCGGGCATGGCGTCGTAGGCGCGCTTGAGGGCCTGGGCGGTGGAGCGCATCGCTGGGCCCTGGCAGAGCATGACGTCGGCATGGCGCGGCGAGCCGACCAGCTTGATGCCGAAGCGTTCCACATCATAGTAGGGAGTGAGCGCGTTGAGCACCTCGATATCGCAGCCGTTGCAGCCGCCGCTGTTGGCGTGGTAGACCCACAGCGAACGTCCGAACATTTTCTGGCAAAGGTTCTTCAGCATAACTCAGTCCAGTTCGATCTTGAGGTCGTCCACTGCCGGCTCGCCCTTCAGCGTCGCCTGCGAACGGAAAATCCAACGCTCGTTTTCGAGATCGTCAAAGCGATAGCCCTTCATCTTCAGTTGCTCCAACACTGACGGCTCTTTGAAGCAGCGTCCGCAGCGCTGGCAGGTGCTCATGAAGAGCTCCAGCCGCTGCTGGATGTCGCCGATCTGGTTGGTGCCGTTCTCAAACTCCTGGCTCATGGTGATGGCCTTCTCGGGGCAGACGTCGGCGCACCGTCCACAGTAGGCGCAATGCCGGCCGAGGTACTTCAGGATGCGAATCTCCTGGCAGACGTCGTAGACGAGAATCTCGCGGGCTGGGCAGTTGTTGGCGCATCCCGCACAACCGATGCACTTGGTGGCGTCAAAGATGGGGCGGCCGCGGAATTTCTCGGGCAAGGGCTTGGCCTCCGCAGGATACGGCAAGGTCACGCGGCCAGCCTTGAGGCAGACCAGAGTTTCACCGAGTTTGCTTAGGATCGACATGCACCCTTTTCTGTGTAGCGCCGCCGTCCCGGCGGCTGTCCTGCGGGCGACTCGCCCGCAAATCCGAGGGCAGGCTGCCCTCGGGACAGCCGGCAAGATGCCGGCGCTACGGTTTCAATGTCCATAAGTCGCCAGAATCAATGCCACAAACGACACGCCCACCAGGCCCGCGAAAAAGCGGATGGCCTGGTCGATCCGGTACCGGGCGTGGGTTGCAGCTACCACGGTGACCAACATCACCAACACGAACACCTTGGCCCAGAACAGCAGCCAGCCCACGGGAAAGACTAACCCTGAACCCCAAGGCACAAACAAGGTCACGAACAGCGCGCTATAGATGATCAGCTTGGCCATGTGGGCATATTTGAACAGCGCCAGCTTTGGCCCGGAGTACTCGACCAGCGGGCCTTCCATCAGTTCGGTCTCAGCTTCTGAGATGTCGAAGGGCACGCGCTGGACGAAGGCCTGGAAGGAGAGCACCATCACGACCAGCATGATCAAACCCGAATAAGGAGTGCCGGCCACGGCGTACACCGATCCGCTCAATACTTCGTTCAGGCGGAAGGATTGGGCGTGCAGAGCGCCGACCACGAGCGCGATGGCAAACAGCGGCTCCAACACAATCATGCTCATCATTTCGCGGCTGATCCCGACCAGCGAGTATGTAGAGCCCGCCGCCAACCCAGCCAGCAAGGTGCAAATGCCGCAAAGCGTCAGCAGATAAATCAGCAGGACCACATCGCCTGCACCATTCATGGGGGCGCTGAATCCCATGGGCACGAGGCAAGCCACGGCCAGGATCGCTGCGAGGGAAAGATAAGCGGCGAAGCGCTGCATGCCGGGCGACTCGCCGGACTCGATGTCCTCCTTGCCCAGCAGTTTGAGCAGGTCGAAGTAAGGCTGCAGCAGCGGCGGGCCCTGGCGGGATTGAATGCGCGCGGTGACCTTGCGCAGCACGCCCTGAGCGAAGGGAGCGACGAGCAAGACCAGGCCCACGTTCGCCAGACCGCCGAGGATCATCCAGATCACGGCCTTCATCCCTCTACCTTCTTTCGCGTCAGCTTCAGCAACTCCTCCTGCGACCAGACCTTCACCGAACCGGAACGCACATCGACGGTCTCCAGCCGGTCGGTGCAGGAAAAGCACGGGTCAATGCTGCCCAGCGAGATGGTCATGTCCGCAATCTGCTGGTCTTTGATCATTGCCGGAATGCCCTGGAGGTTCTGATAGGTCGGGGCCCGCACCCGCCAGCGCCGCGGACGGTTGTTCTCACCAGTGATGACGAAGTGATGGCTTTCGCCGCGAGGCGCTTCCACCGACGACAGTCCCATCCGGCCGATGGGCAGCTCGTCCTTGATTTCGAGTTGCAGGGGCCCGTCTTCCATCTTGTCCAGGCACTGGCGAATGATCCGGATCGACTCGAAGACTTCCTTCGCCCGTACCAGTAGGCGCGACCATACATCGGCGCCCTGCTCGGTGATCACGTCGAATTCCACCCGGTCATAGGCCGCGTAGGGGTGGTCGCGGCGGCAATCGATGTCCACTCCGGCAGCGCGTGCCACCGGGCCGATGAGTCCCATACTCTTTACCTGGCCAGCGTCCGCCACACCGACACCGCAGGTCCGCTTCTGGATGTTTTTGTCATGGCTCACGGCGGCGACGACGGGGCGCCACTCGGACTCGAGTTTGTCGAGCACGGAGCGCAGCTCCAGCTTGAGTTCCGGGGTGATGTTCCAGCGGACGCCTCCGATGACGCACAGGGCATAAGTCTTACGGTTGCCGCTGATTTTCTCCGCCATCCACATGATGGGCTCGCGGATGCGGAAACTCTGCATGAAGAGCGTGTCGAAGCCCACGATGTGGCAGGCCAGTCCGACCCAGAGCAGGTGGCTGTGCAGGCGCTCGAGTTCCAGCATGATGGTGCGGATGTACTCGGCGCGGGGCGGAGGCTTGAGCGCCGCCGCTTCTTCCACGGACTGCACGTAAGCCACATTGTGAACGCAGCCGCAGATGCCGCAGATGCGCTCCGCCAGCATGGGAATGTCGTTGTAATTCATCACGGATTCGGCGAGCTTCTCGATCCCGCGATGCACCATGAAGCCGCGATACTCGCAGCCCCGCACCATTTCGCCTTCCACGAAAAGGCGGAAGTGGGCAGGTTCATCGAGTGTGGGATGGAACGGGCCAAAGGGAATGACCATGCAGCCCTCGGGCGCCTCGTCGAACTTGAATTCACGCTCGGGGTCGTACTGCGCCGGAACCTCATTCCAGAGAGTATCTTTGCGCAGAGGATGACTGCCTTCAGGCCATCCGTCGGGAAGGACCAGGCGCTTGAGATAACGGTGGCCGACGGGCTCGATGCCGACCAGGTCGCGCATTTCGCGCTCTCCCCAACTGGCGGCGGGGACCATGTCGGTAATGCTGTCGATCTGCGGCTTGTCGGGTGGGAGGTAGGCAAGGATACCGCAGAGCAGATGTTCCTTGTCGAAAGCGAAATTGTGCGCCACCAGAAACTTGCCGGAAAAGGGCCGGTCGTCCGCGCCAATCGTGGCCACGTAGCGGGCGTCGAGCTCGCGGAAGATGTGTTGGGTCACATAGCGGACGGACGACGGATCGACAAACACGAACAGACGATTGTCGCTGGGCAGGTCGGCGCGCACGATCAGCGGACCGAACCGCTGCTTGAACTGCTCGAACATTTCCCGGGCGATCATGGCAGCCCTCTCATGGCCGGCGGTTTGCTCGCGGTTGCGTGCGGCGTGCCACCGAGCCAGCGGAAGTAGCGTTTGATCTCGCCGTAGAAATTGTGGGCCACATAACGGTGGCAGTCGGCTTCACGCACATAGCCACAGAGCCAGGGAGCGGCCGTCCGGCGGGTTGCGCCACCGAGCCTGGTCAGGGTGTACGCCATCAGGAAAATCAACGCGAGAACAGTTACCAACACCAGCGGGAAGAACACGGCGGAGGAGTCCGGCCCGCGGATTCCGGTGAACAGGCTGTGAGGCGCGGTATCGGCGAGCACTGAGCCCAAGCCTCCACGGCTGGCGTGGAGCGACAGTTGCAGCAATCCGATTCCGATGGCTGGGACGACTCCCAGCAGGATGCAGCAGAACGCAAGCGCCACC
Organism: Terriglobia bacterium; assembly: GCA_020073105.1. Lineage (GTDB taxonomy): Bacteria > Acidobacteriota > Terriglobia > Terriglobales > Acidobacteriaceae > JAIQFW01. The sequence continues at coordinate 20,078 of JAIQFW010000127.1, forward strand.
TGCGGAGCCTGCATCATCCAGGAACCTTCCAGCCTCCCGGATTGAGCCGCCCGCTCTCTGACGAGCGTGCTGGTGCGCGACAGGAAACTCACCCCGAAGAACTTGATAAACGACGCCAGGGTGAGAGCGCTGGTGAAAATGGCGATCACCGCACAGAGCGGCAGGTACCTGACCGAGGCGCCACCCTGCAGCGCCGCCACGTAGATGTTCCACTTGCTGACAAAACCATTGAAGAGGGGGACACCGGAGATCGAGAACGAAGCGATGAGAGCGGTGATCGCGGTCAGGGGCATGAACTTCATCAGTCCGCCCATCCGGTTCAAGTCTTGAGTGCCGGTGGCGTGCAACATGGATCCGGCGTTGAGAAACAACAGTCCCTTGAACAGCCCGTGGTTCAGCACGTGGAACAGGGCGCCGACCAGCGCGATGGTGGCGAGTGTCGCAGCC
>JAIQFW010000128.1 GCA_020073105.1 Terriglobia bacterium
AGGTGGCGGAGCTGGCCGCGCTGGCCCCCAACTTCGACTGGCAAGGCTACTTCCGCGCGGCCCAGGCGCCGCCCTTCGAGATCCTGAACGTCACCGCGCCCGCATTTTTCAAGGAGGTCAACGCGCAGCTGGCCGGCGAGAGCCTGGCCAACTGGAAGACCTACCTGCGCTTCCACGTGGCCAACAACTATTCTCCCTACCTCTCGCAGGCTTTCGTCCAGGAGAACTTCGACTTCTACCGCAAGTACCTGCGGGGCGCGAAGGAGATCCAGCCGCGCTGGAAGCGCTGCGTGCAACTGGTGGACCGCGACCTGGGGGAAGCGCTGGGGCAGGCCTACGTGCGCCGCGTCTTCTCACCCGAGCTGAAGCAGAGCACGCTCACCATGGTGCAGCTCATCGAGGGCGCCATGGCAACGCGCATCGGCCAGCTCGACTGGATGAGCCCCGAGACCAATCAGCAGGCGCTCAAGAAGCTGCACGCCATCCGCAACAAGATCGGCTATCCCGACAAGTGGCGCGACTACAGCTCGGTGAAGATTGTCAGCAATGATTTTGCCGGAAATATCCGGCGCGCCGCGAACTTCGAGTGGCACCGGGAGATCAACAAAGTGGGCCAGCCGGTGGACCACGGCGAGTGGGACATTTCCGCGGCCACGGTGGATGCCTATTTTAGCCCCCAGATGAACGACATCAATTTCCCCGCCGGGGTGCTGCAGCCGCCGCTTTATGACGCAAAAATGGACGATGCGCCTAACTACGGCGACACCGGCGGCACCATTGGGCACGAACTCACGCACGGCTTTGACGATGAGGGCAGCCAGTTCGATGCCACGGGGAACCTGAAGAACTGGTGGACAAAGGAAGATCGGGAGAAATTTGATGCCCGCACTGCCTGCGTGCGCGACCAGTATTCGCAATACATCGTGGCGGACGATGTTCACCTCAACGGCGAGCTGACGCTGGGCGAGAACGTGGCTGACCTGGGCGGGGAAATCCTGGCTTTCATGGCGTGGCAAAGCGCCACCCGGGACAAGCATCTGGGCCCGGTGGATGGGCTTACACCCGAGCAGCGGTTCTTTGTCGGCTTTGCACAATGGGATTGCGCCAATGAGCGGCCGGAGGATCTGCGGGTGCGAGCCATGACTGACCCTCACTCCTCGGCGCAGTGGCGAATCAATGGCGTGGTGGTCAACATGCCGGAGTTCGCCAAGGCGTTTTCGTGCAAGGCAGGACAGCCGATGGTCAACCCGCCGGAGAAGCTGTGTAAGGTGTGGTGAGGGGAGTTTGATCGAGGACGGGCGGGAGGTCCGTGCTCGACCTTGGTCTCCCTAATTGTGACCGAAGATCACAACGATGCACAATCGGTCGCACTGCGGCTTTGCTGTCCTACCGTGTACAATCGTTGACTGCACGATGAACGATCACCAACCGCGCAAACTGATCATTGCTGTTGACGGCCCCGCCGGAGCGGGCAAGAGCACGATTGCCTCACGCCTGGCTCGCAAGCTCGGCTATACCAACCTGGAAAGTGGCGCCATGTACCGTGCCCTGGCGCTCAAGGCGATCGAGTGGGACATCTCCTTCGACGACGAAGATGCGCTCGCCAAGCTGGCCCACAATTCCCGAATTCAGCTGGAGCCGACCTCGACCGGCAACCGTGTGTTACTCGATGGGCACGATGTGACCCAACGAGTACGCGAGACCGACGTGACCGAGGGAGCGTCACGGGTCTCGGTCCATCCCAGAGTGCGGGAATGGATGGTCGCGCGCCAGCAAGAAATGGGCGCGGGCGGTGGGATCGTGATGGAAGGGCGTGACATTGGGACCAAAGTGTTTCCTCGCGCTGATGTGAAGATTTTTCTCGATGCCGATCCGGTGGTACGCGAGCAGCGCCGATTGCAGCAGCAGAAGCTTAGCGGCGGTGCGGCCCAGCTTACCGCAGCGGAATTGCGTCTTCGAGACAAGCGCGATCGCACCCGGGCGACGTCTCCGTTGGTGGCCGCGCCGGATGCCCTGCTGCTGGACTCCACCTCGATGAGCGAAGATGAGGTACTGCAGAAGGTGGAGGAGCTGGTGAGGAAGAAGCTGGGATGATTCGCTCCGGCGTCCGCGGCTTGAAGGATGCAGCTGGCCGCCCGCCCAGAACGAAGGTGAGGTTTTGGGGTGGAGCAGCGCTTCAGCGCTGCGTTAAAGTCCCGCTCTCTATTCCGCGCTTTAGCGCCTGATGCGCAAGCTCTCCGAAAGATGCCAATCTTACGGTGTCACCGTGAACGTGCCGGAGCTGATCGCAATCCCGCCCTTGGTCTTGATGCCGATGGGGCCGGTCTTCGCGCCGCTTGGAACGGTTGCCGTCACTTGCGTGTCGGAGTTCACGGTGAACTGCGCGGGAACACGATCTCCGAAGCCGACCGCCTTCGTCTGGCTGAAGCTGACTCCGGTGATAGTGACTTGCGTGCCGACCGGGCCGCTTGGTGGGTCAAAGCTCAGTAGCTGCGGCAGGACGCGGAAGACTTTGTTGCTGGCGAGCGTGCCACCCGGTGTGGTTACAGTGACGAAGCCGGTGGTGGTACCGTCAGGTACGGTGGCCTTCAGGAAGGTGTCGGAGACAACGGTGAACTTGGCAGGTGTTCCATTGATGGAAACGTCTGTCGTTCCGGTGAAGCCTTGACCGAGAATGCCACCGGCGCCGCCAACCTTGCCCGAGTCATGCACAAAAGTGACGAAGGGGGCGAAGCCCATGTCGAGGCTGAAAATCGAACCGTCGTCAAAGGACGCACCTCGGGTGGTCGTACCGTAGAAGATTCCGTTCGTAGCCTGCAGTAGCCCACCACGAGGCCAAAATCCGTCCCCAGGGCCAAAGCGGTACAGCGTAGTCAAATCGCCCTGAGAAGTTATTTTGAAAATTGTTCCACAACCGAACTCACACGCAATGTCACCACCATAGGTTGTTGTGCCATAGAAGTTGCCGTCCGTGGCCCGAAGCAATGGTGCGGATGGGAGCGATCCGTCGGCGCAGTTGGGCAGTGTACAGAACTCGTACAGCTTGGTGAGAGTACCCCTTGAGTTCATTTTGAAGACTGTGCCCCAGCCCTTGGCCCCGCCACCGGAAGTCGTCCCGTAAAAGCTTCCGTCGAAGTCCCGAAGCAAACCTGCAGATGGATAGGCCCCATCAACTCCGTTGAACGTGTGCAGTGTCGTGAGATGTCCTGCCCGGCTTACCTTAAAGATAGTGCCGCAACACGCGCCATCGTAAGTTGTACCGTAGAAGCTGCGGTCATTACCCTCGACAAGCGCGCCTAGCGACCGAGATCCGTCCGGGCAGAAAGGCGGCTCTGAGCAAAAGACGTGCAGCGTTGTGAATGTACCCTGCGGAGTGATTTTGAAAACAATCCCATTGCCGCTGCCGCCATATGCCCAACCTGTTGTCCCGTAGAAATCCCCGTCGGTAGCCTGGATCAAGCCTGCTGAGGGGCCAAAGTCGCCATAGCCAAAATCGTACAGCTTAGAGAGGGATCCCTGGCGAGTGATTCTGAAAACGGTTCCGGCTCCTTCGGTGCCGCCACGTGCAGTGTTTCCGTAGAAACGGCCATCAGTACCCAGGACCAACCCTCCGAACGGATAGACGCCGGTAGTACAGTCATATTGATAGCAAAAGTTGTACAGCGTGGTCAGCTTGCCTGCGAGAGTGACTTTGAAGACCGTTCCGTTCGCGTAGCCGTTGGGGTCGCCACCGAACGGAGTCGTCCCGTAGAGCTCCCCATCTGCACCCTGGACAAGCGCCATCTGGGGTTGGGCACCGCTCACATAGTAGTCGAAATCCAGCAGCGTAGTGAAATTCTGTGCATTTGAAACGCCCATCATGGCCCAGAAGAGAAAGCCCGCCCAGGCTAGTTTCCATCCATTGAGTTTCACCATTAAAGGGAACTCCGTGATCGCAAAAGTCATTAACGCACCGCGTTGAAGCCATACTCACGCGAGAGAGGGGCCTTGCCAGTGCAAGCCGCCAGGGGAGCACGCAGCGGTGGACCGAGCGGGGAAACCATACACCACAGAGGGCACAGAGGAACACAGAGGATTTGTCAGACTTGGGCTCACTCTGTGAACCTCTGTGGCCCCTGTGGTGCGTCTTTGAGAAAGCAGATCCCGCTGCGCTCCGGTCGCGATGACAAATTTGGGTAAGTTCAGTGTTGTCCATTACTCCCCGGAATCCAGCGCACGGCGTTGTCGTGATACAGCTTGCGCAGCACCGGTTCGGGCAGCTTCAAGCCTTTCACTTGGCGGTCCTGGAATTCCTGGGTCTCGTCGGTGGCGAAGAACCGCCATTCCTTCAGAAGCGTCTGCTGCCACTTTAGAATGCCATCTACTGGCATGTCGTTCGGGAAGGCGTCGAGGTCGGTGCCGTACAAAATCCGGTCTTGATACTTGAGAAAGAACGCACGGACTTTGTCACGCGGCTGCAGGGCGAGGAAACGGACGCGAGCGGCGGTGTCCACGGCGAAGTTGGGGTAACGGTCGAAGCGCTTCGCAATTTCGGCCACGTCGGTTTCCATGCTGCCCAGGTGGGCGCCGACCACCCGTAGCTTGGGGTTTTGTTCCAACAGATGGTCACGCGCTGCGAGGATAGTTGCCTTCGACACCGCATCCTTGCGCCCATACATGTACCAGTTGGGGTGGTTCTTACAGTTGAGGTAGGGCGTGTCCGGGGGCTGCCAGCAGCCATCGGGTTCAGCCAGATGCGCGATCAGGGTTTTGTCGTGGGCGGCAATGTTCTTGTAGATAGGTTCAAAAACTGGATCGTCCGGCATGACCCACCTGCCCTCGCGGTTCTTCAGTTCCATGCCGACGTTCTTCCAAATCTTGACCGCGATGGCGCCGTCGGCAAAATCTTGGTTCATTTGCCGGATGGCGTCCGCGGCGAAGGTGGGTTCCTGAAACTTGAAGGGATCGAAGGAAGTGCACATCAAGGCGTGGCCTTCGCTCACCCGCACTACGCTCCAACCTAATCGTAGCCGGAACGGGAGGCCTGGCTCGAAGCCGTCTTTGTCGTCAACCACGATGATGTTGACCACATGCAGGCGCAGGCTTTTCAAAAGCGCAACAAACGCCGGGTCGGTATTGAACAGATGCACATGGGCGTCGATGGGATCGAGGGCGGCGAAGTCGTGCAGATCTTTGGGGAATTCGTCCGTGGATACGGACGCCACGGTTGAGGAAGCCTGAGTCGACCGAGCAACAGCGAGCAGCACCACAAGAGTAATGACGACCACAAAGAAAGTGAGGGTTCTTTTCATGGGGTCTGGCGATCTGCTGTCATTGTAGTGGAGCCCGAGCCGGTTTCCCGTGTCGGGAAAAATCTGCAAATAAATTTCACGCCTCACAGACCCGGGTCTGCACATGTTGCTATACGAGAGATATGTCTCCCGTCGCAACTGGGCTCGCCTTGGTGAAAATTCAAGGGCAGGTGGGAATGTTATGGCGTGCCAAGCGAAGCGGATCTGGTTCCTTTTTTCCCCTTATGCAGGATTAGCTGTCGGGTTAACCGTCCTGGCGTTGTGTAGCGCTGGGTACGCCCAGGACGCCTCCACGGGCGCGCTGCGCGGAACGGTCCTCGACAGCAGCGGCAGCCGTATTGCGGATGCGACCATCACGTTAGTCAGTGACCCGACCGGATTCCGCTACTCGATCAGCAGCGATTCGGAGGGTCGATTCGGGTTCGAGTTGCTGCCCCCAGGCGATTATTTAGCTCGCGCGACCGCCTCGGGGATGTCACCGCAGGTCACACCCCCACTGCATGTGGCGGTCGGTGGCGTTACGGAGATCGATTTCAAGCTCACTGTGGCAGGAACTCGAGAAACCGTTACGGTTTCGGGAGCGCCGCCGCTGGTCGAGACGCAGCCGACGGCGGTGTCTTCGTTCATCGAGACCAAGGCCATCGAAGAATTGCCGCTGGACGGGCGCCGCTTCACTGATTTGGCCCTGATGACGCCCGGGGTCAGCCAGGACCCGCGCGGCATGACGTCGGGGTCGAATGGCGATCTGGCTTTTGGAGGAATCCGCGGATACCAGTCCAGCTACTTGGTCGATGGCGCAGACAACAACAACGCATTCTTCGCGCAGGCCCGGGGGCGATATCGTGCGCCTTACCATTTTTCCAACGAAGTGGTGCAGGAGTTCCGGGTTTCGTCGAATACCTACGGGGCGGAACTGGGACGTGCCGGTGGCGCAGTCATCAACGTTGTCACCAAGTCGGGGTCGAACCAGATCCACGGCAGCAGCTTCTACTTTTTGCGGGACAGCAGCTTTGGGGCCACGCATCCTTTCCTTAGTTTCAAACCGCACAACCAGCAACAACAATTCGGAATCACGTTGGGCGGACCGATCCGCCGGAGCCGGGCATTTTTCTTTGCCGGTTTTGACCAGCACATTTTTCATGCGCCAATCGTGGTCCGGTTTCTGGATGGACGCTCTTATGTGGTTCCACAGCAGGGACAGGGCCCTCTACATGACGGAGACTACGAAGCCAGCGACATAGAATCGGTCTTTGCCGCCGCCAACCAACTCTCGACACTCGCGGGCCAGTACCCGGCACTGATGCTGGGCAACGCCGGTTTTCTCAAGCTCGATGTCGCGCTCACGCCGCACCAGTCTCTTTCTGCCCGTGTAGGCACTTCCCGCTACTGGGGCCGGAACAACGTGTTCCTCGATCCGGCGAGCCCGCTCACTACTTTTGCTACCAGCGACAACGGACAGGAACAAGTGGCCACGGAAAGTGGGTCCGTGTCCCTGACCAGCAATTTTTCCTGGCGGCTGGTCAGTCATCTGCGGGCGCAGTTTTCGCGGGATTTGCAGCGTTCGAGCAGCAACAGCACGGATCCCCTGACCCGCATCAGCAGCGTGATTGACGGGTTCGGACGGTCTTCCATCCTGCCGCGCCAGACCCGTGAGCATCGGCTGCATGTGACCGAGACCATCAGCCTGGAAGGTCATCGCCATTCCTGGAAGTTCGGTGGCGATGCCCTCTTCAGCTGGATCTACAACTTCTTTCCTTCACTCTCCGGCGGGGAATACATCTTCGATCCCATCAAGGTGAATCCATTCACGTTCGAGCCTATGGAGGCTGGTCTGCAACTGACACCGCTTCGCGCCTACGCCCATAGCGTTCCGAAGTACTACATCCAGAACTTTGGAAAGATGGCATCACACCCTGACACCAACGAATACGCCGCATTTCTGCAGGACACAATCCGGGTGACTGACCATTTCGCACTCAGCCTGGGCGGCCGCTATGACCTTCAGACCTTTACCAGGAAGGGCCTGCTGACGACTCCGCTGTGGCCGGATTCGGGCAAGGTTCCTTTGAATCCATATAACTTTGCGCCGCGCATTGGCTTGGCCTATTCGATTGGCAGCCAGCGGCCCCTGGTGGTGCGGGCGGGATACGGGTGGTTCTACACCCGGATTCCACAGATGTACACTTCGTCGGTTGCAACCGATAACGGAATTTCGTCGGCGAACCTGTTTCTGAGGAACTCCAACTACTACGAGCACCAGATTTTCCCGCAATATCCCAACGCGCTGGTGAATTGTCCGGTCACGTCGACATCGTGCGCGGTGCCCAGCAATCTTGCACCATTTGCGCGAGCGGACATATCGGCGTTCTCGCAGAATTTCAAGACGCCGAAAGTGGAACAGGCCAGCCTGAGCATCGAGCGCGAGGTCGTGCACCGGTTTGCGGTGGGATTGTCGTACATGTACGTGCACGGGGAAGACCTCATACGCGCGCGTGATGTGAACCTGCCGCCCCCAGTGGACGTGCAGTATCCGGTTTACGACAGCTCCGGCATCAACTTTCTCGGTGCGTACTACGACGTTCCGTCCTTCTCCACCTGGCAGATGACGCGATCGTTCACCTGCCCCTTTCCGCCCTGCATCAATCCGCTGGCCCGGCCTATCCCTCAGCTCGGCGCAATCAATGTCTTCGAGAGCGCAGCGTCGAGCGTATACCACGGGGCTACGCTGTCAGTTCGCCGACGGATGACCAGCGGCCTCTACTTCCGCATGGCCTACACGTATGCGCATGCCATGGACGACGGGCAGGATGCTTTGGTCGCGGGCCGGCCGGCGCTGGTTCAGAATTCCTATGCGCCGAATGCGGAGCGGGGGGCGAGTGTCACCGACCAGCGTCACCGTGTGATGCTTTCCTGGATCGCCGAACCTCGGCTGTTTCACCGCGGACACGAATGGCTGGGAAGATTGTTCAACGACTGGAAGGTGGCTGGTGTGGTGACCTTCGGCAGCGGGCGCCCCGTGAATGCGACGGTGGCCGGCGACCCCAATCAGGATGACAACGGGGCCAACGATCGGCTGCCAGGGGCGAGACGGAACTCCTTCCTGGGCCCCGACTACGCTAGCACTGACCTGCGCCTCACGCGACGCCTCTATGTACGGGATCGTTTGAAGGTGGATCTGCTGGTTGAATCTTTCAACCTCTTCAACCGCGACAACCAGCTAGTGCGGATCACGGAGGACGGTCTCGAAAGCAACACAACCTATTTTGTAAAGGTCGGTAACAAGCTTGGAATCAATTACTTCCCCGGACATTATCGAGTTCCTTCCAACCCGCTGAGGAGCACTAATTCCTATCCTCCGCGGCAGGTGCAATTCGGATTGCGCATGAGTTTTTGACCCAGGATCACGCGCTTGCGAGGGAGAGGGGCTTGCCAGCGATCTGGCCCCGGGTCACACATAGCTCTTGACTTGTATGCAGAACCTTGCAATAACTATCGAGTCCAGTTGGACGAGTTTGGGGGTGTTGTTCGTTGGCAGAAGTCAGACTGCAGGAGGGAGAATCCCTCGAAAACGCACTGCGCCGCTTCAAGCGGAAGGTGCAACAGGAAGACATCATTAAGGAGGTTAAGCGTCACTCCTTTTATCTGAAACCCGGCGAGAAGAAGCGGGTCAAGGAAGCCTTGGCACGCAAGCGCAGCCGGAAAAAAGCTCGGAAAGAGCAGGAGTAGAAAACCAAGGGTCGCGTCCGAACTGCGGCCCTTTTCCTTTCTCGTTGCGTTCCTGGGGGGGAACGCACTCGCAGTCCAGTCTGGACTGCGCTGTTCCGACGCGTCAGAAGTAGACCATGCCCTTCCGGGCATGGTGGGGCCGAATCCAGGGGCAGTACCAAAAGCTAGTCATTGAGGGGGATGCAGCAAGAGTCCCGCGCACTCGCGTGCCCGGCGGTACTTTTCCGCCGGGGTGGGTACGCATGGGTGCGGGAGGTCGAAGGGAGAACATCCTCAATGGAATTCCAGGACAAGGTTTTGAAGTGTGTGGACTGCGGCACGGAATTTGTTTTCACAGCGGGAGAGCAGCAGTTTTTTCAGGACAAGCGGTTCAAGAATGAACCCAAACGGTGCAGGAGCTGCAAGACCAAGCGGGTCGCAGTGGTGACTGCTCCACCTGTTGGGCGCGGGTTCTCCCGAGTTGAGACGCCCGCTATCTGTTCACAGTGTGGCAAGCAAACTACGGTTCCGTTCAAGCCAACACAAGGTCGCCCGGTTCTGTGCCGCGACTGCTTTCAGGGAAGGCGTACTCAAGCCACGGCTTGATTGAACCAATCTGGCGACTGCACTGGCCGGCGGTCGGCGAAGGGTAAGAACGAGCACGGGGTCGGCGGTTGGCTCACCTTCCTTCAGCATTCCCCGGTTCATGTCAGCGGAGCATCCGTCCGCGCCGGAAGCACGGGCGGTGAATGCTGCTTCGGCCTTCGCAGCAACAATTGCAGAGGCGAGCACATGGGTCTGCCAGCGAACTCATTTTGAGCTTCCGGGTTACTATTGATAGAGATCGTTGGACGGGCAGAGACCACCCCTACGAGGGCCGCCCGTGCTCTATCAGCAAGGGAACCGTGACCAGCTTTTACGTGGAAAATTTCGGCTGCCGCGCCACTCAAGCGGACGGGGCGGGCATCGAACGCCAGTTCCGGGAGCGGGGGCTGGAGCGCGCCGATGGATCGCTTCGCGCCGAACTGGTCGTGCTGAATACCTGTACGGTCACCAGTTCTGCCGACCAAGACGCCCGCGCCGCCATTCGCCGTATTCATCGGGAAAACCCCGGCTGCCAGATCGTAGTGACCGGATGCTACGCGCAGCGCGCTCCTGAAGAACTCGCGGCTCTCCCCGGGGTTAGCCAAGTGATCGGCAATTCGCACAAGCATCGGTTGGCAGAGATTGCGCTGCCGGACCGGGGAAACCTTGAACCGCAGAGATCGCCGGGAGACCCCGCAGAGAGCGCAACGGGATTCGTGCCGCTGAGTAGTTTGACCACTGGTCACGAGCCGGCGGCAACCGACCAACCTCCCATTTTCGTTTCTGACATCTTTGCCCACACCGAGCTGCTTGCGGCCCCGGTGTTCGATGCCGCTAACGAGCGAACCCGGCCCACCCTGAAAGTTCAAGACGGATGCGACAACCGCTGCTCGTTTTGTGTGATTCCCTCGGTTCGGGGGCAGAGCCGGTCATTGCCCTTGGTCAAGGTGCTTGCGGAGGTTAACGCGCTCGTGGCTGCGGGATATCGCGAGGTGGTCATTTCCGGGATCAACCTGGGCCGATGGGGAAGGGACCTGGTGCCGGGAACGTCAGGGGCTGAGAGAAGACGGAATCTAGTGAATCTCATCCGCTCCATCCTCGACCACACGGCGCTTGAAAAACTGCGCGTCAGCTCCGTTGAGCCCATGGACTGGAGCGATGAATTGATCCAGTTGATGGCGGAGTCGCCCCGCATCGCCAAGCATGCGCATGTGCCCATGCAGTCGGGCAGCGATCGAGTGCTGCGCCAGATGCACCGCAAGTACCGGCCCTGGCACTATCGCGAGAAGATCGAGAAGATCCGCTCCGCCATGCCGACCGCAGCCATTGGCGCGGATGTGATGGTTGGCTTCCCCGGGGAGACCAACGCCGACTTCGAACAAACCCGCCGCACGGTGGAAGAGCTGCCCTTCACTTATCTGCACGTGTTTACCTACTCTCCCCGTCCGGGGACTCCCGCTGCATCCATGGACGACCAAGTGCCGGGACACTTGGCGCGCGAGCGTAGCCGGATCTTGCGGGACCTGGGGTCAGACAAGAAGCTCGCGTTCATGCGATCGTTTGTGGGCGCCTCCGCTGCGGCCATCACGCTGAATGTGTTTGATGGCGGTTACACGGAATGCCTCACGGACAACTACCTGAAGCTGCGATTGCAGGACAGATGCGAAGCGAACCAATGGATAAAAGCGCGGGTGACGGCTTTCCAGGGTGGTGCCTTGATCGCCGGACGCATGGATTGAAACCAGTTCTCAGCCCTCAGTTCCCAGTTCTCAGTGTTGAACCGAAAAGATCGCCAAGCTCGCGCGGGCTGTCTACCACGACGTCGGGTGGAGCAAGGCTGAGGGTATGCGGTGCGAAGCCGTAAGTGACTCCGCAGGTCCACAGGCCGGCATTGCGGCCGGTGATCACGTCGATTGAGGAATCACCCACAATTAAAGTTTCCTCCGGGCGATTCTTAGTCTCACGTAGAATGCTGTGCACTCCGTGCGGGTCGGGCTTCTTGGTGGGGAAGCTGTTTCCGCCGTAGACATGCACGAAGAACTGGGCCAGGCCAAGGGCTTCGATGATGGCTCGCGAGGGGACCACCGGTTTGTTCGAGAGCACCGCCATCTGGCGTCGAATGCCATTGGAGTTGTGGACGGCTGCCAGCATTTCCTTCACTCCGTCGTAGACGTGAGTGTAGTCGAGCTTGTGAACCCGGTAATAGCCGAGAAAGTATTCCAGGGCCTCTTTCACCAAGTCGTCATGCTTGGGATCGCCCAGGGCACGACGAACGAGCATGGGGGCACCGTCACCCACGTAGGAAGCGATCACATCCCCGGGCAACTCCGGACGCTTCAAGTGGCGCAGCATGGCGTTGACCGAGTGGATCAGGTCCAGACGCGAATCGATCAGGGTACCGTCCAAATCAAAGATCAGCAGCCGGATGCCGTGGGGGTCGAATTGGCGATGGAAATGGACCATGCGGATGCTTTCAGGATAGCACCGGGAAACCAGGGCTCACGTCCGCCATTCGCTATTGGTGGCCAGTTCCAAGGTCATGGGGGCCGTGAGTTGGAATTTTGACCGTGATCGGCTGATTTCAACCATCAGCCTTAGCTTGACCGCCCAGACTAGCCGAGGGGATAATCTTGAGCGCTTGGCCTTGCCGCACGCTGTGCTCCTCTTGCGGCTAGCGTCCGAGTGACCCCGGCAGCACTTGTTCTAGCCATCTCGCAGCAAAGAGGTCTTTATGTCAAACTTTCGACCTTGCAAATCGATTCATCTAATCTTTCTGCTTGCGACAACCATTGCCGCTCAGGGGCAGATCTTCACCAAGCTAACAGACTTCGACGGTACGAATGGTGGCGCGCCCGGCTACATGTCTCTGGTCCAGGGTGCGGATGGGAACGCCTACGGAACGACTTCATACGGAGGAGCGAATGGTCAGGGAACAGTATTTCGCACCACCGGGAACGGCGCGGTAACTGTTGTGTACAGTTTTTGCAGTCAGCCTAACTGCGCTGACGGGTCTGGTCCCGGCTACAATCTTGGCGCTGCTGGTGGGCTTGTCCTCGATACCGACGGATTCTTTTACGGAGCAACGCCTGCGGGAGGAAGCTCTAATTGCAGCGGCGGGTGCGGCACGATATTCAAGGTGGCACGGGATGGAACACTCAGCACAGTCTATACCTTCGGCAACGGAATTGATGGGTCTGACCCCGGAGCGCAACTCGTCCAAGGGCTGGACGGGAATATATACGGAGTAGCTGAGGCTGGCTACAGTGGTAGTTTTTTCAGGATCACTCGTGATGGCAGCTTTACGACTCTCTACATTTTCTGTAAGCGAACTGGTTGCCATGACGGTGCTTTTCCCACCGGGCTGTTGCAAGCATCGGACGGCGACTTTTATGGAACCACGATGCGAGGGGGGGCGAATGATGAAGGTACGGTCTTTAGGATGACCACTAGCGGCGGGTTAACCACTCTGTACAGCTTTTGTGCGCAATCTCATTGCGAGGATGGCGCCGAACCTGCCGCGGGTCTTGTGCAAGCCACAGACGGAAGTTTCTACGGAACGACTGTGCTTGGTGGACGACATTCTAGTCTGTGTAGAGGCCTTAAAACCTACGGATGTGGCACCATCTTCAAAATTACGCCCACAGGCAAACTGACGACCGTTTACGGTTTTTGTGCGCAGCCCAATTGTTTTGACGGCAAACGCCCTGTGTCGCCTCTCATTCAAGGCACTGACGGAAACTTCTACGGCACAACCATGCTTGGGGGAAGCGGTCCCTTCTGCACTCCACTTGTATATTGCGGAACGGCCTTCTCAATTACTCC
>JAIQFW010000129.1 GCA_020073105.1 Terriglobia bacterium
CCCATAAATACTTTCGATTTCCTTGAGTGCGATCCGGCAGGTAGAGTATTTCGTTTGAGTGTAATTGCGCATTTGTCGGAGCAGGCTGGTATTCATGGGTAAGATTGCAGTTCCTCGCTTCCTAGTCCTCCCCCTTCTATTTTTGACCTTCGTCCCCGGTTTGCTGGCGCAAGCGACCTCGACCGTGACGGGGGATACCCAGAGCGTCCGGGTGACGAGACTGGAGCAGCAGGTCGCAGAAGCCAAGAGTTCCGGCGACAACGCCTGGATGCTCACCAGCTCCGCCCTGGTGCTGATGATGACCGGCCCCGGCCTCGCGCTTTTCTACGGAGGCCTGGTCCGCAAGAAAAATGTGCTGGGCACGATGATGCAGAGCTTCGCCATGATGGCGATCATCACCGTGATCTGGGCACTGTTCGGCTACAGCTTGTGTTTTGGTCCGGGAAACAGTTTCTTGGGCGGGCTGCACCATCTGTTTTTGCGTGGCGTTGGGGCCGCACCTGACGCCGACTACGCCGCCACCATTCCGCAGCAGACATTCATGATCTACCAGCTGATGTTTGCCGTCATTACCCCCGCCCTGATCACGGGCGCGTTTGCTGAGCGGATGAAGTTCAGCGCCATGGCGCTGTTCATGATTCTGTGGTCCCTACTGGTATACGATCCCATGGCGCACATGGTCTGGGGCAAGGGCGGTTTGCTGAACGCGGCTCTGGGCGGGCGGTTCCCCACCCTCGATTTTGCCGGAGGCACTGTTGTGCACATTACCTCTGGCGTGTCGGCGTTGGTCTGCGCTCTTTACTTGGGCCGCCGCGTGGGTTATCCGAAACAACCGATGCCCCCGCACAGTGTGGTGCTGAGTTTCATCGGAGCCTGCATGCTGTGGGTGGGATGGTTCGGCTTCAACGCCGGCAGCGCGTTGGCTGCGGGCAGTCTGGCGACCAGCGCTTTTGTAGCCACCCATTTTGCGGCGGCCGCAGCCGTCATCGGCTGGGGCGGCGCGGAATGGCTACGGAATGGAAAGCCGAGCGCGCTCGGCGCCATCTCCGGATCGGTAGCCGGGTTGGTTGCGATCACACCGGCTGCAGGCTTCGTAGGACCGATGCCGGCCCTGGTGATCGGCCTGCTGGCTGGCATCTTCTGCTACCTGATGGTGGTGAGGGTGAAGTCGTGGTTCGGTTATGACGATTCTCTCGATGCCTTCGGAGTGCACGGTGCCGGAGGCACGCTGGGAGCGCTGCTGACAGGAGTGTTTGCGACAAGCTCCGTGAATCCGATCCTGAAGGACGCGCAGGGAAATGCGGTAGCCTCGGGATGGATCGAAGGCAACGCTCACCAACTGCTCAATCAGTTCGTGGGCATTGCCATGGCCTGGGGCCTGGCGATTGTGGGCACGCTGATCATTCTCAAGATCGTGGATATGCTGGTTGGGCTGCGGGTCAGCGAGGAACATGAGATGGTGGGCCTGGATCTTTCGCAGCACGGCGAAGAGGGTTACTACTGGGAAGTGCCGGCGTAGCCGGTGGCCGAGTAGCGCCGTCAATCGTGAAGAAAAGTTGAGACGCCATGACAAAGGTTGAAGCCATCATCCAGAACTCCAAGCTGGAAGCGGTGAAAAATGCGCTGCACGAAATCGGGGTGGAGGGCATGACCGTGCTCGAAGTCCGGGGCCACGGACGGCAAAAGGGGCACACCGAGTTCTACCGCGGGCGCGAATACACGGTGGATCTTATCCCCAAAATCAAACTGGAGTTGGTCTTGCCGGACAACATGGTCGAGAAGGTGGTGCAAACCATCAATGGTGCGGCGCGCACCGGGAAAATTGGGGATGGCAAGATCTTTCTTTCTCGCGTTGACGAGGCAATCCGAATCCGCAATGATGAGCGGGGTGAGGGAGCGCTATAGGACGGGGACTCCGGCTTAGCCAATGACCACGATGCCCTCGTTGAGCAGTGAGCTGCGAAGCTTCTACGTCGAGGAGTCGGCACGCATTCGACAGGAGTTCGAAGCCAACGGCGACGGGTATGCAGCTGTAGTCCAACGGACAACCTTGTTGGAAAATGTTGTCCGTGGGCTGTGGCAGGAGCACATTGCGCAGGGAGACGACCAGCCCCGGAATTTCGCGCTTGTGGCTGTCGGGGGTTTCGGGCGCGGATGGTTGTTCCCATTCTCCGACATCGATCTGCTGTTTCTTCACGCTGATAACGAGAGCGAGCATGCATTCCGGGACCCCGTCCGGCGCTTCTCGCAGGAACTCTGGGACCTGCGGACAAAGTTGAGTCCGACGCCCCGCACCTTGACGGAATGCGATCGGTTTGACGAGAACAACGTTGAGTTCACCCTGTCCCTGCTCGACTGCCGCTATCTTGCTGGCGACCGTGAAGTATTTTCACGCCTGCACGACAAGGTGATTCCCAAGCTGGTCCAGCGAGAGTCGCGTGGTTTGGTGCAGCGGCTGGCGGACATGACCCGAGAGCGCCACGCCAAGTATGGCGACACCGTTTTTCATCTAGAACCCAACCTCAAAGAAGCTCCCGGAGGCCTGCGCGACTACAACGTAGCCTGTTGGCTGGCGTTGATCTCCGCGATGGACAAACTAGGGGACTGGCCGGAGGCGAAGTCACTACTCCCGGCATCTGCGGCCCGGAGGCTGGAACCAGCCCTCGAATTCCTGGCGTCGGTACGTTGTTTTCTGCACTTCCAGCACGGACGTGATGACAACATGCTGAGCTGGCTGGACCAGGATGAAGCTGCCGCGCGGAGGATCGGAACCACCGATTCCACAGATGCTGCGGATTGGATGCGCCTTTACTTCGGTCATGCGCGCTGCATTCACCGCTTCTCGACGCAACTGCTGGAGGAGATCCCCGCCGCCTGGTCCTCGCTCCACCGGCACTTCCAGAATCTTCGGTCGCGGCTCTCGAATGCCGATTTTTCCGTTGTGGACGGCTTGGTCTTTCTCCAGCAGCCGAGTGCCGTGCAGGATTCAGAAGTGCTGCTGCGGATGTTTGACTTTGTGGCTCACCACGGCGTGAAATTGAGTAGCACTACGGAGTACCGCATCGAGCAGGTGCTGCCCACGCTGGCCGCGACTCCCCCCAAAGGCGCCGAATTGTGGCAGGCGCTACAGGTCATCCTGCTGGAACCCCACGCCGCTGATGCCCTGCGCGCCATGCAATCGCTCCGGCTGCTGAATTTGCTGTTGCCTGAACTGAAGACCATCGACTCGCTGGTAGTGCGGGATTTCTATCACCGCTATACCGTGGACGAGCACTCCTTCCGCGCCATCGAAAGCCTACATGGACTGGAGCAGTCGCAGTCGGAGTGGGACAAGCGGTACGCCGAGCTGTTCAACGAACTGGAGAGGCCCGAACTACTCTTTCTGGCGTTGCTGCTGCACGACACGGGCAAAGGCGTGGCTGGCGAAGACCACATCCCGAGCAGCCTGACGATCGCCGCGCAGTGCATGGACCGGCTGGATTTAGAACCGGTGGACCGGGAAATCGTTCTATTTCTGATCGGCAACCATCTGGAAATGTCGGCGGTATTGCGGCGCGACATCTTCGACCCACAAACCATCCGGGCGTTTGCTGAGAAGATGGGAGCGCCCGAGCGCCTGAAGATGCTCTGCCTGATGACCTACGCGGACATCAAGTCGGTCAACCCGGAGGCCCTAACACCATGGAAGGCTGAGAACGTTTGGCAGGTCTACATCGCCACTGCGAATTGTCTGAATCGCAGCGCTGATCAGCGATTCCACGGTGACACCGGGGACGAGAATGTCTCCCGCTTGCACGCCCTCGCGCCGGCGGCGGGAAGGAAAGTGAAGGCGTTTCTGGAAGGATTGCCCAGACGATATCTGCAAGCCTACCCGGCCGAAGAAGTGTTGCACCATCTGACCATGGCACAGCGACTGGAGAACGATCCCGTCCAGTTACATCTGAAACGTGGACGGCACTGGTTCGAGGTGACACTGGTTACTACCGACCGTCCCTTTCTGTTCGCGAACTTGGCGGGAGTGCTTGCCGCCTGGGGCATGAACATTGTGAAAGCCAACGCATTTTCCAATCAAGCTGGAATCGTAGTGGACACCTTCTACTTCACCGACAGGTTCCGCACTCTGGAGCTGAACCTGCCCGAGTGGGAGCGCTTCCAGCGCAGCATTGCAGAGGTGCTGACGGGAAACGCGGACCTCGACCGGATGTTGGCAGATCGGTTGCGGTCGGAGAAGAAAGTGCATGCCAAGGTCAAGGTTGAAACCCGCGTCGACTTCGATGATTCGTGTTCTCCCCACAGCACGCTGCTACAGGTGATCGCCCAGGACCGTCCCGGGTTGCTGCATCGCATCAGTTCCTGCCTTTCGCATCAGAACTGCAACATTGAGATCGCACTGATCGATACCGAAGGACAGATGGCCATCGACGTTTTCTACCTCACTTGCAAGCAGGCCCGGCTCAGCCCGAAACACGAAGGCAAGATCAAAGAAGCTCTTCTTCAGGACCTGAACCGCGCCTGAACCCCAACGCAACTTTGGAAGCAATATCCGGATAGCTCACTTTGCCGAGTTTGCCTAGACTGATGCGATGCAGGAAAAGGGTGAGGAAACCATCGTTGGACGACTGGCAGACTTAGATTGGAGTGCGCTTCAACAATCGCTGTGGGAGTGCGGACACGCTCTTACTCCGGCAGTTCTCACCCCAGCCGAATGTGCGGCTCTTACAGAAATGTATGGCTCAGAGCAGCCATTCCGCAGCCACATCATCATGTCTCGTTATCGGTTCGGCCGGGGCGACTACAAATACTTTGACTACCCGCTTCCGGACGTAGTCCAGCAACTGCGGGAGCACAGCTATCCGTATCTCGCTCCTCTCGCCAACGAATGGAATCAAGCGCTCGGTGCACCCGATGCCTTTCCTGAAAAGCATTCGACATTCCTCGCTGCTTGCGAGAAGCAGGGTCAAACGCGCGCAATGCCCCTGCTACTACATTACAAGGCCGGAGATTTCAACTGTCTTCACCAGGACTTGTACGGTGCGGTAGCTTTTCCCTTGCAGATGACATGCTTTCTAAGTCGGGCCGGCGTCGATTACGAGGGTGGTGAGTTCGTGCTGGTGGAGCAGCAACCCCGCGCGCAGTCGAAGGTGGAGGTGATCTCTCCGTCCCAAGGGCAGGTTCTTGTCTTCGCTACGCGCTATCGTCCGGTGAAGCGAAGCCGTGGGTATTACCGAACCAACCTGCGTCACGGGGTGAGCCGGGTGAAACGTGGGGTTCGCTTCACTCTCGGGATCATCTACCACGACAGTCAATGATGGCCCTCCCCGTCAAGCCGTGCTGCCGCCACCACCGCCTGCCCCAGGCTCAAGCCCCCGTCCCCCGCCGGCACCTCGTGGTGCGTGAACACTTCAAAGCCCGCCACTGCCAACTGTGTTTCGAGGTGCTGCGACAGATAGGCGTTGTGGAACACTCCGCCGCTCAGACAAACGCGGTCCAGTCCGGTCTTTTCTCGCACCACGCATGCCAGCTGGGCAAATGCTTCCGCCAGGCCATTGTGGAAGCGCCGGCTGATTATTCCCGGCGGCACACTCTTGCCAAGATCCTCGAGCAGAGCCTCGAACAGGGGCTGCGTACTGATGACCCAGTTTTGTCCATCCGGTAAAAGCTCCAGCCGATACGCTGCCTGGTCGTCAGACGATGAGATTGCCATCTCCAGTTCAATCGCCGCCTGGGCCTCGTAATTCACCTGATGACGGATTCCCACCAAAGCCGATACCGCATCGAACAACCGTCCACAGCTTGAAGTCAGCGGCGAATTCAGCTTCTGTTCCATCATGCGAAGCAGAAGTTCGGTCTTAGGCCGATCGAGCTGGCGCACGAATGGAATGTCCAGGTTCAGAAAATCACGCCCGAAGTGATGGGCCAGGTAGCTGACTGCCATTCGCCACGGTTCCCGGATGGCAGCGGTTCCTCCCGGCAGAAGCACGTATTCGAAATGCGCGGCGCGTTCGAAATCCTGGTACCCAGCGACCAGCACTTCTCCGCCCCAAATGTGCCCATCGGTCCCGTAGCCGGTTCCGTCGAGCGCGAACCCAATCACCCGGCCTTCGAGATGGTTTTCCGCCATACAACTTGCGATGTGCGCGTGGTGGTGTTGTACACCAACCACATGCGCATCCCGCTGTTGCTGCGCCCACTTTGTGGAGAAGTAGTCGGGATGGAGGTCGCAGGCGATGGTCCCCGGCTGAATTTCGAGGATCCGCTGGAGGTGGTCGATGGCTTCGTGAAAAAAGCTATAACTTTCGACATTTTCTAAATCCCCAATATGTTGGCTGAGAAAAGCATGTTTCCCTTTGGTCAGGCATATGGTGTTCTTGAGTTCGCCTCCGACGGCCAGTATCGACGGCTGCTCATCTTTCAGAAACACTGGCACGGGAACAAACCCGCGCGAGCGTCGCAACTGCCGGGTTACACCGCCTGCGATCCGGACCACGGAATCGTCGCAGCGCAACAGGATGTCCCGGTTGTGCACCAGGAAGTAGTCGGCAAGGCCGTCTAGTCGTGAGACAGCTTCGCGGTTGTCGATCGCAATCGGTTCTTCGCTCAGATTTCCGCTGGTCATCACCAGAGCCTTGAACCCGCCCTCGCGCAACAGCAGGTGGTGCAGCGGGGTATAGGGGAGGAAGACGCCCAGATAGCGGTTAAAGGGCGCGACTGCATCGGCGATGGCAGTGTGAGTCCTTTTCGCCAGCAGGACGATGGGCCGCTGCACGGACTCCATGGCCGCGCGCGCGCCTTCATCCAATTCGCAGAATTCCCGCGCGGTATCGACAGCCGGGACCATCACGGCGAAGGGTTTTTCCACGCGTCGTTTGCGTTCACGCAGGAGGGCAACGGCAGCGGCGCTGGTGGCGTCTGCCGCCAGGTGAAATCCGCCGAGACCCTTCACTGCCACCACTAGCCCTGTGTGCAGTCCTAGAGCGGCTTCGGCAATGGGATCGCGACAGTCGATCCGCCGGCCCAGCTTGTTCCACAATTCGACGCGCGGCCCGCAGTCCCAGCAGGCGTTGGGTTGGGCGTGAAAGCGGCGGTTCAGCGGGTCATCGTACTCCGCGCGACAGGCTGGGCACATGGGAAAGACCGCCATCGACGTGCTCGGCCGGTCATAAGGGATGTCGCGGACAATGGTGAATCGCGGCCCGCAGTTGGTGCAATTGATGAACGGGTAGCCATACCGCCGGTCCTTCGGATCAAATAGCTCGTGCAAGCATTCAGGGCAAATCGCCACGTCGGGAGAGATAAGAGTGCGGACCTCTTCTCCCGCTTGACTATGAACAATGCGGAAGTCCAGGTCGCCGTTACACGCAGCTTCATGGACGGAGAGACTTGTGATCCGTGCCAGCGCCGGGGCCTCTGCGGGCAGATGGTCCACAAAGTCCTGCACCGCTTCGGAGGGTCCCTGAACCTCAATGGTGACGCCCGCAGCGGTGTTACGGATAGTCCCGGTAAGATGCCGCCTGGTGGCGAGCCGGTACACGTAAGGCCGGAATCCCACACCCTGCACGATTCCTGAGACCTCGATATGGCGGCGGACTTCCATAGGTCATGACCTCAGGGTCGCTGGCGCCGGCTTGCAGGCTCTGCGTCGTTGCTCCAGCCACATCATCCAATCATGTAAACCGTTCCCGGTTAGACAGGACACCTTCACAATCTCCATGCCGGGATGTACCCGGCGGGCATTTTCGGCGGCAGCGTTGATGTCGAAGGGCACGTAGGGCAGCAGATCGACTTTGTTCAGGATAAGCAAATCCGACTTGAAGAATATGGACGGATATTTCAACGGCTTGTCCTCGCCTTCGGTTACGCTGAGCACCACAACCTTGGCGGCCTCGCCGAGGTCATAGCTGGCGGGGCACACCAGGTTGCCGACATTTTCAATGAACAATAAGTCCAAATCTTCCAGCTTCCAGTCCGCCAGATGACGTTCGATCATGCGCGCGTCGAGGTGGCAGGTACCGCCGGTGGTGATCTGTTTTACCGGAAAATGAAAGCGCTTGAGACGGGCTGCATCGTTGTCAGTCTGGATGTCTCCCGTCAACACCGCCACCCGGTCATGCCTTGGCAGGCTTTCCAGAGTGCACTCCAAAAGACTGGTCTTGCCCGAACCGGGCGAGCTGATAAGGTTCAAGCACAGGATGCCGTGCTCCTGAAACCTCGTTCGCAGTTCTGCGGCGATGCGGTCGTTCTCACTGAGTACTTTTCGTTCCAGCGGTAGCCGCTCCATACTCTTCCACCTCCAGATAGACCAGATCCAACTCTTGCCCGCCAATGCACTCGGTTTCCAGGCTCGCGCACTGGGGACATTGCGACTGGTAATCCTGCACCACGAACTCGTGTCCGCATTCCCGGCAGCGGTAGCGAAACGGGCAGATTTCGATGTCGAGTTCCAAACCCGCCAAATCCGTATCGCGGGTGATCGCCTCGAAGCAGAACCGAAGGGCGTCGGGGTCCAGGGCGGACATTTCCCCAATCCGCACGCCAACCTTGCGCGGGGCCTTGTCCGGACAGCGTGCCGCCTCGGTTCGGACGGCAGCCAACACCGAATATGCGATCCCCATTTCGTGCATATTCCCTCAACAAATTCTCGGCAACTGATCGCCCGCCAGCATGTCCACAATACGAGTCGTGCCGAACGCCGTCCGCATGGTCACCAGGCCGGGGTTCGCTTCTTTCACCGTGCCGATGATCCGCGCCTCTGCGCCCAGAGGGTGACGCTGCATGGATTGCAGTACGGCCTCCGCAGCTCCGTCCGCCACAATCGCGATCAGCTTGCCCTCGTTCGCAACATAGAGCGGATCGAGGCCCAGCATTTCGCAAGCGCCGCGAACTTGCTCGCGCACCAGAATCCTGCGTTCTTCCAGCTCAATGCCCACCTGCGACTGCTGTGCAATTTCGTTCAGTGTGCTGGAGACCCCACCCCGCGTGGGATCGCGCATGCAGCGAATCTCATGGGTTGCCTCCAGCATT
Source organism: Terriglobia bacterium (assembly GCA_020073105.1). GTDB lineage: Bacteria > Acidobacteriota > Terriglobia > Terriglobales > Acidobacteriaceae > JAIQFW01. The sequence continues at coordinate 9,022 of JAIQFW010000129.1, forward strand.
CCGGCAACCAACGTATGCAGTGCTGCACTGTCGCTCTGAATCGTGGTTTCAAACTCCAACCCTTCCCGCTGGGCGAGAATCGCAATGCCATGCTCGCCGATAGATCCGCTGAGTAACACCTTGTCGCCGGGGCGTGCGCGGTTCGCGGAGAGTTCCAGGCCATCAGGTGCGATTCCGATTCCGGTTGTATTGATGAAAAGCCCGTCGCCCTTTCCTCTCTCAACAACCTTGGTGTCCCCGGTCACGACCTGGACCCCAGCCTCGGTGGCAGCACGGTGCATCGAGTCCACTACGCGGCGTAGCTGCTCCATCGGAAAGCCTTCTTCGATGATGAAAGCTGCGCTGAGATAAAGTGGCGTCGCACCACCCATCGCCAGGTCGTTAACGGTCCCGTGAACTGCGAGCGAACCGATATCGCCGCCAGGAAAGAACAAAGGCTTCACCACAAAAGAGTCGGTCGTGATCGCCAGCCGCTGACCGTTGATGTTCACGATTGCCTGATCGTCAAGACGTGCCAGCATGGGATTGTTCAAGACCGGGAGGAACACATCGCGAATCAACTCAGCGCTCAATTTGCCGCCGCTGCCGTGCCCGAGCAACACCTTGTCCTTGGCCGGAAGTGGCGCCGGACAACTCAATTCGGCGATGGTCTTGGTCGCTGACGACATGCCCTCTCTCCTAACTGACAACCGCATGACGCCGGTATTGATAGTAGGCGGCGCATGCACCTTCGGACGAAACCATGGGTGCTCCTAACGGATTCTCCGGCGTGCAGCGCATGCCGAACACCGGGCATTCCGTTGGCTTCTTCAGTCCCTGCAAGACCTGCGCGCTGATGCACTCGGCGGGTTCCTCTACGGTGAATTCACCCAGATCGAAAACCCGGTTGGCATCAAAATTCCCGAACTCCTCACGCAAACGTAGACCGCTTCGCGGGATAGCACCGATGCCGCGCCACTTCTGGTCCGCTACTTCGAACACTTCCTTCATGATCTGTTGTGCAGGCACATTCCCTTGATAACTCACCGAGCGTACGTACTGGTTTTCCAGCTTCGCCTCGCCCGCCTCCAGTTGCTTCACCAACATCAGAATCGCTTCGAGCAAATCGACGGGTTCGAAGCCACCCACCACGATGGGCACGCGGAAATCGCGCACCAGATCTTCATATTCCCCACACCCCATCACCGTGCATACATGCCCAGGCGCGATGAAACCCTGCACCCGATTGCTTTCCGAAACCATCAATGCGCGGATCGCGGGCGGCACTAGCACATGCGAGACCAGCATCGAGAAATTCGTCAGCCCCTCGCGTTTCGCCTGCCACGCGGCCATGGCGTTGGCGGGAGCCGTGGTCTCAAAACCGATGGCGAGGAATACGACTTGTCGGTCGGGATTGGAACGCGCGATCTTCACTGCCTCGGTCGGTGAATAGGCCAGACGAACGTCGGCGCCCTGTGCCTTGGCACGGAACAGGTCTGAGCTGGAGCCGGGCACGCGCAGCATATCTCCGTACGAGACCAGGATCACATCCGGACGCAATGCCAACTGAATCGCCTTGTCGATGGTTTCGAGCGGTGTGACGCACACCGGGCAGCCGGGGCCGTGAACTAATTCCAGACCGCGGGGCAGAAGTTCGTCAATCCCATAGCGCATGAGGGTATGGGTTTGTCCACCGCAGATCTCCATCAGTACCCAAGGCTTGGTGGTCACGGCTGCAACCTGCTCAGCCAGTCCCCGGGCGATGCGCTCGTCACGGTACTCGTCGAGATATTTCATGGGGTGCCGCCCCACATAAAACTCTAAATAGTGACGAACACCCTATCGGTGATGGGAGTCACATAGACCTGTGAGCTAAGAGGGGGAAGGCCTAGTCATTTCAAGCAGTTGACAGGGTCATTTCGGAGGATGGTCGTCCCCTGGGTTCAGTTCGTCGACCAGGGTGCCCATCTCTTGCAGAAGCTGATAGGTTCGCTCGGCTTCGACCGCGTCCACCTTGCTGATGGCAAATCCCACGTGGACCATCACGTAATCCCCGACTGCGGCCTCGGGAACGAAGTCCAGAGAAACTTGGCGCACCACGCCACCGAACTGCACCCGGCCCACACGTAGGCCGTCGTTCTCTTGGGCTTCGAGAATCTTCCCCGGAATAGCGAGGCACACGAGGGCTCTCCTCAAGAACACTGTACATCGAGCCTTGTTACTGGGGTCTGTGATGGGCGACACAGGTGGAAGTGACCGGAAGGATGGCGCCTACCCGATCGGCGGCAGAGAGGCCGCCGAACCCCACAGGAAGATCGAGCCTACGACCAGGCTATAAACCGCGGTAACTGCCGTGATGGCGTACTGGATCCTGGGTGCGCGGGTGCTGAAGCCGAACAAACCAGCCGCCGATGCGGTCATGAGCGTGTTCATGACCAACAGTCCCGCTATGAACATACCCAGGCCGAGGAAGCCCTTGGCCACGCCGCCCAAATTCGCGGCCAGTAAAAAGATGAGCAACTGCGAGGGAGTTTCCGCTCCCAGGCCATGCACAATACCGATCCCGAACACCGACTTCCTGTCGTAATTCCAGTTCGCGGTCTTGGGTTTGGGGACATCGTGCGTGTGCCAGCATGCCTTGGCCTTCCAGTGTAGCCACTTCAGCGAATTCGCCAGCAGGACGAAGCGACTGCGCGGAACGTAGTCTCCCCGAAACAGAGACCCGAGAACATAGATCCCCAGGAAGACCAATGTCAGCCCGACCAACCGCTCGGCAATGCGGTCGATTCCGTGAGGCAGGGAAAGCTGAAAAAAGATAACCGCACTTCCCAAAACCGCAACCGTTGCCGCATGTCCCAAGGCATAGAGAAGGCCGAGTTGCATAGCCCGCCGGGCGGAGTTCTGTACGCTGGTGATGTCGGAGATGGCGGCAATGTGGTCGTAATCAAAGCCGTGGCGGAATCCGAGGACCGCCGCCGAGAACAGCGCGAGTTGGAGGCCGGTTGGAGCCATCGCGATTTGCGAACGAACTCCATTCTTCCATAGCGATGTACATAAGGGAAGTGATGCCGGTCACAGGGCGCTCAACGACGGAGATCTCGCCGGGTTGCTTGGGAACTGGCCCACTCTTTCACAGCCTACTTGAAAACAGCGGGGCACCCCGGCCTTGTCGATCCCGCTCTTGGAGCGACAGGCCGGGGAAGTTCATCGGTCATAGCAATTGCGGGGATATTCACGGTAACGTCTTCCCAATGCCCTGGGGACTGAAGTGCTTTCAACAGGCGCACTGCCTGCACTTCATCACCTTCAGTTGTTACCGCCGCGCTCCTCTCTTCAAGACGCCACCAGCGTGCCATATCTTTGAGCACACTCTAGAGAGGGTGCGACAGTGGTATGGATTTTATGTAACGGGTTATGTGGTGATGCCGGAGTACGTCCATCTGCTGCTCAGCGAGCCGGAGCGTGGCCGGCTGTCCGTTGTGGTGCAGATGCTCAAGCAGATTACCTCTCAGCAGCTGAAAGAATCAGGTGAGTCTGCGTTCTGGCAGGCTCGCTATTACGATTTCAATGTGTGGAGTGAGGGCAAGCGGACGCAGAAGCTCGACTACATGCATCTAAACCCGGTGAAGCGTGGTCTGGTGAAAGCCCCAGAGGACCGGGCCTGGAGCAGCTTCCGTTCACTACATGGCGGGGATCGAAGGGTCGTGGAGATCGAATCCCAGTGGACGGCGCGAAAGCGGGAGCGGCTGGGCGTGACGCTGCAAATCCTGCGACGGTAACGTCCCCGGCCTGTCTCTCCAAAAACGGGATCGACAAGGCCGGGGCACCCCGATGTTGGAAAGCAGGACGCGAAAGCCCGGGCCAGCCCCCCTCCTTTTGTAAGTCAGAAAGTACGTTACGGGCACCCGGGGGAGTTCAGCACCTCAGTTTCTGCACTTAACCTTGAGGAAAGAACCCGGCAAAGGATACAACGACGCCCTACTAACAGAAAGGAAGATCCCTTCTAGCGGAATCTAGCAAGGAAACACCCCCACTATATTCTGTGGGAGTCATCTCTTTTTTGACGAAGTTACTGGGCACCAAAGAGGTATGCCGCCCCCTGTGCCGCATTATTGCCAATCCGGGCTGCGGATGCCCCGACCACTAGGACTTTGCCACTTATGGATACCGCTACGCCGAACGTTTCCCGCGCGGCTCGCGCTCGCGGCCGAAAGCCGGCGGCGCGCGGCATTGCTCATCGCCATCATGGGCCTCGCGCTCCTCAGCGGAGTCGTCGTCGTCATGCACACGGTGCGCGGGATCGGCGAGCCACTCGATCTCC
>JAIQFW010000130.1 GCA_020073105.1 Terriglobia bacterium
TCACTGCCATTGACCGCGCCGATGTCTACGTTGTGAAGATTAGCGACTTCTCCAGCACTCGAGTTGGAGACGACAAACACGCCATATTTCCCGTCTTTCGCTTGCACGACTGCGGAAAGTGGTACCAGCAACGCCGACGTTCGACTTGCGCCGTCGGCATTCGCGAATTGCAAGGAGCCGATCATCCCGACCTTCAGTAAGTGATCGTGATTCGGTATCGCGACTTCGACCTCGAAATTACGCGTAATCGTGTCCGCTGCGGATGACATGCGGCTGATTCGTGCATGAAATGTGCGTGTGGGGAACGCGTCGATGGCAACATCAACGGGCTGGCCGACCTTTACGGAACGGACAACCGTATCGGGCACTCCAACGACGATCTTTACGCTGTCGGTTTTGGCGAGCGCGAATGCGGGAACGCCAGGTCCAACGAACGCGCCGGGCTCTACAGCCTTCTTCACGATGTCGCCGTCGAAGGGCGCAATCAGAGAGGTGTCGCGCAGAGCGATTTCCGCCTCGCTCGTCAGGGCCCGAGCCGATTTCAACTGCTCCTGACTGGCATCGTATTGCGCGCGAGCCGAATCGAAGTCGGGCTTCGTAAGGCTCTGAGTGTCATACAGGTGCGTAGCCCGATCGAAGTCGAGTTTGGCTTTCTGTGCGACAGCATCGGCGGCCCCCGCTTGCGAGGATGCCTGTCGTACCTTGTCCTCGTATTCAGAAGATCGGATGCGGACGAGTACGGCTCCCCGGCTGACTCGATCGCCTTCCGCGACGTCGCGCATCCTGCCATCCTGGCCGCGTATTTGTTTAAGCGAAATGACGTACCCGGGAATTCTGAATGCCAGGGGAACTTCCGAATCGGGCGTCACTACCGCCGACAAACGCAAGCCGTCGGCGGTGAAGCCCGCTTGCTTCTCAATGGCTTGAGCCTGGACTCCCTGTGGGGGTTGATTGAGCGGCTTATTCGAGCCACAGCCAACCATGACGAGCATCAACGAATAGATTGCGATCGTGGTTCTCACTTTTATTCCTCTCCCATCGCGCGGCGCAATTCTGCAAGGGAACTCCAATAAGAAGAAAGCGCCTGCTGATACTGAAAAGCGGTTTCCGAACTTTGAGCTTGAGCCTGCAATAGATCTCTTACGATTGCTGCTTGTTCTTTGTATTTGTTGCTGGTGACGCGGAATTCTTCGGCTGCGGCTTCATGACCGGTGTGGGTGGTTTTCAACAACAACGTAGCCTCTTTCCACTTGCGGTACTTCAACCCGACTTCAACTTCGATTTGCGATTCTGCCTCTTGTGCACCGTTGTGCGCTTGCGCCAGCGTGTTGGATTTTTCGCGTACTTGATTGCGGCGGCGTCCCCAATCGAATGGCTCCCAGGTCAACGCAAAGCCGGCCATTCCGACATTCGTTGGAAGGACTTGCACGTTCTGAATCCCCATATAGCTAACCGCGATACCAAGGTCCGGTAAGTACTCAGCCTTGGCGATGCGGCGGTCGTAGTCGGCTTGTTTTTCCTTGAGGTGAGCCTGGCGGATCTCAGGGCGAGTCTGTGACGCCTGCCGGCGTGCCTCCTCCAGACTCAGAGTTGTCGTGTCCTCCTCAGGAATGAAATCAACCCGAAAGGGAGTTTCAAGATTCCGTGCCAAGAGTTGATTCAGGTGCTCGTGCTGTGTGGCAAGTCCGTTCTCCGCAACCGTCAAGTCATATTGCGCCTTGGTTAACCGCGCATCGACCTCCAACGCATCTCCCTTGAGCACGGTCTTCTCTGCGATGTAACGCAGCGTGACTCGCTGTGCCTCTTCGAGTGTTCGTACTCCTTCCCGTGCCGCGTCCACCGCAGCCTGGGTGGCAACAAGGTCAAAATATGCACTTCGCACGTCGGACGCGATCTTCTGCCTTTCTGCGCGAACGTCCTCTTTAGCGATATCGCGCCCAAGTTCTGTCGCGTGAATTCCCAGTCCGATTTTGTACTGCTGTAACAGGGGCACATCGATGCTGCCGCTCATAAAGGCGGACAACCGTGCTGGCGTGTGAACCTTGGCGTTTGTCGACGGAATGGGCCCAGTCCCTGGATACGTCCCGAAAGCTCCCTTAGCGAATGTGAAATCAAAGGGCTGCAGCAATTCGCCACCGAGTGCGGAAAACTGAAAGTGTGGAAGCCGCCTACTGCGAATCGTGCTCACCTGAAAGTCGTATTTTTGCGCTTCCAACACCGAGTTCTTCACGAGCCGATTGTTGCTGAGCGCAATGGAGACTGCGTCGTCGAGGGTTAGAAGTGGGACCTCCGGCATAGCCTGTTGGGCAAGCGATCGGATGGGCGATGCAAAGGCAAACATTGTAAGAAGCAGTAGGAGATTTTTCGATTTCATCATTCTTCCACCTGGAACTTCGGCTGAGGCCTGCCGGCACTTTGAACTTTGAGCGAATCGTGTTGCCGCTCGTGTGCACTCAGATTGCAGGTGCCATGCCAACCTGGAGTTCCTTGCAAGTTCTTGAATCAGAGATGCGAACATCCGAGAGCGCTACAGAATGCCCATATCCGGTCGAGGGGAGCTGCCCTCATGCGGGCACTAGCAAGCATTGGCTACTTTCAAGTTGCTCCAACAAATTTTGAGCGCCTTGATCCGGGTGACAGTGATCGAAGATAACTCCAGACTCAGAGGATTCTCAGCTGGCAGCGGCGAATTTAGATCGTCACGTCTTGTCCCGGGATGGACAGGGGAGAGATGAAGGGTACAGCTTTCTGGAAAGTCAAGGGATAGGTAAACAGAGTGTCCGCGAACACTTCCCATTAAGCGCATCAACGTTAACTCGCCCGGGAGGAATGAAAGTGTTCGCGGACATCGCGGGCACAGGAGCTGGTTGACTCCGAAATGCCCAAAACCCTGATTCTTCCGACGCGGCCAACAGCTAATACCAATTTTCGTTGCGGGACCCTATCAGTTCCACACGGCAGCGAAGTCGTTCTGCCGCTGGAACTGCTCGCAGCTGATCACCTCCAGGCACTTAATGGCAGAGCAATATGCGCCTTTCACGCTAGCCGGATCGACGCCAAGCAGTAGCGCAGCTTCATTCGCGGAGCGCTTTTCCAGGCCACAGATCACCAATGCAAAGCGACAGAAGACATCGAGTCTGGCGAAAACCACGCTTGATTCCTCCAGCAGAATGTCACACCAGTCAGAGGATAAGGCCGTGTGTCCTCCGTGAATGCAGCCCCATTGCATATATGCGGAGGAGAGTTGAGCGATCCGTTGTTGCTGGACTTGCGCTGCGGAACGGATTGTGGACATTGAGGCCCATGTGGAGGACCATTCTTGAAGACTGGAGTTTTCCGATTCTGCCTGGGCGCAGGCGTCGACAACGCATGCCTCTGCTATCTTTTCGTCGCCTATGATGAAATTCGCCAGCCACTCCAGATCTTCGCGATTTCGGCTGAAAACGGTGCCAACGTATTCACTGACCGCAGGCTCCGGAAAACTCTTGCTCGCTACGCTTATCATGAGTGGCTTCCTTGGTGGTCTTGCGACACATTTGTGGTTAGGCAAGAGTGGTGCCAAACCGGACAGACACGTAAGTTGTTGAACTCGGAATGCAAATGACTTCTTTGTGCGATGCGGTGGGGTGACAGCTGACCGGATATGGGCACTGCCGGTATTTTCAGGGCGACCTGGTGAGACCTTTTGGCAGAGACACCACTTTGATCCCAACGAGATTTTGATTTCCGGCGCAACCTGTCAATAATCGGCGCTGCGAACGTCACCCATCTTGTTGCGCAACTCCCGGCAACGTGGGTCGATTGCCGGTTAAGTGTGCTCGTTCATCGGTGGCGAGAATCATTAGCCGGGCGATGACCCTTTCCGTCCGAATTTACCTGACAGATGCGTGTTCGATTTCTGCTTGTGGACCAAAGGAAGGTTAAGCCGTTCGCAAATGTCTCGAGAGTACGAAGTCTCGGCAATGAATTGCGCGCCGAGTTTCTTCACGAACGAAAGCACCTCTTCCCCGATGGCGTCGATGAACATTGTTTCCGTGAGATCGACGACTAGTTCCAGTTTGCTATCGCAGCGGGTGACGAGCGTGCGAACCTGCTCAGCTCCGTCCCCGGTGAATCGGCCCTCGAGCCTGCAGATCAAAGCACCGTCTACTTGTTGCGTTTCGACACGTAACATGATGGGCCCCTCTTACATTCGTTAGCAGCCTCAAATCGCTGGCTACAGTTGTCTTTGCAGCTGTCTTGCCACGGACTCTGAGCGCAACCTATTGAGAATGAATGGTTTTTCGAGCGTATGCCGCACTTAACAACGGGCAGTGCCAGCATGAGGGCAGGCGCTCGGTAGACGGCTAAGAATCGAAGGCGGCTGCTTCAGCCGCCTTGAAGAGTTGGAAGAGCCAAAGCCAGACGTCTTAAAACGTAAATACCAAGCCGGCAGAGGGTACAGCGGAATGGGTGTATTTGTCGACTTTGAGGCTGGCCATCTCGAAATCGGGAATCTTGTAGACAAAACCTCGGTACTGTGCGCGCAGTAGAAAATGTTTTGACATTGGCACATCGACGCCGCCCCCATAAACGAAGGCCTCCCGGGTTTGCTCGCTCACAGATCCCCTGCGCGGATCAAAGAACATGGCTCCCCCTCCCGCGAGTACAAATGGAGAAACGATCTTGACGGCAGGCATCTTGAAGGCAGGGAGCTTCACGATCGCGGTGCCGGTCGTGGCGTGGACATTCATCGGTATGAACGTGGTTCCGCTGCTCGACAGGAAGGTCTCATGATTCCTGAAATAGTCATAGTCGCCCTCGACCGCGAGCCAGTTCTTCAGATTGAATCGATATCCGGCCATCACGCCGCCAGAGTTGGTTGGACTATTGGTAACCCCGCCGTTAGTGGTCTGCTTTTGGAAGAACCCGGAACCTTGTACCGTCACTTCATTTCTGACTTCCTGAGCCCAGGATGATACTGCGAGAAGAATGAGAATGATTGCTAGTTCCAACTTCTTCATCTTTTGAGTCCCCTTTGTGGACCACTTAGTGAGTGGCCCACCAGGGGCAAGAGGCATCTCGATTGCCGAACTGCGACTCTTAGGCCTAAGTCATTGCGAAACAATCAATTGTAGATAACCTCGGCGGTCACACGAGCCCGTGAAGTTGCCCGTATGCTGGCGGGCGACCGCATGCTGTCAGGCTGAATAATCAGCGCGCGTGATGCTTAGCCTGCGCATCTTGTTCTGCAGGGTGGTTCGCTTAAGCCCGAGGCGTTCTGCCGCTCCGCCATTTCCGGCTATTCTCCCGGAGGCGCTTTTCAAAGCATCGAGGATCGCCTGCCTCTCGGCTTGCTCAAAGGTCGAGCCCGCCGAAACAATAGCGCGGCCAGCAGATCTTCTTAGCTCTGTGTGCGGTACATTCAATTCGTCGCCCTGCGTAAGAATTACACAACGCTCAATGAAGTTTTCGAGCTCACGGATGTTTCCTGGCCAATCGGCATTCACCAGAGCCTCCATCGCGGGTCTCGGGACAGACCGGATGCGCTTTTGCATACGGCGGGAGAAGCGCGCGACAAAAAAGTGGACCAGCAGTTGAATATCTTCGCGCCGTTCGCGCAGCGGCGGAATTTCGATCGGAAACACCCTCAACCTGTAAAAAAGGTCCTCGCGAAACTGATTGTTGCGGATCATGCTTTCCAAATCCCGATGTGTGGCCGCAATCAGACGAACATCAACGTGGATGGTTTTGGTACTTCCGAGGCGTTCGAACTCCTGCTCCTGCAGGGCACGCAGAAGCTTTGGCTGCAAATCCATAGTAATGTCGCCGATCTCGTCGAGAAACAGAGTGCCGTGATCCGCCAGCTCAAAGCGGCCTTTCTTCTGGATGAGCGCCCCGGTGAAAGCACCCTTTTCGTGGCCGAACAGTTCACTTTCCACCAGACCCGAAGGAATCGCCGCGCAGTTCAGACGGACAAATGTGCGCTCCCGCCGCGGGCTGAGATTATGCAGCGCTCGGGCCACCAGTTCCTTGCCCGTACCGGTCTCGCCGTGCAGTAACACGGTGGAACTGGTTGGCGCAACGATCATGACCTGGTCCAGCACTTTACGTATAGCGGCACTCTTGCCGACTATGTCTTCAAAGTTGAACTCAGATTCGATTTCCGATTCAAGGTAAAGCCTCTGCTCTTCCAGATCGTCGCGCGACGCGCGGAGCCGTCCGTAGGCTAGAGCATTCTCGAGTACCAGTGATGTCTGGGTGCCGATCTGCGACAGCAGGTCGCGGTCCGCCTCGTTAAACCCATCAGCCCGGCGACTGCACATGGTCAACAGGCCCAGGGGGCCATCGGCACCCATCAGTGGCACCAGGACAGCCGAGAGGAGGGATTCAGCTCGGGACGCCTCGCGGAGGACGGGAGGTATATCTGCTCCACACGGTGAGTAATACTGTGGCGTCCGGAGGAGCGACCATTCGCTCCATAGCTTCGTAGGCTCGACGACAACAACCTTATCGAGAAAGCCCTTTCCAGTCGGAAAATCGAGAAATCTACGTTCCAAGCTGCCCGACTGCTTGTTAAAGAGCCACAATGACGTGAGATCGTTGCCCAAGTGCTTGCGCATCGACCCTGCCACAGCCTGAAACAGCTCATCCGCTTCCAGCTTAGTGACAATATGATTGTTGATTTCCAGCAACAAGCTGAGCTGATCTCGCTGCTTCACGACTTCTCGGTGGTAACGCTCCACGGTATCTCTTGCCACTGCGCACTCGAGCGCTACCGCAACGTGGGAGGCCAGAGCACTGAGCATCTCGACGTCTTCGGGGGCAAATTGCTGGCCCTGCAACTTTGGCGTTGACAGAATTCCGTAGCGTTTTTGCGCGGTCGATACTGGGAACAAGTAGGTGCTTCGTCCGGCAACTTCGGCTGCAAAAGGAGCCATGTCCGGGTGTTCCAACATTGCCAGCGAGAGGTCCCGGACAAACACCGGCTTCTGTTCGTTCAGCACCTGCGCCACCAGGCCGGTGAGCACCAATTTGGCTCCGCGTTTTATTGCGGGAGCGTCCGGATCTCGATCAAATTCAAAGCTGGATAAACTCTCGCCGTCATCGCTCAGCACATAGAGTTCGGCGCCGTGCAATCGGGAAGTGCTGGACAGAACACCACGCAGGCTTTGCAGGACGGCTTTTACCGTGGGCTGATCGGCTAGGGCAGTGGACGCACCCAGCAGCATTCGATATCGATCTTCGGTGATGGTCATGGCACGTGAGCTCTCCGCAATTCTCGGTTTACAGATGCGAGCAACCTGGTCGTCGTACAGGACCGCAATCTATTGGCCGAAGGATCTAACTAACCAAACTTCGGTCGCGGCACTATGTCTGCAAAACCGCTCGTGTAACGCATTTCGCGAACGCTAGAAACGCTCGCCGTTTTGCTGCGACCTGATTTTGTGCTTTCAAGTATCTGCTCACCATGTTCCCGTTGCAATCGAGATCCGGATGATTCCGGACGACCGCCTAACTTCGGCGGCCCCCGGGTTCCGCTTGAAATTCCTATCGTTTACTCCCCAGCGACTGTGGAACCGTAGATAGTAGTTTATTGATGGCTAGCTCCATAGTCCGATTCATCTGCGACACGACCCCGGGTACGTTTCGTTGGGACACCGGTCGAGTTTCAGAAACAGCATTGCTCCAGACCGTTGCACCGGTCGCAACCTTGGTGATTTGTGCAGACATTGCAACTTCCACTTTGACCCCGGCTTCGTAATCGATCTCTTCCAGCTTTTCCAACCTGCCGCTGAAAACGTAGTCGTTGTTCGGACGGCCGTCATACATAGAGACCATGGAGAACTGACCCCTGGCGTGCAGATGATCGATGACGGCGCTAGTCAAAAGCGTGCGCGGATCCGCCGCCCAGCGGTGATATTCGTAGAAGCCGACCTCCTCCGGCGTGGTCCGGTAGACGATCGGCCCTTGCCGCAGATAACCAGGCGATTGGAATTCTCGAACCGCTATTGAGGTTCGGACGCTTTCGAGTGCGGGTGGATCCGGCGGAGCCGGCAAATTGAGTGTGTAATATGCGGGATATCTCACTCTGCCGCATCCGGACAGAGCGGGTAACAGCGTCACCATCAATACAAGCGCCGTCGTAAGCTTTTTCATTGTCGATTCTCCTCTGTCCGCTTTATTTCGGAACCTGCCGGTCCCCGGGCTGCTTGGTGCGGATCAGGCTCCAGGGACGCTGCTTTAAAGAATTCGTGAACTGGTTGAGGTTGTCGGTCGCGTCGCGCAGATTTTCCACCGTGTCGCCGATCTTGGAGTCATTGGCTCGTACTATGACTTGCATCGACCGCAGCAGGCCTTTGGCCTCTTCCAGGGTAGTCTGTAATTCAGCCAAATCTTTTCGCATCGGATCACGCAGATCGGTCACTGTGCCATTCACATTCTGGATGGTGTCGTCGGCATGCTCGCTAACCCTGGCCAGTTGGTCTGTGAGGCGCTCAATCTTCGGGCGCTCGTCTGCGACCAATCGGTCAATGTTGTCCAGAATGGCTTGGACCTTTTTCTGATTTCCTGGTCCGGTCATCGTGTCCAGGTTGGCAAGCAGATGGTTCACGTTCCCGCTGATATCACTGAGTTCTCCCTGTGCCTGCGTGATCAGCGTATTCGCGCTATCCGCAACGGTTGCAAGTTTCCCGGCAATCTCATCCAGGCTGGCCGCTTCTTGCGAGGCGACGGTTGAGTCTGGAGGAAGACGTTTGGCATCAATTCTGCCTGTTGTGATGGACAAGGCAGCGCTGTTCATGACGCTGACAAATCCTAGCTTGGCCACTGATTTCTCATTCAGCGGAGTGTCCTTCTTGACTTCCAGGAGAATTTCGATTCGGGTTGGATCCTTGGCCCAGGTTCGCACGGCTGTAACTTTGCCCACGTTCATGCCTCCATACAACACGGAAGCTCCGGGCTCAAGCCCTCCGGCATATCGCAAGTAAGTGCGATATTGCACGGTGCCGCCACTATACTGCGCATTCAACAGGTAGATGACGGTGAACGCGAGTACAGCGAAACAGCCGAGGACAAAGGCACCGACCTTTGCTTCGGTGGTCATGGTTTTGCCTCCTGACTTTGCACATACCGTTCCAGATAGGAGGCCAATGCCGGCGTATGCATCGGGTTGGCCGGCACACGGTTGAGGAACTGCCTCACGCGTGGATTCTGGTTTGCGCGTACTTCGTCTTTTGTGCCGACTGCAAGAAGCCTTCCATCGAACAGCATCGCGATCCGGTCGGCGATTCGGAAGGCGCTGTGCATCTCATGGGTGACGACAAGCGCCGTGATCTGGAAAGCCTCTTTGAGAAACAGAATCAGTTCGTCCAGTTCTGCCGCCACGATAGGGTCAAGCCCTGCCGAGGGTTCGTCCAGCACTAAGATTTCCGGATCCATTGCAAGAGCACGCGCAACCGCTGCACGCTTCTTCATGCCTCCCGAGAGTTCCTGCGGGTGCAGTTTGCCGAAATCTGCCAGTCCCACAACCGCCAACTTCAACCAAACGATCAGGTCGATGATTGAAGGAGCCAGTGCAGTGTGCTCCCGCAAGGTGAGTGCGACATTGTCTTCGAGCGACAGCGAATTGAACAACGCCGCGCTTTGAAAGGCCACTCCAATCGAGCGCCGGACCTTCTTCAAATCCGCCTGTGAGCAGCGCGTCATATCTGTGCCTTTGATCGAGATGCTGCCCGATTTCGGATGCTCGAGACCAAGAATTTGCCGCAAGAGCGTGCTTTTTCCTGAGCCGCTGCCTCCCAGCAGAACGGTGATCTGGCCTGGCTCGATGTCAAGGTTCAAGCCATCGAGCACACGCCGGCCGTCGTATTCCACCACTAGATCGCGCACTGAAATCAGAGGCATTTAAGCCTTGCCTACGAAGTAAAAGATGGTGGTAAATATCGCATCGGCAACGATGACCAGGAACGTTGATCGCACGACCGCCGAAGTCGTCGACCGACCTACTGCGTCAGGCCCACCGCGGACACGAAGTCCTTCCAGGCATCCCACGTGAGCAATAATGGTGGCGAATGCCAGGCTCTTGATCATGGCGGCGACCACATCCCGCAACTCGATCGAGGTCAACACGTATCGGAAATAGAGCAGGAGATCAAGGTGCGTGCTGAAGAACATAAATAGCCCCCCGGCGAGAATGCCGAAGAAGGCCGCGACGATACTGAGACACGGAACAGCCACGAGTGCGGCCAGATACTTTGGCGCTAACACGAACTCCACCGGTTCGAAGGCCATGACCTTAAGGGCATCGATCTCTTCAGTGACCTTCATGGTGCCGATCTCGGCGGCAAATGCAGATCCCGATCGTCCGCTGACGGCGATCGCAGTCAACAGCGGACCAAGTTCTCGTGTGAAGCCGACTGCGACCAGATCGATGACGAAGTGCAGGGCCCCGAACCGGCGCAACTCTGAGGCTCCCTGCATCGCCAAGATGAATCCACTGCACATAGACATCAGCGCAACCATCGGGAGCGCGTCAACCCCGATCTCTAGCATTTGGTGAACAGCTGCACGCCACCGATGTCGATTTCCAACCAGGGGCAAAGCCGCGCGCATCCCACGCAGGGTGGCCCACCATTGAATGTTCAGGCTCCCTACATAGTCGAGTTGACTGAGAGTCTCTCTGCCAGTAATTTCGAGAAGATTGGCCATCAAACCGCCTCGCACCCAGAGTGGTTCATCTGCGAATGCCGTCATTGAACAGAGATAAAATGCCCGTCGCCTCAAACAGGCGATGTAAACGATCATGCAATCCCTGCAGCCTAAGCTCAGTTTTACAGTTTCGTGCGATCTTTAACGCTTCAATCAGAGTGGCAACGCCAGAACTGTCGATATGAGTGACGCCCGACAAGTCAATGCTCACTGTGCTCGGATGTGGCGCGTGCAAAAGGGCGATAAGCTGGTCGCGCACGGCTGGAGAGGAATCGATATCAACGCGGCCCTTCAAGGACACCAGAGCGCCATTCTCGGTGTCCACGATATCGATTTCCGGCTTATCGACGCGCTTTCTGTCAGCGAGCAATGGCAACGGTTCCTCCTCGGCGTAATTTCGCAGTCCTCATGACGGAAAATCGCCAAGATCAACCCGGAAATGTTGTTGGCAAGAGCATGGCCATTACCGGTCAGTGATAATCGTAGGGAACTCAAGTACTTGCGCAGGAGAAGGGGTACTGATACGAACGATGTAGACACTATCAGGGCAGTCACGCCCGAATACGGGCAGATGAGGTCAGCTGTGCTTGGATCTTGACCCTATTGGGTCAGGGAGCGGCTCGGGGTGGTTGCTTCTTGCGTCGAGAAACCATGGACCCCGCGAGTAGTTCAGCATTGTGTCTCAGGGGATTGTTCCCTTTGTTCAACTAAGCTCATGTGCCGAGCTCAACAACCCAAGCAATCCGATCTGTCCGAGCGATTAAAGCCGCCGATTGGCCCCGCGAACAAAGTTGCTCTCTTGAACGAGGGTATGGACTGCGTGTGTTACGAGCGGCGTCCACGGGAACGAGATCCCGCGTGGAGCACCCCTCGTATCGACTTCAGCACTTTGGCTCGCGCCCGAGCAGTCTGCGCTTTCACCGTTCCGATGGGAAGTCTCAGAACGCGAGCCGTTTCGCAGACTGAAAGATGATCCACATACCGCAGGCGACACGCTCTTCGTAAGGTCGGCGATAGTCTTGCTGCTGACTCTATTAAGCGGGCAGTCGCCCAAGCCTGATGGCACTCATCTTCGGGATTGGGCCGGTGATCCACCAAAGTGTCGGACAGCGGATACTCCTGGTCTTCTCCAATTCGTGAATCGAGAGATACATGGATATAGCGTGAACGCTTGCGCAAATGCATTCTTGCGCAATTGATAACAATAGTGGTCAGCCACGTTGAAAGTTGCGCGTCGCCTCTGAATTCCTTCAGATGCTTGTAAGCTGCCAATAGCGCATCCTGCACCGCATCCTCGGCGTCTGCTTCGTTTCCCAAAAGTCTATACGCGCGTCGGTAGAGAGACGGTAAGCAATGCGACAGAACAGAAAGCAGTTCCGTAAGTGAAGGCTGCGCCGAGTCCAAGGCGACGTCCTCACCTAATTTCTCCAAGTATCGCATGCTATGTCTGCGCTCCTCTGTCCCCACTGAAGCACGTGAAGTTCCATGCTACACCTGTGAGAAGGAATTTCGATGTCATCTGGATGCAGCGGCGGAGCCCGGAAAAGGAGCCACTAAAACCGTATCGGAGCTTGTCGCTTTCAGCGACTGCCTTGCCTGCTGTCCTGCTGCTTCGTCAATGTCATTTTTCAGAACATCATGGAGCGCGCTAAGCACCTGATACTGCATCATTGCCATTTGGTAGCTCTGCAGCACAAGATATTCTGCACGTTCGCGGGTAATTTGATTTGTTTGTTGGGCCTGCACGATTACGGAGACATCGGCCGATGTCTTTTCCGCCACTAAGCTCATGGCGATTTCGTACGATATGAGAATGTCTTGCGGCCCCAGTGGCATTTCGGGCTTGCGCGCAATCACGTCGGAGAGAACCGCGTTAGACTGCATGCTTCTGCCGGAAAGAACTCGCTCCAGCGGAGGCGCATCTACTTGGGTCGTCCTTTTCTTCGCCTGGGCTGCGGCAGGGTGCAACACAGTGCCAAGAATCGCTATAGCAACAAGAATTGTCCGAAGTTTCATGGGCGCCCCTCTGGCGAGCTGCACATCGTAACGGACACGCCTGATCATTGCGTGCCGTCGGCGTTCAAGGTTTGCGGCTGAGTATCGCGGTACGATGCCCGGACTATAGCCACGTTTGATTGCTTGATCGCTTTGGCGATATTGCGGGCCAAATTGTGGGTAGCGCGCAAATTGCTGCCGAAGAAGCGAACATTTCCGTTCACCGTGCGCTCCATCACAATTCTGCCCTCGCGTGTAACGAGTTGACTCCGCACCGTTAACTTTGTCGCGCCGCTCACTGTGGTCACCGCACGCCGCGTTTCGCTCCCAGGCGTATATTTCACAACCATTGTTTTCAAGGTCAGCAAGTCCGGAATCTCACTCGCCTTACTGTCGCCCTCGCGAAGGACGTACTCGAATCGCTTCGTCTTATCCAACTCTTCCAAGAGGTTCTCGTAGATCGCGACTTGGAAGGAATGCGCGAGGTCCACGCGCCCGGGATCAATCCGCTCCACTTGCACGCTCCATTGCGTGCACCAGCCAGCCGACCCGAAAATGCAATGGCAATCGTGACGAAGGCCGCCACAGAGAAGGTCCATGAATTCGGTCTACTTGTCTTCATGCGTGACCTCCGAGGTGCTTTGCTTCGTTGGTTGGTCTTCGCCAGAGCTGGAAGATACGCCCCGAGCCACGAGTTCATTCCTCACGAGTTCACCTTGTCCTTTGTTCAATTGGAAGATCGCACCATGAACTCCGCCATTACTGTCAACATATTCCAATGTTAACGTGTCGTATTTTTTATGAGCAAAGAGACTAACCACTCGGCCAGCTCCGTACGGAGCGGCTGCCTTGCCTAGCTTCGCTGGCAGTCCGCCGACCTGCTTGCTCTCGTCACCTAAAGAAAGATTCAGGACAGAAGCCATGTTTACCTGTACCCCGGGCTTGCCGTTTGGCTGAAAATGCAGGACGCTATCTTGAATTGACAGAGTTCCGTTGCAGTTGCGCTTTGTGTTTGGCAGACCGAGGAGATGAGTGACCCGAGTGCTGAATGGTGTGCTCGTGTTCGCTGGAGCAGCGGTGCTCTGGGCCAATGCGCCACTACCGGAGCACAACCATAGTGCCCACAGAGTGAGAAGAGCGTATCCGCCGAAGCAGCCGCTGTTGTGGTTTCTTGGAGCAAACAAACGATACATTATTCCTCCGAGCCCGGCTCGATAGCCGAGTCGCGCTGTAACTCTTGCAAAAAGTCCGCGAGCAATGACTCTCCCGCAGCTATTTCGAGGGTTTAGGTTCTGCAGCGGGTCTCTGGCTTTGTATCGGTACCTGAAGCGACCGACCCAACAAATCGTTGTAAGTGATTGTGTTTTTTCCGACGAGTACTAGCATCTCGCGCCCTGCTGCGTACTTCTGGGGGACTTCCCCCAATGCCGGCGTGTACAGCACCACATAAATTGTGTCACCCACCTTGGCGGAAACGTCATAGCTGGTAGCATCAGACGCACTATCGCCTGCAGCCTGATGCGCCTTGACCTCAATAATCGTGGCTACCTGATACTTCGATGTGGACTGGCAAAGAGCCGGAAAACTCAGCAGACACAGAGTGATTACACCTATTAGCCTCCGCACGATTGACTCCTCCCGTTTGCTCTTTCTTGGTCCGGCAATCCGGTATTTGGAACGACCGATCGCCAAGCGCAGACCCTGATCACTTGTGTTGGATCGCAATCACCATGCCAATTGGCTGAAGCGTGAGGTAGAGTCTTCAATGAGGTTGACTCTTCATGTCTTTGCATGGCATCGGTCTCTCAGACTGAAGGCAACTCAAGCGCCAAGTTCCGCCCACATCCGGGCATCATGCCTATTGCCGGGCAATAGTTGTGACATTCGACATACGCGCGCACTCAGGAACCGCTTCGTTCTCGGCTCTTATTCGTTATTCGGCATTGGCATCGCGCGTGCACTCTCATCTTGCAGCGAGGCGGCAGGCACTTCGTGGCCGAAACGGACTCCGCAGCCAACCAGTTCGGAGCGCCCGAGAGCGTAGAAGACCCGCGCGGCACATTTCCGTTGTTTGTGGCCCGTGTCTGCCCCTCGCGCATTTGTCGGATCTCTGGATAGGAGAGTGACTATGAGCACTGTTGACACACTGCCGGGTGAATCGAATGCGCACGTCATCTCGTCAATCATCAACTTGGTCTGCCCGCAATGCGGAGGAAGAATGTCGGAATTCCAATGTGAAGGGAGATGCTGCAGAAACTGGCTTGCAGAATGGGAATGGGCAAATCAGGCCACCAAAAGCTCCAACTTCCGGCGAGCACGCGCTGGCCAGTCGATGCGGTGAGCTACTGTACTTCGGTGGATTCGTCTATAACACAAGTACTGATGGACATCACCAGAGAATCCTCCCGGCAAGAACGCGACAGATGTAATGGAGCCGGCAGATCGGTATCGATATCGGGTTCAACGACATGAACGAGCTGTGGCCCGATGCACAAGGCAATGTTTTCGGTCATTAGACAGTGTTGCCGCGAATCTTGGTGGCGTTTGCGATGCTGGCGAGAAATCTGAATCAGCGGCTGCGTAAGAGAGGAAGCGCATTTGGACGGTATCTGACCGGGTGGTGGAGCATCTGAGATGAGTGCTGAGGAGGTCTTGACCGCATCCCGGCGTGACGCTCCGTATCTATTCTTAGGCGCGGCCTTCGCCGCTGTCGGCATGGTGTCCGCTGCCTTTGCCCTTCTCCGACGCCAGCGCGACTCGCTCCTCATCTGCTTCGCATTGTTTGCCGCATTGTACGGGCTTCGCCTGTGGATTTCGTCGCCCATACTTGCAATGATGGCGCAGGGTGCGACCTTCTACGCGCGCCTGCGTGGAGCCGTCAATCACGTCACTCTGATTCCCGCATTGTTGTTCTTCATCTCCCTGGGTCTGCCAAGACGATTTGAGCGAGTAGTTGGATACGCGGCGGTTGGGTTCGGGTGCCTACTCGCCGCGGCCACCCTTCTGTTCGGCGATTCACCTCACTACGAGCGAATAAACAGCATCGCCATCATCAGCGCGTCGGGATTCTTTCTCATTCGCTTCATGGCAAGCGGTTCTGCTGAGAGCATTGCCCCTGAGGCTGCTGATTTCGGAGTGATCCGCTGGGGCTTGCTGATCTTCGTAGGCCTGGCGGTTTGGCAAAATTCGGCTCAATTCTTCCACACTTCCCTGCCTCTACTCGAGCCGTTTGGATTTGCCGCGTTTCTCAGCACTTTGGGCTATGTTGCCGCCAGAAGCACTCTGCGGCGGGATCAACAGTTGAAGGAGATCCAAAAGGAATTGGAGGTAGCCCGTCGGATTCAGTTATCAATTCTGCCCGGAGAATTCCCCCCCTCCACGAACTTCCGGGTAGCGGCTCGCTATATACCCATGACTTCAGTGGCGGGCGATCTGTACGACTACATCATCGCGGACGACATCTAATTAGTCACGGAGTTGATCTTGAGCGGATAAATATGATGGTGGTTTGTGGAATGCCATCCCACTACGCGGAGTATGTGCAGTCCAGCAGCAGAGCCGCCCGTTCCCACCCTGGGTTGGTGTTCGTTTGCTTTAAGGCTCGCGATCCCAGAGAAACGTCTCAGTACGAGTTTTTTCCAGCGATACACGAGCACATGGACAGGCTCATTGAAGCCGTTGCGGTGAATCGATTTGCATCTTTCGCTCCCAAGAAAACGGTGCCAGGACTCATTGCGGGCGTTCTGCTTTGCGATATCACGTGACCTGCCCCCCGAAAAGTAGTCCAGCGGAAATGTGACTTCTCCATTTAGGATGGCCCGCTCAGGGCCAGAGAGGAGGAGTCGTGCGCAAGAGTCGATTTAATGAAGAACAGATCATCGCCATCCTGAAGGAGGCGGA
>JAIQFW010000302.1 GCA_020073105.1 Terriglobia bacterium
CATTTCTGAATCCGTTTTTCGCGGCCGGAGCCACTGCCGCCGTGATGGGGCTTCCGGCTATGGCCAGTTATGTTTCCGGATCGCCGGTCTGGGGATATGCCGTGCCGGTCTATGCGCTTGCCGCAGTAGTCCTGAAGTCTTCCTATAGTTCGCCAGGGACGGTTTCCTGGTTCCCGATTGTTCTGGCGGTCGCGGAGACGCTGGTTCTCTGGCTGCTGTCGGCGCGGCTTTTTTCCTACGTGGACATTGCAGTGTCGGTGGAGTGAAGGGTAACACCGTAGCGCCGGCAACTTGCCGGCGAGACGGCGGCGCTACTCTTTGCAGCCACCCACGCCGGGATCGCGGTCTCGCGGGTCCCGCTTCGGCAAGGTGGCATCGAGGCGGAGTTCATAGCTGTCCGATACTTGTTTGCCGTCGTAGTGCAGGGATTGTCTGAGCATGACCGGCCGCGACTTCACGCTGGTCACGCTGTACCAGTTGTTTGTGGACTCGGTGTAGACCGGGCCGCAGCGTGCCAGCCGCACGTCCTGTCCCTGGGTGCGCAGCCGGCCCAGCACGTCCTCGCCGCTCGGGTGCTGGCCGCTCTCGTCGAAATAGATGGTCTTCACTTGCGTCGGCGAACCGCTGGCCAGCAGGCTGACCTGCCGCCCCGAAAACGTGACCGTGCCTGTGAGCATCCAGGGATTAGGATCGCCCTTATAAGAGAGGTCGCCTTTCTTCGGCGCCCCAAACCATTGGGCGCTGGACGCGAGATTTGGCAAGGTCTTCCAATCATAGAGCGCCGGACCGGTGGCTGGCGGCAGCAGGGCGACGAGCATCTGGGCCAGTTGCTCGTGAGGCATCACGGTCGAGACCGGCTTGCGGTCGGAAACTGTCCCCGAGCACTGCTCCGAGTAAAGGCGCAACTGGTTGGGCTGTAGCCGCGGCAGATCTTCGCCCTGAGTCAGCGTGAACCCTTCGCACGGTCGCCCGTTGCAGGACGACTGGATCGACAGGTAGCCGGGGTTCGTGCTCGTGCTTTTGAGGCGATACCAATTCGTGCCGCCGATCCCATTCTTGACCGGGCAGCGCGCCAGATCGGTTGAAAATCCCGCCTGCTTCAACGCCGCCACCACTGCAGCTTCGCCGAAAGGCGCGGTCATATTCCTGAAGTAGAGGTTGGACACGATGGTGCGCGCTCCGGTGGCGATGACCATCAGATTCCGGCCTCCGATGGTTGCCGTCCCCTGGCGGGTGAAGCAGCCGCCGTCCGGTAGGCAGTTCTGCAGCATGGTCGGCGGCAGGGGCGCCCACTTGATCTTGGGGAGTTGTTCGAGACCTTCCCAATCGGTATTGAAGCTCTTTCTGAGAACTATTTTGACGGTCGCCACCAGTTCATCTTCCGGGCTGCTGGTGGCATGGGCAGAGGACAGCAAGCTAAGGGAGATAACGACGACCTTAAAGAAGAACTTGAATGGCATGCACGCCCCCGGGCTGAAAACGTACCACAAGGGTGGCGGGGCAGCAAAGGGTTGGCCTTACACGACATGCGCTCTCTACGCGATGTCATCCTGAGCGAAGGGAGTGCTTCGCGATTGCGAAGCACTTCTGCAGTCGAAGGATCTCCATCCATTTGGCAGTGCATGTCGTCGTCCAGGCATTCTCCCGATCGGCGCGTTACATCCTCGTCCTGATCAAGGCGGAGGAATGCCCTGTAGCAAGGGTGGAGGCAGATGGTCGTGTAGGGATCCTTCGGCTTCGCGTCTCGCTTCGCAAGCAAATCAAGATGTTCCGCTCAGGATGACATGACTGCTAGTGCAGCAGTTCGTTCACTGAGCGCGACGCGTAATCGAGCACCCGTCCGGGAAGGACGCCCAAATAGATTGTCGCAACGAGACTGAGCGCTAGAGCAGTGCCTAGGCCGAAGGGAACCGGCGAGACGGGCACTTCCCCTCTCGCCTCACGCATATACATCACCACGATGATGCGCAGGTAGTAGTACGCTCCCACCGCGCTGTTCAGCACACCGATAATGACCAGCCCGACCAGATTGGCTTGCAGGGCAGCACTGAACACATAGAACTTGGCGAAGAACCCGCCGGTAATTGGAATGCCAATGAGCGAGAGAAGAAAAATAGTCAGTGTTGCTGCCAGCAGGGGCGAGCGGCGTCCGAGTCCGGAGTAGTCTTCCAGCGTGACGTAGCGTTCACCAGCGGCGCCGAAGTGGCTGACCACAGCGAATGCCCCCACATTCATTGCCGCATACGACGCGGTGTAAAACATGGCAGCAGGGATGCCGTTGTTCGGCAAGGCAGCAAATGCCACCAAAAGATATCCCGCGTGCGCAATCGAGGAGTACGCCAGCAATCGCTTCACGTTGTCTTGCACTAGCGCTCCTATGTTGCCGAGCGTCATGGAGAGCGCGGCCACCACCCAGATCAGCCAGATCCGTCCCGGAGCGTGGGCTTCAAACATGATGCGCAGCAGAACCGCAAACACTGCCGCCTTCGGCGCGGTGGACATGAAGCCAACCACCGGTGCGGGTGCGCCTTCATACACGTCCGGAGTCCAGATGTGGAATGGAGCCGCGGCGACTTTGAACGCCAGGCCGACGAACGGCTTCTCCGGATCGGACGCGAGGACGAGCTTCTCCTCGCCCTTGCTCTGGTCCAGGGCCTCGTTCACGACCTCGTGCGGGTTGG
>JAIQFW010000131.1 GCA_020073105.1 Terriglobia bacterium
GCCACCTGCTCAGGGATTCGAACCCCGTGATCTTGCCCGTCTGCAGCGAAACGATAGGCTGGTAGTAAACGCGAAATTCTCCCAGGTCGAGCGCCTTCCGCAGGTCGGTCTCCAGCGTCAATCGCCTGACAGCGCTGGCGTGCATCGCGGTGTCGAAAACCTCGCACCGCGCTTTCCCGGTCCGTTTGGCGCGGTACATGGCGATATCCGCATCGCGCAGCAGGTCCTCAGCTTGGGTGTGAGGGCTGGTGCTGGAGGCGATGCCGATGCTCGCCGAAATGACCACCTCCTGCCCGTTCACCACAAACGGCTCCGCTAGTTCCGCCTGCATTCGCTCGGCCACGCGCACCGCTTCAATGGCATCGCGAATATCGTCCAGCAGAATGGTGAATTCATCGCCGCCAAGTCTGGCCAGCGTGTCATCATCGGGTGCCTTGTCTGAGACGCCGTTCACCCGTGGGCGCGAAACCGTGTCGGCCCGGCGCACCGATTCCTTCAATCGCTTGCCAACCTGAATGAGCAACTCGTCCCCGGCGCTGTGTCCCAGGCTGTCATTGATGATCTTGAATTCGTCGATATCGATCAGCAACACCGCGAACTTGTAGTTAGGGTGTTTCTTGGAAAGGGTCAGTGCGTGCTGTAGCCGGTCCAGGAACAGGGCGCGGTTGGGCAGGTTGGTGAGCCCGTCATGAAATGCATTGTGGACCAGCATCTCCTCGGCGCGCTTGCGCTCGGTGATGTCGCGGTTCACGATGACCAGCTTCTCGGTCTCTCCCTTTTCGTTCCGGATGGCGCTGGCGGTCGACTCGAGCGTGCGCCATGACCCGTTCTTGTGGCGGATTCTGTACTCCACCCGTTCCCCATGGCCGCTCTGGCGGGCTTTCTCGGCTGCCTGCAACACTCGCGGCTGGTCGTCGGGGTGAATCTGCTCCAGGGAAGAAGTATGTTTCAGCTCCTCGGGTGAATACCCGAGAACCCTTTGATAGGCAGGGCTGTTGTACAGCCGATGGCCATCCTTGTCTACTAGCGCGATCATGTCCGCGGCATTTTCACTGATCAGCTGAAAAAGTTGGTCGCGCTCAGCGAGTTGGCGCCGCATTCGATGAAGTTGCATGTGCTGGAAGACGGTATAGACGTCGAACAGGAGCACCAGGGCCGCGAGCCCGCGTACCCACTCGCGGAGGTCAAACCAATACGTCGCGTCCTTGTCAACCAGATGAAACCAGGGAAAGGTGAACGAAACGATCCCCAGGGTCAGGGCCAGAGTGACCGCGACCGCGAACCCCCAGAGCCACCACTCCCGGCCCTCGATCTGACGCATCTGCGCCGGGATTGTTTGCGGGCTGTTCTGGCTTACCTCTTGGAATGCTTGCTGATCCATGCAGTGCCGATATACCCCGCCACCCTGAGATTCTAGTCTGGGGAAAGGTGTGGGACAGAGTTACGAAAGTCAGAGTGCAAGTACTGTGGGCTGTCCAGGATGGATGCGTCTCGAGGAAAGGGCAGGTTACCGCCGTCCCGACGTCTCGTTCACCTGTCCTGGGTGCGTAGGATGGCGGCGCTAAGGAAAAAATGCCTTTTAGTCATCCGCGCTGGCCGTAACCTGCGGGCCGGTCGCGAGTTCCTGGTCTTTGTACTGCAACTGATAGAGCTTGTAGTAGATGCCTCGCTGGGCCAGCAGTTGTTGGTGGGACCCCATTTCGCGCAATTGGCCTTTGTGCATGACGATGATTTTGTCTGCGCGCTGAACGGTCGAAAGACGGTGGGCAATGATTACTGACGTGCGTCCCTCCACCATGCGGCTGAGGGCTTCGCGTACGCGAGATTCGGTTTCCGTATCCACGCTGGAGGTGGCTTCGTCCAGAACTAGGATCTTGGGGTCATGTGCCAGGGCGCGCGCGAACGAAATAAGCTGCTTTTGCCCGGTCGACAGCGTACTACCCCGCTCCCGAACCTCCTCTTTAAAGCCCCCGGGCAAGGTGCGAATGAAGTCGGCAAGATTCACGTCCTCGGCTGCCTTCTCCACGTCTTCATCTTCGATCCATTCCGTCCCCAGGCGGATGTTGCCTCCTACCGTTCCGGTAAACAGAAATGGGTCCTGCAGCACCACCCCGAAGCGCCGCCGGAGGTCCGCCAGGTCCATGTCCTTCACATCGATGCCATCGATCTGGATTGCTCCTTTTTGCACGTCGTAGAAGCGCATCAGGAGGGAAATGATCGTGGTCTTGCCCGCGCCCGTGTGGCCGACGATCGCGACCGTCTCACCGGGTTCGATGGCGAAGCTGACATCGCGGAGAATCCAGTCGGGTTCTCCCAGGGATGGAGGACGGGCGTCCCCGCCGGTCGCGCGATTCGCCGAGCCCGAACCGGACGAGAACACCCGGCCTCCATCGCCATCGGTTGGGATCGAACGATAGGCAAACCACACGTGCTCGAATTCGATCCGGCCCGGACCCTCCGGCACTTTGACCACTGCAGGCGACGTGATCTCCACCGGCGTGTCGAGCAGCTTGAAAACGCGTTCACTCGATGCCATCGCCGACTGCAAGATGTTGTATTTCTCGCTGAAGTCCTGGATCGGACGGAAAAAGCGCTGCGCATACTGAATGAAGGCAACCAACACGCCGAGTGTGGTCAACGTTGGAAGCCAGCGAATTAAGAGTCTGCCGTGGGAGAAACCAAGCGCAGCAGTGAGCGTGATCACGCCCCGGACGACGTGATTCCCCCCCAACCAGATGACACTGGCAATGGCAACGGAAGACAGAATTTCCACCACCGGGTAGTAAACCGCATGCGCCATGATCGCGTCTTTGAACGCGTCCATGTGAACGGCATTGACTTCAGAAAACTTGGCAAAAGCCCGCTGCTCGCGATTGAACAGCTGTACCACCGTCATGCCGCTTACGTGCTCCTGCAGGTAGGCGTTAATGCGCGCGATGGCAACCCGAATCCGGCGATACGAGTCGCGGACCTTGTCACGAAAAATCTTGGTTGCAAAACCAATCACCGGCAGCACGGCAAAGCTAATCAGGGCCAGCTTCCAGTTCATGCACAGCATGATTCCGACAATGCCAGCCAGTACGAAAACGTCCTCGAACAGCGAAATCACACCTGAGGTGAACATTTCATTCAAGGCATCCACGTCAGTGGTCACCCGCGTGACCAGCCGACCCACAGGATTCCTGTCGTAGAACCCGATGTGCATGCGCTGCAGGTGGCGGAAGATTTGGCTGCGCAGATCGAACATCACCATCTGGCCAGTCCACTGCATAAAGTACGTCTGCAGATACTCAAGCACGAAGCTGAGGACGATCAAGCCGACATAAATGGCAGCAATCTGGGCAATGCCTAATAGCGGATCGCGACTAAGGACGGAATCGAGAAAGCTCTGCTTCCCGGTAGGGGCTAGATAACGGTCGATTTCAATGGCCACCAAGTAGGGGCCCAGAACGTCCGCCCCCGCCTTGAGAAATATGGAAATCAGAGAGATCCCCACCTGCCATGTGTACGGGCGTAGATAGGTAAGCAGCCGCTTCATCAGCCGGCTGTCATACGCTTTCCCGAGAACCTCTTCTTCTTGGGCCATGCAGGACTAGTCAAAGATACCCTAAATAGATGGGAGTGGAAGGCGCTGGGATGGAAAAGGTTGCATGATTCAGGCGATCTTCTTCAGCACCAGCGCCGAGTTCTTCGACCCGAACCCAACACAATTAGAGATCGCATGCTCGATTTGAGCCGCTCGGCCAATGTCGGGGACGTAATCCAAGTCACACTCGGGGTCAGCCACATCCAGATTGATTGTCGGAGGGACCTTGCTGTGTTCCATGGCGATCAAGGTGGCGGCCACACCGGCCGAACCGCAAGCCCCCTGGGCGTGTCCGATCTGCGACTTCAGACTGGACATGGGAATGCGGTGGGCGCGCTGCCCCAGAGCCAGTTTCAGCGCTCTGGTCTCCACCCGGTCGTTCATTTCGGTAGAGGTGCCATGCAGGTTCACATACTGAACATCTTCGGGCGCGATCCTTGCCTCTTCCAGGGCAAGGGTAATCGCACGTGCCGGCTCGTCCGGCGACTCGCTCATGCGCACGCGGTGGAAGGCCTCGCAAGTCGAGGCGTAGCCGGTGATCTCGGCGTACATGCGCGCACCTCTGGATCGGGCGTGCTCGTACTCCTCGACGATGAACATCCAGGAGCCCTCCGCCAGCACAAAGCCGTCACGGTCGGCGGAAAATGGACGCGAAGCCCGCTCAGGTGCACAGTTCCACGACTGGGTGAGAGCGCGCAGCAGCGTATAGCCCTTGATAATTCCGGCAGTGATTGCCGAATCTACGCCGCCCACCAGAAACATGGGCTGTACCCCGGCCTGAATGTGCTGGTAGGCGTAACCAATGGCGTCGGTGGATGACGTACAGCCCGCTGTCACCACATGGCTGTAGCCGCGGAAGCCGAAGCGCATGGAAATCTCGCTGGGAATCGTCCCCATGGTGCCGCTCGGAATGCAGAAGAGGCTCACCTGTTTCACGTGTCCGGAGTGCCACAGGCGATACTGTTCCTCAGAGAATTCCTGGGCGCCTCCCCCAGTGCCAAGGATGACCCCGATCTCCCTCTTTTCGTCCATTGCCATTGCGGCAGGATCGATTCCGGCGTCGCGGATCGCCTCGGAGGAGGCGGCTATGGCTAAAGGCACAACACGGGAAACATGTTTGCGCTCGCGGGGATCAACCCACGCCAACTCGTCAAACTCGGGAATCTCTCCGGCAATGTGGACGGGCAGCTCGGAGGGATCGAAGCGCGAGATGTGCTTTACGCCGGACCTCCCCTCCAGAATGGCGCGGCAAAAGGCTTCCTTGCCGATGCCGTTTGGGCTGACGACGCCGATCCCGGTGATTACGACGCGGGGAAGCATGCTTATGTGATGAGCCTCGTAATTATGACACTGGGCGACTGATCCACGCTGCGCTCAGGACGGCTGCTCAGCGTTCGCCCGTCAAATTCCGATGCCCGACCCAGCTCTCGGGTTACCGTAAGTGGGATAATCGTCTTCATGCCTTTGGGCCTGTACCTCTCGGTGCCGTTCTGCCGCACCAAGTGTACGTACTGTAACTTCGCCTCGGACGTCTTCTCCAAGGCCGTTTTCCAGCGGTACATCGATCGTGTATGCCAGGACATCGAGTGCTGTGTCGCGACCGCTGAGCAAATGGGCGGTCGCCTGGAGCGCGCGGCCGACTCCATTTACCTCGGTGGCGGAACTCCCACCGTACTAGAAATAGAGCAACTAGAGCGGCTGTTTGTCACCATTTCGCAAAATTTCGAGGTCTCGTCCACGGCTGAAATCACCGTCGAATGCGCGCCTGGTACCCTGACTGACGCCGTCATTGAAACTCTCCGGCGCTGCGGCGTAAACCGCGTCAGTCTCGGCGTGCAGTCATTCGTTGATCAGGAAGCGGCATCCGTTGGGCGTCTGCACAACCGCACCGCGGTGCTCAACGATATTACCCGACTTCGGGCCGCCGGCGTCACTAACATTAACGTCGATCTGATTGCGGGTCTTCCGCACCAGACGGCCGAGAGTTGGGGATCGTCTCTACAACAGACCATTGCCAGCGGGGCGCCGCACGTCAGCGTCTATATGCTGGAGGTAGATGAAGATTCACGGCTTGGCAGGGAACTGATTGCCGGAGGTACGCGATACCACGCCCACTTCGTGCCCGATGAAGACCTGACCGCCGATATGTACTTGATGGCTTGCGAGCAGCTGGAAGCCGCGGGAGTTCGGCAGTATGAGATCTCGAACTTCGCCCGGGACGGGTATGAGTCGCGCCACAACTTGAAATACTGGACGCGGCAGCCGTATCTGGGATTTGGGGTGGACGCGCATTCCATGCTGGTCAATGCCGTCGGAGCCGTGCGTTTCTCCACGCCGGATGCACTCGAGGAGTACATGGCTGGAAAGGGACTCAACCAAGCCGCCGTGGATCGGCAGGACGCCCTGGAAGAGACTTTCTTTCTCGGCCTACGCCTGAGCCGAGGTGTCGACCTGGATCAGGTCGCCACGGATTTCGGATCTGGCGAGGTTAGTAGCCTCGCTCCCGTCGTGGACGATCTTGTAAAGACCGGGCTGCTCGAACGGAGGCAAGAAATCATTCGCCTGACGTCTCGCGGCCGCCTGCTCTCCAACGAAGTTTTTCAGCGCTTCCTTGCAGTTGACCGTGTGGGGACGGGCGTCCTCGCCCGTCCAAATCGAACACCGAGCGTATAATTCTGGTTCATCATGGGTCTCTACTCGCATTACGATGGCGCGCACAGCCACCCGTTGAATCGTGCGCTGCACATGATCGCCATCCCCGTCGGGTTTTCGTCGATTGTCGTAGTCTGGTTCCATTGGGTGATTGCACTGCTACTGATTCCAGCGGCGTTTGCCCTCGCCTGGCTGGGACATCTCATCGAAGGCAACCAGCCGGCCTTTCTCACTGACCCCGCTCACGTGTTCGTGGCGCCGCTCTGGATGGCGCGCAAGATATTCAAAGCAGGCCCCAGGAACTGATCGCGAGTTGGCAGGTTACCTTTGTCCTCTTTTGCGCTCTCGCTGCTTGTTGTGTGATGGGACGAAGGAGTCTCTATGTCCGATGATCAGATAGTCAAGCT
Source organism: Terriglobia bacterium (assembly GCA_020073105.1). Taxonomy (GTDB): domain Bacteria; phylum Acidobacteriota; class Terriglobia; order Terriglobales; family Acidobacteriaceae; genus JAIQFW01. The sequence continues at coordinate 6,646 of JAIQFW010000131.1, forward strand.
ACTGGAAGAGATCCGCGACCTGCAAAAAACCCACCTCGAAAACTATAAGGTGGCGCTTTCCAACCAGCAGCAGGCGCTCGAAACTCAGAAACACGCGGTCAAGCGAATGCGAACTGTCCTGGCGATTGTGGGAGGCATTGTGATTGCTCTTTACCTGCTGCCGGCTTTTTGGTGGGGGTCGATGTCGATGCTGAGATGCGCTTTGCGCCGCTAGGATCACAACTCTTGCCTTGGATTCGGAGCATGTTGACCAGCCGGTCGGTCGGTTTCGCACATTTAGTCATAAGAATCACCAGCAAACATGCACCTTCCGCCTACCTGGCCATTTCCGTGTCCGCAGTAACTTCCGCTCTTCTGGTGTCTATGTTGTAATCAAATGTCCCGCACAGAAATCCCTCTGCGTTTAAAGTGCCGGAACTCAAACTGCCTGAAGCTAGGTCGGAGGCCCCTTGGATTTTCAACTGAACGAAGAGCAGCTTCAACTCAAAAAAAGTGTGCGCGGATTTGCCGAGCGTGAAATCGGCCCCAACGTCATGAAATGGGACGAGGAGGGCGAGTTCCCGCTGGCCACCATCAAGGAACTGGGCAAGCTGGGCTTGCTGGGCACGATCTTCCCCGCTGAATACGGGGGACCGGGCATGGGCTACGTCGAGTACGTGACCACGATCGAGGAACTCTCGCGCGTAGATGGCTCGGTGGGAATCATCGTGGCAGCGCACACGTCGCTCTGCTCGAACCACATTTTTCTGGCTGGGTCCGAAGAGCAGAAGAAGAAGTATGTCAGCAAGCTGGCGACGGGTGACTACATCGGCGCCTGGGGATTGACTGAGCCGTCGTCGGGGTCCGACGCCGGCAGCGCGCGCATGACCGCTGTCCGCCAGGGGAATAGCTGGGTGCTGAACGGCACCAAGACATTCATCACTAATGGCCGCTACGCCGACGTGTTAGTGGTCATCGCGGTGACCGATCGTATTGCTCACACCCACGGCCTTTCCGCGTTCATCGTCGAAAAGGGCGCCAAGGGGTTCCGTCCCGGCAAGAAAGAAAACAAGTTGGGATTGCGGGCCAGCGATACCTCGGAGCTGATTTTCGAGGACTGCGTGATTCCCGCCGATAGCCTGCTGGGCAAAGAAGGCGACGGCTTCATCGATGCCATGCGCGTGCTGGACGGCGGGCGTATCTCAATCGCGGCGCTGGGTCTCGGCATGGCGGAAGGTGCCTACGAATGTGCGCTCAAGTACTCCAAGCAGCGCAAGCAATTCGGCAGGGCCATCAGTGAATTCCAGGGCATTCAATGGAAGCTGGCGGATATGGCAACCGAGATCGAAGCCGCCAAGCTGCTGACCTTCCGTGCGGCTGCGATGAAAGACGCAGGGATGAAAACCACGCAGGAGTCGTCGATGGCCAAGCTCTATACCAGCGAAGTGGCTGTGCGCTGCGCTAACGAGAGCGTGCAGATTCACGGCGGATACGGCTTCATCAAAGACTACCCGGCAGAGAAGTTCTATCGCGACGTGAAGCTGTGCACCATCGGTGAGGGAACGAGCGAAGTGCAACGGTTGGTGATCGCACGGCAGTTGCTGAAGGACTGAGCCTTATTTCGCCGCAGATTAACGCTGATTTTCGCTGATCAAGAGGAGTTGGCAATTCCACCGAATCTGCGTTTGATCAGCGGTGATCTGCGGCGAAAAGGGGTTGTCATCCAACTCCCCGATTTCCTCCCCTCCCGCCCTCTGCTTTACACTGACTCTTTGGCCCCTGACCTCCAATCCTGGCTTGATCGCCTGCGCTACGGTGACGCGCGGGCCCTGGCTCGCGCCATCAGCACGGTCGAGAACCGAAGTCCCGGCTGGGCGGGACTGCTGAAGGCCATCTTCCCGCAGACCGGCCGGGCACGCATCCTGGGGCTCACCGGCGCACCCGGTGCCGGCAAGAGCACACTGGTTGATCAGCTAGCTAAGCACTATCGCAAGCAAGAGCAAACCGTGGGCATCATCGCCGTCGATCCCACTAGCCCCTACACCGGAGGAGCAATTCTCGGCGACCGTATTCGTATGCAGGACCACTTCTCTGACCCGGGGATCTACATTCGCAGCATGGCCACGCGGGGTTCGCTGGGCGGGCTGGCACGGGCCACGGCCGACGTGGCCACCGTGCTTGATGCCTCCGGCCGCGATCTGATCATGATCGAAACTGTGGGAGTCGGGCAGGACGAAGTCGATATCGTGCGCCTGGCCGACATCACCATCGTGATCCTGGTGCCGGGCATGGGTGACGATGTCCAGAGCATTAAAGCCGGCATCATGGAGATTGCGGACATTTTTGCGATCAACAAGAGCGACCGCGAAGGCGCGGAGCGGGTGGAACGGGAGATCCGGGCGTTGCAGTCTTTAGCCGTTCGCAGCGACCGCTGGACCCCTCCGATTGTGAAGACGGTAGCGAGCGAAGGCAAGGGAACCGTCGAACTGGTCGCCGCCATCGCGGAGTATGAGAACTTTCTGCAGAAGGAGAACCTGGTTCTGCAGCATAATTGCGGAGCACAAACGCGATCCGTACTCTCTGATTGAGGAAATCGTGGAGAAGACTCATCCTAAGTAGTCAGTAGTCTGGAGTCGGCAGTCAGTAGAACCAATCGCTGACTCCTGACCCCTGGTTCCTGGCTCCTGACCAAGGAATGTTCACCATTGACCATCTCGGAATCGCGGTGAAGTCGCTGGCGGCGGCGAAGGCTATCTACCAGAAGCTGGGGATGACAGTCTCAGCGGAGGAGACGGTCGAAGCCGAGCAGGTACGAGTAGTCATGGTTCCCGTCGGGGAGAGCCGCCTGGAACTGCTAGAGCCGACGTCCGAGGACTCGGTGATTGCCAAGTTCATTGCCAAGCGGGGAGAGGGCTTGCATCATGTTTCGCTTCGGGTGCCCGACCTCACCGCCGTGGTTGGCCGGCTGAAGAAGGAAGGCGTCCGTCTGGTCTCTGAGGAGATTAAGGTGGGAGCCGGGGGCCATCGCTACGTGTTTGTTCACCCTTCGAGTACCGGCGGAGTACTTCTGGAACTGGTGGAAGGCAAGCACTAGCCACGGATTTTCAGGAATACATACGGATCAGGATTAATAAGAACCCCATCTCATGCTGCTCGCCGCTGACACCTCCGGAAAGAATGGCAGCATCGCCCTGGCGCAGTGCGGGCCCGGCGACGAATGCAAGATCATTGAAGTTGTCCCACTCGCCGGGGGAACATTCTCCGCCCAACTTGTGCCTCAGATCGCAGCGTTGCTGGGCAATCACGGATTTAGCAAGAGTGACATAAGTGCTTTTGCCGTCGCGTCCGGGCCGGGGTCTTTCACCGGTCTGCGCGTCGGCCTGGCAGCGATCAAGGCTTTGGCCGAGGTGCTCGGCAAGCCCATCGCCGCAGTCTCGCTCTTGGAAGCGGTTGCCGCAGCGGCGACGGCGGAAGGCAAGGTTCTAGCGGCCTTGGATGCCGGTCGTGGCGAAATCTATGTGGGTGAGTACCAGGCGAACCTCCTGACTGCGTTCGGTGAGCGTTTGCTCACGCCAGGGGAGTTTGTGGCGCTTGTGAAGGGACGTGTAGTGGTTACGCCCAACCCACCGATCGCAGATAAGGCGCGTGCGGACGCGCTTACTGTGCAGGTGGTCCAACCCCCGCGCAGCGATGCCATCGCCCGCTTGGGATGGAAAAAAATTCAATCCGGGGAGATGGTTTCGCCGAAGGACCTCGAGGCGAATTACATTCGTCGTTCCGACGCAGAGATTTTCGCGAAGACAAGTTCTTAGCAATTGGCTCGAATCCATATACTTGCGAATCCGCTCAGCCACTTCCGCCGATATCCCCGCCTTGATGGCCTTGGAGAGTCATGCTGTCACCGCAGCCCATTGGTCCGTCGAACAATACCGGGAGGCGTTTTCCAGTGCGGGCCCGACCCGCTTGTTTTTGGTCATCGAAGAAGGCGCAATCGTGCAGGGTTTCCTCGCAGCCCGGGTGGTGGATCGCGAATGGGAGATCGAAAACATAGCCATCGCCGGTTCTGCCCGACGCCGTGGTCTGGGAACCCGGCTGCTTGGTGAATTTCTCAACACTGCTCACAGTCAAGGCGGTCAGGCGGTTTTCCTGGAAGTGCGCGAATCCAACCTTGCGGCGCGAAAGCTCTACGAGAAATGGGCGTTTGTTGAAAGCGGTCGGCGCCCCGGCTATTATCAGGGACCGCATGAGGACGCCATCACCTACCGGCTGGATCTTCGTTAGGCTGCACCATTGCTTGGGCAGTTGTCCGGAACTCGCTGATAATTCGTTACATGCATGGTCACATGAATCTATGAGATTTCACATTGAAGCCTTTTCCGTCCTATGGTAACGTCTAGGTTGAAACCCGGTTAGGAGGTCTGCTGGATGCTCACTTCTAGAGACCAACTCTTCGAAAATCACGAAGAGTTTCGCAAGCTGGTAATGGAACACACGCAATACGAAAAACGCCTTGATTCACTCACCCAGAAACGCTATCTCACAGACGACGAAAAGTTAGAAGAAGTGCGGTTGAAGAAACTGAAACTGCGGCTTAAAGACCAGATGCAGAGTATCGAGCGGCAGTTTCAACAGCAGTTCGGGCAGAACCAGGTCGCCTAATTAGTCACCCTCTCCGGATGCGGTTGAAAGACCGCAAGAGGGGCGATGCGTTTTGTGGCGAGGCGCGTGTAAGCGCCTTTTTTTATTAGCATTTAACATCGAGGGCTGATCCTCAGTTCACAGCCTGCACTATAATTCAGAGTTGGATCTCCCCCAAAATGGTTCGCGACGCCTACTATTACGCAATCCCATTGCTGGTTGCTGCTGCCTTAGTCGGCTGGCTGGCTGCTCCCCCGTGGGCTCTGCCGGCCTTGCTGTTAGCGGGCTTTTTTCTCTGGTTCTTCCGCGATCCAGATCGTGAGATTCCGAACGCCTCCGATACCCTCGTTTCTCCCGCCGATGGCAAGGTCACCGCCGTTTCCCCAGTCATGGCCGATGGTGCCCCTCGCCTGCGCATCAGCATTTTCTTGAGTGTGTTCGATGTACATGTGAACCGCTCCCCGATCGGCGGCGTCATAAGGAAGGTTGTGTATCAGAAAGGCAAATTCTTGAATGCGATGAATGCTGCTTCGGCCGAGCAGAATGAGCGGAATACCGTCACGGTCGAAGGCGAAGGCCAGACTGTAGTATTCAAGCAGATTGCGGGCCTTCTGGCGCGCCGGATCGTCTTTAACAAGAAGGTGGGGGATCACGTGGAGCGCGGGGAGCGCATCGGCTTGATCAAGTTCGGATCCCGGGTCGACGTTCTGCTCGACACCTCGGCCAGCGTTCGAGTCAAAGTCGGCGACAGAGTGAAGGGTGGATCCAGCGTGCTTGCCCATGTGCCTCAACCGCAACTCGCCATGGCCGGTAGTGGACAGGTAAGGCAAGGAGCGAAATGATAGACGACCCGGAAATGCCAGAGTTTCCTAAAAGGCGCAGGGAAGACATGCCTACGCGGCGCTTCCGCAAGGGCATGTACATTCTGCCTTCGCTGTTCACGACTGCAAATATTGCGCTGGGATACTACGCGATTTTGCAGGTCACGCACGCCACGCTGGCTGAGCCCTGGCATTTCGATTTTGCAGCCAAGGCAATCGGATTTGCCGTCTTGTTCGACGGGCTCGACGGCCGCATCGCGCGCATGACCCACACCAGCAGTGATTTTGGCAAAGAACTGGATTCGCTGGCAGATGTAGTCACGTTTGGGGTTGCGCCGGCGATGCTGGCCTGGATGTGGGGTTTCCGCCTGCTGCCTGCATCTCTCGGTTCACCGGAATTAATCAGCAAAATGGTTCAGCTGGGGGCCATCGCCAGCTTTCTGTTCTTAATGGCGGGCGCCAGCCGCTTGGCACGGTTCAACATCACCACCAACCCGCAACCCTTAAATCCTGGCCGTCCCGGCAAGAAGTATTTCGTGGGCATGCCGATTCCAGCGGGGGCCGGGGTAATTGCCGCGGTCGTCCATTTTTCCGGCGGTGATCCGGTTGCCTCCATGTGGAGCTGCCTCGCCTGGATGCTGGTCATCGTTGCCACCGGATATCTGATGGTGAGCACTTGGCGTTTTTACAGTTTCAAGGACATTGATTTTCGCTCGCGTCACCCTTTTCGGCTGATCATTTTGTTCGGCGCGTTATTTGCCGCCATCTGGTTTTTCTCCCAGTGGGTTCTGTTCATCATCGCGGTGACGTATATGGCTTCGGGGGTCCTCTGGCGCTTGCAGTGGATTTTCCGGCGGAAGGTCAACCCACCGCCTCCGCCTGCGTACAAGGAAGTCTCACAAACCTCATGAGCTCGAGTTTGAAAACAGCTGCGATCTCTCATCCCGACCTTGGCCGTGGGGGCAACCTCTATCGGGTGGCCATCGTCGGGGCGGGCTCACTGAAGGGAAAAGAAATAGCTGAGGTACTGAACGACCGCAATTTCCCCTCGGCGGACGTGAAGTTGCTGGACGACGATGAGTCACTCGGCCAACTGGAAAGCGTGGGTGGCGAGGTCACCTTCATCCAGAAGATTCGGGCGGAGGAGTTCCGCAACCTGGATTTCACGTTTTTCGGCTCGGATACGCAATGCACACGCCGGAACTGGACAATTGCCCGCGACGCCGGCAGCGACGTGGTCGATCTGTCGTTTGCCCTGGAGGACGAACCCGACGCAACGGTGCGCTCGCCGTGGCTCGAACGCCAGCTGGGGCAGGCACTGGTTCCCGAGTTGCAGCCCGGGCCGGCTGTGATCGCGCATCCTGCCGCTGTGGTCGTCGCTTTGCTATTGTTGCGCGCACAAAAAGCTGGCAAGGTGGAACGGGTGGTGGCTACAGTATTCGAGCCCGCCTCCGAGCACGGGCAGAAAGGCATGGACGAACTGCACGAGCAGACCGTCAACCTGCTCTCCTTTCAGCAGTTGCCGAAGAGTATCTTCGATACCCAAGTGGCCTTTAACATGGTGGCCCGCTATGGGGAGCAGTCGGTGCCCACGCTGGCCACGGTCGAGAGCCGGATCTTGAAGCATTATCGGAAAATCGCCGGGAAGGATGCCTTGACTCCGTCTTTGCTGTTGGTACAAGCTCCCATCTTCCACGGCCACGCCTTTGCCATCCATGTGGAGTTTGCCGGGGCGGCTGACGTGGAGAGCATCTCTCAGTCTCTCGCTGGCGAGCATGTGAACATCACGCACGGGCCAGAGGAAGCCCCCACGAACGTAGGTGCGGCGGGCCAGGCGGATATTCAGGTGTCGGTTGTGCCCGATGCCAACCAGCTCAATGGTTTTTGGCTGTGGGCAGCATCTGACAACCTGCGGATCGCAGCGTCAACGGCGGTGGAATGTGCCGAGACCATGGCGGCAAACCGTCCCCGGGGCAAAGTCCAATGATCTGGGTGGCTCGGGCGCCCGGGCCCGCAAAGACTTCTTATGGCGCGGGAATCCCTCTGCTTCTGTGTCTTTTGGGTGTCGGCTGCGGTTACCACACCGCCGGGCATACGACAACCATCCCGGAAAACGTTCACACCCTTGCGATTCCGGCATTCGTGAATCAGACTCACACCTACAAGATCGAGCAGATGCTCACGCAGGCTGTGGTCCAGGAGATGGTCACGCGAACTCACTACCATGTGGTCGCGCGCGATGACGACGCCGATGCTACCTTACACGGAACCGTGCTCGCCACCTACACCACACCGCTCACTTACGACTCCAAGACCGGCCGGGCGGCCAGCGTGCTGGTGGTAATCTCGATGAACGTGTCTTTACAGGACAAACAAGGCGGAGTCCTCTATCGGAATCCGTCGTACCTGTTTCGCGAGCAGTATGAGGTGTCGCGCGATCCCAATAGCTTTTTTGAGGAAGATACACCGGCATTCCAGCGTCTTTCCCGGGACTTCGCCCGGACCCTGGTCTCCAACATTTTGGAGGGCTTTTGATGCGGGCTTTCGCCCAGGCCGACCGTTTCGTTTCCGAGGTGCAGGCGCGCAAGCTGCGCCCTGCTTATGTGTTTGTGGGCGACGAGGTTTTCTTTCGCCAGCGCTGCCGTGAGGCCATTCTTGAACACCTGGTTCCGGCTGATCTGCGCGATTTCAGCCTGTTTGAGTTTGACCTGGCTGAGACCGACCTGGCGGAGGTCCTCGACCGGGCGCGCACACCATCGCTGATGGCGCCGTTTCAGGTCTTCTTTGTTCGCGGAGTAAAGAACCTGTTCGGGCGTGGCTCGAACGAGGACAAGCTGAACGCCATCGAGGAATACTGCAAGGATCCCAACCCTGCGGCCGTTTTGATCTTCGTCGCTGACCACATCAGCATTCCCGCCGATGCGCGCCGCATGGAGCTGACCGACAAAGATCGCTACGAGCGGATTCGCGAGACCATGGGGCAGTACTGCGCTGTGGTGGAACTCTCGCGCGTGGAGGAAGGTGAGGCGGTTCGCTGGATCGGCGAATATTGCGAGACGCAAGGCGTGAAGATCGATGCCGATGCCGCCCGCGAGCTGGTGGATGCGCTGGGCGGCGACATGATGATGGTGTCGAACGAACTGCAGAAGCTGATTCTGTATGTGGGCGAGAAAAAGCGCATCACGCTGGGCGATGTCGAGACCATGGTTCTGGCCGCTAAACAGAGATCGTTGTACGAACTGACCGACGCTATCTCGGCCAAAGACCGGGTGCGCGCCCTAGAGATGCTTGACGCGATCCTGACGACCGGCGCCGGAGACGAAGCCGCCATCGGACACCTTTATATGTTGGCGAAAACTTTTCGCCAGATGCTGGTGATCCTGGAGCGCAACGTACGCGACCAGCGCATGCTCTGGGCGGCCCTGTGGCAGGGGTTTCGCGTGCCTCCGTTTGCGGCGGATGACATCATTAAGCAAGCCCGCCGTTACAAATCGAGGCGTGAACTCACGCGCGCGATCCGCCTGGTGGCCAAGACGGATCTCGCCTTGCGTTCCAATCCGCCGAGTAAGCGGATGGTGCTGGAGAAGTTGGTGCTCGATCTCACCGCCGAGCCCAAGCCCGAGGTCGGCTGGATGCAGGAAGAGCTGCCGGTTTAGAGGCGCAGCAATCAGCACTCGGCACTCAGCCCGCAAGCCGATCCCGATGTTGGACCTTATTGCTTATCTCGACCGCATCTACTACACAGGACCCACCGCATCTACCATCGAGACTCTGAACGGGCTCCACCGCGCCCACATGCTCAGCGTTCCGTTTGAGAACCTCGATATCGGCCTCGGGCGCAGGATTGTGTGCGAGGAAGGCGCGTTCATCGAGAAGATCGTGAATCGCCGGCGTGGCGGCTTCTGCTACGAACTGAATGGCGCATTCGGGGCGCTGCTGCGGACACTCGGATTTCAGGTCACGCTGTTGTCGGCGCGCGTGCCGCGTGACGATGGCAGTCACAGTCCCGAATTTGACCACTTGGCGTTGAAGGTTGATTTGGAAGAACCGTGGCTGGCGGATGTTGGGTTCGGGGATTCCTTCGTGGAGCCGTTGCGCCTTCAAGTCGATATCGAGCAGCCTCAGGACAAGCGCAACTTCCGCATCGTGGAGGAGGGCGGCTTCCTGCACATGGAAATGGCCGAAAGTGGCAAGGGCTGGAGACGCCAGTACTCGTGTACTCTGACACCTCGGAATCTGGAAGACTTCGCTGGCATGTGCCACTACCACCAGACCTCGCCTGAGTCGCCGTTCACCCGGAAGAAGGTCTGTTCGATGGCGACTCCGAACGGGCGTGTCACACTAGCAGATCGCAAGCTGATCGAGACGCACGGCGGAGTTAGGGAAGAGTCGGTCTTGGATTCAGAGGAGCAGTGGCGAGCGGCCCTGAAACGACACTTCGGCGTGGTCCTCTGAATGAAAACCACAGAGGACACGGAGAACGCAGGGGCTAGAAGCCACCTACTTCACCGCAGCAAGCCGGGCACTGAGCCGTGATTTGTAACGGGATGCGGTGTTTTTGTGGAGCACACCCTTTTGCACGGCCTTATCGAGGGCCGAGACGGTTTGCCGGAAGACTTGCTCGGCGGCCTGTTTGTCGCCTTTGGCCAGCTGTTCACGGAGTTGGCGCAGCGCAGTGCGCAGGCGGGATGTGTTGGCGCGGTTATTGGCGGTGCGCTTTTCAGTTTGGCGGGCGCGCTTCAGCGCCGAAAAATGATTTGCCATGGACCTCGTTTACCTTCGTTGTTCTGATTTCTCCACAAGTGGAGAGATTCGGCAGGTACCGAAGCTTTATTCTACGGGAGTAAGTCGCGCACGGTCAAACGGATACCAGCCCCGGGGGGCCTAGGTGATAGACCTTGGGCATACTGCCATGCCGCCCGCCATTGACTCCCCTCCTGCCCCGGGGTACCCTATGCTCAATGGTTGTTGCTTGCACCGTTGGAGCGAGCATCTCGGCGGGTTCCACCTCCAGACAGAAGAATCTTTTGTGCGCAAGAAGGCCGAATTGTCTTCCGCCCAACCAACTGCTGAGCCGCAGGGTCGGCCCGGACGCCCGTCCCCATACGTCGATTTCTGGAGCTGAATGAAGAAAAGCATCGATGTCACTCCCCATATTGAGACTCTGTTCGGCACCCGGGATGAAAATCTGCATGTGCTGGAAGATGGCCTGAACATCAATATTGACCTGCGTTCCGATTCCATCGAACTGGAGGGGGCGGCCCGTGACGTGGCCCGCGCCGAACAGGTCTTCGCTGACTACGAGCATCTGCACCGCAGCGGACATACTTTCAACAATGGCGACCTTAACAGCATGTTGCGCGTGCTGATAGCGGATCCCAAGGCCACACTCCGTGGGCTTACCGAAGCGGGCCGCCAGCGTTCCTTCGGGCGGCGCACCGTGCAACCCAAGAGCTTGAACCAGCGGCGCTACCTGGAGGCCATTGAGAAACACGACATGGTCTTCGGCATCGGGCCGGCAGGCACAGGGAAGACCTATCTGGCAGTGGCCATGGCGATCTCCGCGTTGCTGGCCAAGCGGGTGAACCGGATCATTCTGGCACGTCCCGCGGTAGAGGCTGGGGAGCGTTTGGGGTTCCTGCCGGGGACGCTACAGGACAAGATCGACCCCTATCTACGGCCACTCTATGACGCGCTCTATGACATGCTTGATCCGGAGAAGGTGGACCGCTACCTGGAAAAGAACGTGATCGAGATCGCGCCCATCGCCTTCATGCGCGGGCGCACACTGAACGATTCTTTTGTCATCCTGGACGAGGCGCAGAACACCACCTCAGAACAGATGAAGATGTTCGTCACCCGGCTCGGCTTCAACTCGAAAGCCGTGATCACCGGAGACGTCACCCAGATCGACTTGCCCAATGCGCGGCGTAGCGGTCTGCTGGAAGCGGTGGATATCCTCAAACCGGTCGAAGGCTTGAGCTTTGTGTACTTTGACGAAAGCGACGTGGTGCGGCACCATCTGGTGCAGCGGATCATTCGTGCCTACGATGAGCACAAAACCAGGGTGGCAGAACAACAGATGTCGTTACTCGAACCGAAAAGCAGCACCAATGGTAGAGCGAATGGAACCGAAGGTTCGTCACAGGAGAAGGTGGGCTTGTCTTCACCGGACGCCGTGAATCAGGAATAAAACGACCAGAATCTTACAGGAGGGGGCCGTCCGGCGACCCTCCTGTTTGCTTTTGTAGTGCGGACGACAACCGCCGGCGAGATCGCAACATTTGACTGTGATCATCGTCAAGAAACAAGTGCCGGGATTGAGTGCGGCGGCTATGACACGTTTTGTGGCGCGTGCCCAGCGCGCCGCCCGGCTGCGGCGGACGGTGAACGTCCTGGTGACCAGCAGCCGTGAGTTGAAGAGTCTAAACCGGCTCTTCCGGGGCAAAAACTACCCCACGGACGTGCTATCGTTTCCGGCAGCAGGCAATCTGGCCAACAGTATCGCCGGGGATGTGGCGATCTCGGTGGAAATCGCGGCCAAGAATGCGCGGCGGCTTAAGCACTCCACCGCGGAGGAGGTTAAGATTCTCATGTTGCACGGCGTACTGCATCTTGCCGGGTACGATCATGAACGCGATGACGGTGAGATGGCCCGCAAGGAGAATCGTCTGCGGAGATCGCTGGGATTGCCCGTGGGACTGATTGAGAGGCAAATCCGGCACAAGACTCAAACGACTCTAGCCACTGGCAACACGCCGAAGAGAAAACTCGTGGGCAAAGGTGCCCGCGCCGCACGAACTTCAAGATGAACTACGCCATTGCACTCGCGCTTCTGCTGCTCTGCGGGCTGCTGATGCTGGTCTCTTATGTGGAACGCCTCTATTCGGAGATTGGCAAATTCCTGTCCCGCGAGTTTCAGGACAACATCGATGCGTTCGAACAGAGCGTAGAGCCGAAGCTGGGGGTCAGCCGCGAGCGGGCTGCCATTTCCATGGCGGTGATGACCCAGCTGACGACTGCCGCCATCGCCATGCTGGTGGGGTTTGCGGTGTTCCGTGACTTGGCCTGGAGCGTTCATGAGATTTTGCAAGCCACGCTGAGCTTGATTTTGATTGTGATCATCTTCAATCGTTTCTTGCCGTTTGTCTTCTTCCTGCGGACTAAGGGGCAGTGGTTGACGCGGTGGGCGTTTGTCTTGCGAATCATCATTTATGTCGCACTGCCCGCGACCCTGGTTCTGGGCTTTTTGCGGTCGGTGACGGCGTTGACCAAGGAGCACTCGGAGCAGGTACCCGAAACTCAGGCGGAGGCGGTCGATGCCCTGATCGAGGCCGGACAGGAAGAAGGTATCCTGGATGAAAGCAATCGCGATCTGATCCAGTCGGTGGTTGAGTTTGGCGGAAAGACAGTGCGCGAAGCGATGAAGCCACGGCCGGACATCGTGGCGGTGCCGACCAATACCACGGTCGAGCAGTTCGTCGAGTTGTTGCGCGAAAAGCCGTTCTCCCGCGTGCCAGTTTTCGAAGGTACCATCCACAACATCAAGGGTATCGTCTATGCCCAGGATGTGCTGCAGGTGCCGGATTCCGAAGCCCGGACCCGCACCTTGGACACTCTGATGCGCAAGGATGTGTACTTTGTGCCAGAAAGCAAGCTGGGCAGCGATCTGCTGCGCGAGATGCAGAAGAACAACATCCGCATGGCAATCGTGGTGGACGAGTACGGCGGGGTTGCGGGCCTGGTGACCATTGAAGACCTGGTGGAGGAGATCGTCGGCGAGATTCGTGACGAGCACGACAAGGCAGACGTGGTGCGCGAGAATGACCATTCCTACGTCGTGCCCGGGAACATGGATGTCGACCGCCTCGATGAGCTCTTCGGGATGCGGCCGGAAGGCAAAGAGTCGGCCACGGTGGCAGGCTTGGTCAGTGAACTGGCGGGAAGGATTCCGCAGAAGGGTGAAGTCGTCGAAGAGGACGGGTTGCGCTTCGAGATTCTGGACTCCACCGAGCGGCGAGTCAAACGCGTGCGCATCACCACCGTCGAGCCCCGGCAGATGAAGCTGATATAGCTCGGCTTGGACCGGCGGGGACGGCCCCAACACAAGTCTCATGGCCTTTCATTCTGGATTCGTTTGCATCCTGGGCCGGCCCAATGCCGGGAAATCCACCCTGCTCAATGCGCTCGTGGGCCAGAAGGTGGCTATCGTCAGCCCTAAACCGCAGACCACGCGCAACCGCATTCTGGGGATCATCCAGGTTCCCAAGGAAAAGGGAAGCTCGGGTGGGCAAGTCGTCCTAATTGACACGCCTGGTGTTCACAAACCCGACAGCTCCCTGGGCCGCAAGATGATGGCCGAGGTACGTGAGGGGCTGGAGGGCTGCAACCTGCTCCTGCTGATCGCCGATGTGACTCAGAGGTTCGGCACGGGCGACCAGTTCGTCCTGGACATGGCACGCCGGTCCGGCACGCCGGTGTTTCTGCTATTGAACAAGATCGATCTCTTGAAACAGAAAGACCGGCTGCTTCCCATGATTGAGGGCTACCGCAAGCTACATGATTTCAAGGAGGTCCTGCCCCTCTCCGCGCGCAAACGGCAGGGCTTAGACCTTTTACTGCAGAAGGTGATCGACAGCTTGCCTGAAGGGCCACACTACTTTGCGGAGGACCAGGTAACCGATCAGCCGATGCGGTTCATGGTGGGCGAGGCCATTCGCGAACAGGTACTGATGGAGACCAGCGAGGAGGTGCCGTACGCCACCACAGTGATCGTCGAGGCGTTTGAGGAAAGCACAAAACTGACGCGGATTGCTGCTACCATCTATTGCGAACGGGACGGACAGAAGCGAATCCTAGTGGGCAAGCAAGGACAGATGCTGAAGAAGATCGGGACCGCGGCCCGCATGCAGATCGAAAGGATGGTGGGCACTCGAGTGTACCTGGAACTCTTCGTCAAAGTCAGCCCGGACTGGCGGGAGTCGCAGTCATTTGTAGAAGAGCTGGACTGGCGCCGCCAGCTGGAGCATCTCACTGGGTGGGAGAAAGCCTGACGATGTCCTCCGAGGTTTTTCACCATAGTTTCGAGACGGACGGGCTGGCCCTGAAACTGAAGGCGAGGTTGGCCGCAGACCAGAAGGCAGTCGACGCCGTGGTGCAGAGAATCATGCAAGTGGTGCGGAAGATGGAGTGTGCTTTGGGAAAGGAAGATGCGATTGAACTGGCGCTTACTGAGGCGCTAGTCAACGCGGTGGTGCACGGGGCGAAGTCTGACCCCTCCAAAAGCGTCGAATGCGACGTCGCTTGTGAAGAAAAAAGCGGTATGGTGATTGTGGTTCGCGACCCCGGTGAGGGATTCGACCCGGCGGCCATTCCCAGCCCGGTCACTGGAGAGAACGTCTACTCCAGTCATGGCCGTGGCATTTTTCTGATCAACCAGCTGATGGACGACGTGAAGTTTCACAAGAATGGAACTGAGATACACATGGTCAAGCGGCTCGCACCAGTTCGCAGTCGAAAAGCTCGAAGGCCTCGTAAGACCCGAAGGACCGGTAAAGCCAAGAGCACCCGCCGCAGCGACAAGTGAATCTATTCCTTGGCTGCAATCCCCAGCGTTTTCATCTTGAGTTTCGGCTTCAGGGCCGCGGAGAAGCGGTGCTGTTGCTGCACGAGCGTGGCGCTGCCTATGCTGAACAAGTCGGTGCTACAGAGCCGGCCATGGGGATTGCCCGTATGTTGATGAATCTCTGTGAAGCAGCGGGCGCAAGTTACTGCGCGTTTCCCGTGGCAGATCCATGGCTTGTTGATGAAGATGCCGGGCCAGGAGTAGCGCATCAGGATCTCGATGGCATCATCGCTGATCTCTCGCATGCGGCGGCCATAGGTGGCGGAGAACTCCTTCAAGAAGTACCGGGCCAAGAGCGGAATATCCTCTTTGCGTTCGCGCAAGGGGGGCACGGAGAACGGAATCACGTTCAGGCGGTAAAACAAGTCCTCGCGAAAATTGCCCCGCGAAATCTCTTCTTCCAAATCTTTATTGGTGGAAGCAATGACCCGTGCATCCACCGTGATCGGTTCATCACCGCCGACCGGCAGGAAGCGTTGCTCGTCCAGCGTGCGTAACACCTTGGATTGGGTTTTCAGGCTCATGTCGCCGATCTCATCGAGAAACAGCGTGCCACCGTGGGCCTTTTGGAATGTGCCTTCCTTGTCTGCGGTTGCGCCTGGAAACGACCCTTGGCGATGACCGAAAAGCTCGCTCTCGATTAAGTCCTCGGGAATGGCAGCGCAATTCACCTCGACGAACATTTCATCCTTGCGCAGGCTATGGGAGTGAATGGCGCGGGCGACCAACTCCTTCCCCGTTCCCGACTCTCCATAGACCAGGACACGGCCGTTGCTGGGCGCCATGACCTGGATTTGCTGGCGCAAGGCCTTCATCGGGACACTTTCGCCCACGATGACGCTCTTGGGGATGAGTTGCTTCTTCAGATCGCGGTTTTCTTCTCGTAGTCGCTTGGCATCAATCGCGTTCTTGATCAGGATCAGGGTCTTGTCGATGGAAAGCGGCTTCTCCAAGAAGTCGTAGGCGCCCAGTTTGGTGGCGCGGACTGCAGTCTCAATCGTCCCGTGCCCGGAAATCATGATGACTTCGGGTGCGTTCTCCAACTCACGGATTTTCTCCAGGGTTTCCAGACCGTCCATTCCGGGCAGCCAGATGTCCAGCAACACAACGTCAAAGCCATATTTGCGAAGGGTGTCTAAGCATGCCTCGCCACTCTCGGCCTGCGAGGTCGTGTAGCCTTCGTCTTCCAGGACCCCCTTCAAAGATCGGCGGATGCTGGATTCGTCATCCACAATGAGAATGTTATGCATGCTGGCTGATGGCGGGTGTGCTGACCGTCTCGGTTACCACTGGAAGCTCAACCACGAACCTGGCGCCGACGGGCTGGTTCTCCTCCACGCGAATGGAACCGTGGTGGTCTTCAATTATGCGGCTTACGATGGCTAATCCCAGACCGGTTCCGCGCTTCTTGGTGGAGAAGTAAGGCAGAAACAGCCGCTCCTTCAATTCCTGGGTCACGCCATGCCCGGTATCGGCGATGATGAGCTCAATGGCATCGCGGCTCGCAACTAGCGCAGTGGAAATCTGAATCTCGCGGAAGGCCGCGCCCTGCATGGCTTCGGCGGCGTTGTCCACCAGGTTGGCGAGCGCCCGCCTGACGGCTTCAGGATCAGCCATGACATCTGGGAGGTCGGGGGCTAAATGAGTGCGGACGCGGATGTTCTCCAAACGCCCATTAAACATGGCCAGCGTGCTCTCCACGATGGAATTGATGTTGGCCGGCCGCGGTTGGGCCGTAGGGAAGCGGGCCAAGGTGGCAAACTCGTCCACCAGCGAGCGGACCGTTTCCACCGCCCCGGCGATGGTTTCGGCGCAGCTGTGGAGGACCTCGGACGCAGCCGCGTCGAGGGGTGTGCCGCGCTCCAAATGCCGGCGGATGCGCTCCGCAGAAAGCGCGATCGGGGTCAGCGGGTTCTTGATCTCATGGGCTACGCGTCGTGCAACCTCGCGCCACGCCGCCTGTTTTTGTGCTCGCAGCAACTCTGACAGATCTTCAAAAACCAGCACGTATCCCAGTCCTTGACCATCGTGCTTGAGTGTCGCGACGGTAACTGCGACGTTGAGTGCCAGGTGCTCCACCGCAATTTCCATTTGGGTCGTGGTCGTGCCCATGCGATCGGCCCGGCGCAACAGGGGTTCGAGACCTTCGAGGACCTCAGCGCTAAATACCTCGTTGAGCGTCGAGCCGATCAACACGTCGGGGGCCCCGGACTCGGTGCCTGCGGGATGAAACAAGCGAAGCAGAGCGTGGTTGACATGGGTGATCCGGCGCTCGGCATTCAGCGACAGCACGGCGTTCGGAATACTCTCCAGGATGGTTTCGATGTGGCGGCGGCGCTGCTCCAGGGCGACGTTGGCCGCACTTAACTCATGGCTGGAGGTTTCAATCTGACGGCGGCTGGACTCCAGTTCCTCCGCCATGCGATTGAAAGACTGCACGAGGTCACCGATCTCGTCGGCAGCCCGGACCTCCACCCGGTAATCAAGCCGGCCACGGGAAATTTCCTGCATGGCCTCGGCCAGCGCCACTACCGGACGGGTCACGAGCTTGGAAAGAAACAGGGCCAACCAGGTGGTGGCGAACAAGACTACCAGAGAAGTTCTTCGGCAAGGGCATGGCGACCAAAATCAGTCCATGGCTGCCTACGGCTGCGCTTCCCAGAATGTACTCTGTCTGGCTCCAGGTGAAAGACTGCGGGGACTCCGAAAGCTTCCCGGTCGGAATCTTGGCGCGGAGAGATGACCATGGGACAGGGGCGCCGAAACTCGCTTCTGCATCCCCGTTGTCGAGGGCAACGGCGAAGCCGCCCTGGAGTGTTGCTTCATGATGGCGGAATTCCTCTACGACACCTGAGAAGTTTCGGCCTTCGAAGGCGCGCTGCGTCTCCGCTGAGTCGGCGATCGACTTAGCCTCGGCGCGGGCATTCTGTGCCGCATACTGCGAGAGTAAGGACGCCATCGTCGCGGTATCGCGCCGCACTTCTTCGACCGGGGTCGAGAACCACTTATCGATGGACCGGTTCATCAGCACGTAAGCGAAGAAGAACATGCCGATAACGGGAAGGAACGAAAGCAGAAGGCTGGCTACCACCAGGCGCGTGCGAAATTTCGATCCCAGCACACCCAGCCTTCTTTCCGCAAAGAGCTTCAGTACATTGCGGACGAGGACAAACGTCAGCGCGAGAAAAAGCACGAAGATGAGCGCGGACAAGGAAGCGAAGGTCAGCAACTGCTGGTTTGTGTCCGGGTTAAGGGGGAGGTCGAAGGAAGTCAGGGCCAGAAGAACGCCGAACAGCAGAAGGATGCACAGGGTCAGCAGAACGATGACCCCCTTCCGGCTGGAAGGCTTCAGTTCCGGGCGAATTGGACGGGGTGCTACCACTTCCTTTGACCACTGCTGCCACCCACGTGCGGGTAGGTCGGTTTCTCATTATAAGCGGTGGAGTGTCGGGAAGGAGGCGTTCCTATGCCCGAACCCTGGGCAAGAACTTTTGCAGCGGGCACTGCTCGCACTGCGGCTTCGACTTGAGGCAGTAATGCTTGCCCACGTTGACGATCAGCCCGTGCATGTCGTTGTAGATCTGGGCCAGTGGGGAGCGCTGGGCCCGGCTCATGGGAGAGGGGCGATGCGCCGTCGGATGATTGGATCGGCCTGGCGCCGTGTGCGGCGTCGCTGCGAGTCCACTTTCACAGAGCGACTGAACCTCTTCATAAGGCAGGCTTGCTGCCGCAATCCCATGCCGCTCCAGGATCCGGCGAGTGTACGCGTCTACCACGAAGACAGGATGCTGACCCGCGTACAGCAGAATAGAATCCGCCGTTTCCGGCCCGACTCCGTTCAGAGCTAACAGTTCTTGGCGGAGTCTCTGCGTGGGCTGGCCAAACATGCGTTCCAAGGAGCCGTGGTAACGCTGGTCCACGAATGCCACAAACATCTTCAGGCGGGCAGCTTTTTGACGAAAGTACCCTGCTGGACGGATCGCAGCTTCAAGCCGGGTCAGAGAAACATCCCGAATCCCCCGCAAACTCAGGAGTCCGGCGCGTCGTAGGTGCGCTAAGGCCATCTCGACGTTTTTCCAGGATGTATTCTGGGTCAGGTAGGCTCCCACGATCACTTCGAATGGTGTCCGTGCCGGCCACCAGTGCTGCGGTCCCCAAGCGGAGTGCAGAGCCTCGAAGTAAGGGCCCAGGCAGTCTTGGTTTTTGGATGTCCGCTTCACGTCGGGCTCCAGTCGAGTGTAAGACAGGTGCACTCACTTACCAAAGTTCATGTCCACGGGTAGCCGTCCTTACCCAAACCCCGCGATTGGCGGGCATTCCACAGCGGCTAAACAACTGACGGCCCTACACCAGACCGGACAAGTACCAAAGTTACTGGTGCGGTAACGCCTCTCCGTTGACAATTTATGTCAACGCGAACTACGCTGCACTTCTCCCCTACAAACAGCTGCGATTCGCGTGAGCCAAGCAAAGGCTTTGGCATCTCTCTGCCGCTCGGATAGGAGATCGAGGTATGTCTCAACGGCTGGGTGATCTTCTGGTTAAAGAGAAGATCATTACCCCAGAGCAGTTGGAACAAGCGGTCAAGGTCCAGAAGGAGACGAACACTCGTCTGGGCGCCGCGTTGGTCAAGCTCGGCTTTCTGAACGATGAAGACGTCACCAACTTTCTCTCCCGTCAGTACGGCGTTCCCGCCATCAACCTTTCTTATTTCGAAATTGATCCTTCCGTCGTCAAGCTGATCCCGTACGAAACCGCCAAGCGTTACCAGATCCTGCCACTCAGCCGGGTGGGCGCGTCGCTCACCATCGCCATGGTCGACCCCACGAACGTGTTTGCCATGGACGACATCAAGTTCATGACTGGTTTCAACATCGAGCCGGTGGTGGCGTCGGAGAGCTCGATTCTGGAAGGCATCGACAAGTCGTACGGCACGACCAAGGAAGAAGACCTCGAGCAAGTGATGCAGTCGATGACGGAGATGGACGAAGCCGACGTCGAACTGCAAGCCGACCAGGAAGAGTTGGGGCTGGCCGACCTGGAGCGGGCTGCGGACGAAGCTCCCATCGT
The DNA here is from genome assembly GCA_020073105.1 of Terriglobia bacterium. Classification (GTDB taxonomy): domain Bacteria; phylum Acidobacteriota; class Terriglobia; order Terriglobales; family Acidobacteriaceae; genus JAIQFW01. The sequence continues at coordinate 26,779 of JAIQFW010000131.1, forward strand.
AAAGTTGGTCAACCTCATCTTGACCGACGCGGTAAAGCGTGGCGCCAGCGACATCCACATTGAACCTTACGAAAAAGAATTCCGCGTGCGCTTCCGCATTGACGGTGTGCTGCAAAGCATCATGGCGCCGCCCCTGAAGCTGAAGGACGCCATCACCTCACGCCTAAAGATCATGTCGAAGCTCGACATCAGCGAGAAGCGGCTGCCGCAAGACGGCCGCATCATGCTGAAGATGAACATCGGCGGGCGCAAGAAGCAGCTCGACTTCCGCGTCAGCACGCTGCCCACACTGTGGGGCGAAAAGATTGTGCTCCGGCTCCTGGACAAGGAAAATCTGCGCCTCGACATGACCAAGCTGGGGTTCGAGTCGGAATCTCTGGTCAAGTTCGAGAAAGCCATTCTGAAGCCTTACGGCATGGTGCTGGTGACCGGTCCGACGGGTTCGGGCAAAACCAACACTTTGTATTCCTCCATTGCGCGTTTGAACGTGCCTGATACCAACATCATGACGGCCGAAGACCCGGTCGAATTCCAGTTGGCTGGGGTCAACCAAGTGCAGATGAAAGAGCAGATTGGGCTGAATTTCGCGGCCGCGCTGCGTGCCTTTCTGCGGCAAGACCCGAACATCATTCTGGTGGGCGAGATCCGCGACTTTGAGACCGCTGAAATCGCCATCAAGGCCGCCTTGACTGGACACTTGGTGCTCTCGACCCTGCACACCAACGGTGCTCCGGAAACCATCACCCGTCTGATGAACATGGGCATTGAGCCTTTCCTCGTTGCCACCTCTGTCCACCTGATTTGTGCGCAGCGTCTGGTGCGCCGGATCTGCAAAGAATGTGCCGAGACCGTGGACGTTCCCGTGCAGGCCTTGATCGACGAGGGTTACACGCCGGAAGAAGCCAAAACGGTGAAGATCCAAAAGGGAAAAGGTTGCGGCACCTGTAACAACACCGGCTACAAGGGCCGCGCGGGCTTGTACGAAGTCATGGAAGTGGACGACGAAATCAGGGAACTGGTTCTGGTTGGTGCCTCGGCCGTGGAGCTCAAGAAGAAAGCAATTGAACGGGGAATGATTACCTTGCGCCGCAGCGGTCTGATCAAGGTCGCGGCGGGTGTCACCACGCTGGAAGAAGTTGCGCGCGAGACCATTCACTAGAGTTTGCAGGAGAAAGGGACAAACGATGTCGCTCTCGTTAAGTGATCTGTTGAAACGAATGCTGGAGATGGGGGGCAGCGATCTTCACCTGACCACCAATTCGCCGCCACAAATCCGCGTGCACGGGCATCTGGTGCCCTTGGACCTGCCGCAGATGACGCCGGCGGAAACCAAGCAGTTGGCGTACAGCGTGATGACCGACTCGCAGAAGCATCGCCTGGAAGAAAACCTGGAACTCGACTTCTCCTTCGGGTTGAAGGGTCTGGCCCGCTTCCGTGCCAACGTGTTCAACCAGCGGGGCGCCACCGCAGCGGTCTTCCGGCTGATTCCGTTTGAGATCAAGTCGTTTAACCAACTGGGCCTCCCTACCGTGGTCAGCAAGATGTGCGACAAGCCGCGCGGCTTGGTGCTGGTGACGGGGCCGACGGGATCCGGCAAGTCGACGACTCTGGCGGCCATGATCGACAAGATCAATACCGAACGACATGACCACATCCTCACCATCGAGGATCCCATCGAATTCGTGCACATGAACAAGAACTGCGTGGTCAATCAGCGCGAGCTGCACGCGGACACCAAGAGTTTTGCCGATGCGTTGCGCGCTGCCCTCCGTGAAGACCCGGATGTGGTGCTGATCGGCGAAATGCGCGACCTGGAAACCATTGAGTCGGCGCTGCGCATTGCAGAAACCGGCCACCTCACCTTCGGCACGTTGCACACCAACTCGGCGTCCTCCACCATCAACCGAATTATCGACGTCTTTCCGGCCCACCAGCAGCCGCAGATTCGAGCGCAGCTGTCGCTGGTGCTGGAAGGCATCATGTGCCAAAGCCTGCTGCCTCGGGCAGACGGGAAGGGGCGGGTGATGTGCATGGAGATCCTGGTGCCGAACGCAGCCGTCCGCAATCTGGTTCGTGAAGACAAGATCCATCAGATCTACTCTGCCATGCAATCTGGCCAGGACAAGTTCGGTATGCAGACCTTCAACCAGGCACTGGCTACCGCGTACTTCCAGAAGCAGATCAGCATGGAGATGGCCATGAGCCGTTCCAGCAATCAGGACGAGTTGACCGAGATGATCAACCGCGGTGCCAGTCTGCTGAGCCGCAATCAGCCGGCGGCGATGGCGAAGGCGGCGGCTCCCGGCAAGCGATAGAGGGTCCAAAGGGGTCCTGGCGAGCGAGATCGAGCTAATGAAAGACATGAGCAAGTCCGAGAAAGCAACAACCCGGAGCGCGAACCAGTTAGCGTGCCGGGAACGAATGTAACCCAGCGAAGAGAGGTCAACTATGCCAGTTTTTACATTTTCGGGGAAGAACGAGACCGGGGAAAAGATCAGCGGCGAACGGGTGGCTGCCAACAAACAAGCCTTGGCTATGGCCTTGCGTCGCGAGCGCATCACTCCCGGCGCCATACGCGAGAAGGGCAAAGAATTTGCCATGCCTACGT